>NZ_JAWJZZ010000002.1:0-469645 GCF_036452135.1 Sorlinia euscelidii | reverse complement strand
CTCTTTGCAGCCGGGACGCCGCTCCCCGCCGGGAAGAAGCACCTTGCCACTCTCGCCGCGACATTGAATGACGACGCGCCTGCGCAGGCGCGGGCGTCCGATTTCGCGCAGGCTTTGTTCGATCTAGGTGCCACAATCTGCACGCCGCGACGGCCGAAATGCATGTTATGTCCGTGGCAGCAGGATTGTGCCGCGCATCGACAGGGAAAAGCTGAATCTTACCCGGTTAAAGCGCCTAAAAACAGCGTCCCGACAGCCATGGCACGGCGTTGATCATCCGCGGACCGGGCCCCTCTGTTTTATTGCGAAAACGGCCGGATAAGGGGCTCCTCGCGGCGATGATGGCGCTCCCCGGAAGTGACTGGATTTCCGTTTCCGCGCCGCCTGATAGCCTGCAGAAAGGTGCGTCCGCCGGACCATGGCTGTATCTCGGGCGGGTCAAACATGTATTTACGCACCTGACCCTTTATCTTGACGTATATGAGGTAGAAGTCACTTCATGGAACGCCGCGAGGACATCGTGCCTCGCCCCCTCATGACGCCGGAGATGATTGTCGATGCGGTGCCGTGCGCGATGGAGGATCTCCCCGATCAGGCCCTCCCGAGCCTGATGCGGAAATGCCTCGCTTTGGCCAAACTGCCAGCTTGAGCCGGAAGATGGTTTGCGTTATCCAAAACAACATCAAGAATTGAATCGCCGATATTGTCTGGACCGCCCGCCGGGCCGACGTGACCGCCTGTTATCAGGTGGATGGTAAAAGGACGATCATGCAGAATCTCGGCTTTTCCCTCCGACGTTACTGGTTGCTCGATTATTTTGGCCGTTTTGTTGATCTCGATCTTTTGCGGGATCATCTCAACACGATCAACCCCGCGCCCGGGCGCGTTCCGGGCATTTTTCTGCGCGCGCCAAACCCATTGCCCGAGAGATTTGAGGCCATGCTTGAAAAAGCCGTGTCCCTGCCCATGCCGCTACCGAAAATGAAAGTCGAGATCTCCGCCGGTAATCTCGCAACATTCCTGTCGTACGATGGCGCGCACCCGCGATATATGCGGAGCACGCCGAATTTCCACATCCACATGGATGCAGAGCACCCGAGTGAATGGGAACATTTCTCGCTTTTGACGGACGGCTTCCTGCGCGCCTGCGCCACTCTGATGCATGGTGATAGGATTACCATCGCTTCCGAGGCCGGGGAGGAACTTGGCCCCATGCGCCTGACAGAGGGGCATCAGATTCTGATCGGGCCACATGCCTACCCGATACGCGATAATATGGAAGTCATCGAATCGTTCGACGCGTCCCTTCCCCTCAGAGAGCCGATCCCACTTGACCTCGTCTCAGGCGAGGCGACGCATACTGTCACCGTTTCCGCAAAACAGGCCGTTCAGAGCGCGACGCCCTGACGTTAGAGAGCTTCAAAGGCTTTCATGGCGCGGGCACGCCCTTCCTTGATGTCGATGCACGGATTCGGGTAATCCTTCCCCAGAGTGATCTGCGCTTTTTTGAGGACATCCTCCGGCGCATCCCAGGGATGCTGGATGTAAGCGTCCGGAAGTTTCGCGATCTCAGGTATAAAATGGCGGACATAATCACCCTGACCATCAAATTTTTCACCCTGAAGGACAGGATTGAGGATACGGAAATAAGGCGCCGCGTCGATCCCGGAACCCGCGACCCATTGCCAGTTCATGGCATTGGAGGCCGCGTCCGCATCGACCAGCGTATCCCAGAACCATGCCTCCCCTCCTGCCATTTTGTCAGCAGATGTTTGGTAAGGAAGGAGCCGACAATCATGCGCACGCGATTATGCATCCAGCCTGTTTGCCATAATTGACGCATCCCGGCATCGACGATTGGTATCCCCGTCTGGCCCTTCTGCCAGAGGCGGATCATGTTCGGCTCATGCCGCCACGCCATATGGTTGAATTGAGGCCGCAAATTTTTCGTCGTCATATCGGGGCTGTGAAGCAGATTGTAAATCGCGAAGTCTCGCCAGGCAATTTCTGACTGGAAGCGCGCCTTCCCCCGACTACGTTTATCCGCAATGGCGTGGAATATCTGTTTCGGGGACACATGCCCGAAGCGCAGATAGGGCGACAGGCGTGAGGTCGCCTCGAATGACGGGAAATTTCGTTTGGCGTTGTAGTCGGCGAGGCCATTTTCTGTAAAATCGCGCAGGATTTCCAACCCTGCCTCTTCCCCCGGTGTCCAGACTTCCGCAATCGATTTGGCCCAATCGGGTCGGGTCGGCAATAAGGCGCTTTCATCAAAAGCCGTGACGTCACCCGGCAATTCCGCGTCAGCGATAAAAGAAATATGGGCCGGTGGCGGCAGGGGCGGATGAATCGGCGGCCCCGCCTGCATGGCGCGCCAGAAAGCCGAAAACACTTTAAAAGCCTGCCCCGCGCCGTTCTTGATCGTTTCAGGGGGACAGAGAACCGCGGCGTGATATTGGTGAAACCCTATATTGTCCTGCTCAAGTGCCTTACCGATGGTCGCGTCAACATCGCGCTCCGCCGACCCGTAACGATAATGGGCGTAGACGTCCGAAACCGCAAAATGACGCGCGAGGTGCGGCACAATGTCCCGCGCATCCCCTTCGACAACCAGCAATTCGCCACCGCGCTTGCGGAGCGCGGCGCGCAGGGACGCGATCGCACCATGCAGCCACCAGCGCGCCGCGCCACCCATCGGGCGGATTTTCGGGCCTTTATCCAGCATGAGGAGGCAAATAATGTCGCGTTTATCTTTACAGGCTTCACTGAGCGCCGGGTGGTCAGCGAGACGAAGATCATCCCGGAAAAGCACCATGGGTCTGGCCAAATTCGCGTTCCTCCAAGGGGATGAGTGACAGAGCGAAGACGCTTGATGAACTTCCACGTCCCTGCAACGCCCCTACCAGTCGCATTATGACCAGTGGGCGCAGATTTTTGAACATGAAAAAGTAACTCCTGACATCATAAAACGTTTTTTATCTCTGGTTATTTACGGAGAAACTCTATGCAGAAACCATCTACTTCAGATATCGGTCGCGGCCTTGTCGCGGCGACCATGATTCTTGCACTTGCTGCTTGCAACACGATCGGCGGCGCGGGACGTGATGTCAGCGCGACCGGCAATGCCGTGACAAGCGGGGCAAGCGCGGCCACACCGCGTTGACCCGACCAAAGGTGACGATCATGTCCAACTTGTTTAATGCTAAACCCGTCTGGCGTTTCGCTTGCGCCGTCGCTTTTCTCGGCGGCCTCGCTGCCTGTCACACGATTGGCGGTGCCGGGCGCGATGTCAGCGCGGTTGGCAATTCTGTCTCAAGCGGTGCCAACGCCGCGAAACCCTGATCTCTGGCCCTCGGCTTTTGCTTAAGGGCTGAAGACCGGCGGACAGGATTCATCACGGCCCGAAAGCATCTTCCGTGTTCGGGTTGGTTCGCGTCGATAGTCTATCCCGCCCCAGGGCGGCAATTTTCTTCCGATGCGAAAAGGGCGGGGCGCTTAAGCCTCGCCCCGCGGAAGCGCGTCTCCATCAGGAAATCGCGGTCTCTTCCCCCGTCATATTCCGATCGGCAAAATGTGAGAGGCGCGGCGCTGCACCTGCAAGGCAGGCTGAATTCCATCGTTAAAACCCCGCGATGTGTGAAGTTTTGCGCTCTATGAAGGGCGAATTCTTCGCCGCGAATAACCGCGTTCCCGCATCCGAAGAACGGGTTTTAGCCGCCCGTCATTGTTTCCATTGACAAAAGTGAAACAAGGGGTGTGGCGTGGTCCTTGTAAAACCGCGCACGAAGCCTTAATTGAAATCTCACGCAAGACGATGTTTTGCGCAAAATTTGTTCTCGGGGCGGGGTGAAACTCCCCACCGGCGGTAGGTGCGTCACGCACAAGCCCGCGAGCGCCTGGGTCCGCCCAGGGTCAAGCAGATCCGGTCAAATTCCGGAGCCGACGGTTAAAGTCCGGATGAGAGAGAACACGCAAGGGAAAGCCGCGTCCGGCGTTGAGGATGGCTGCCCTTTCGTTTCGCCCTACAGAATAAATTTCTGTGTTTGAAGGGCTTAATTGTGACCGAACAACATAATATGGCCGCGCCAGCCCATGGCGCTTCGTGTGATGACACGCCATTGGCAGCGGGGACCATTGCAGGCGCATTTGACGCGGCGATCGCGGAAGCCGCGCGCTTCATGGGTGCGACGGCACCCAACCCCCCAGTGGGATGCGCCCTCCTTGACCGTCAGGGACAGATCCTTGCCATCGCCGCACATCATCAGGCAGGCCAGGCACATGCGGAACAGAATGCACTGGATCTCGCCCGCTCAAGCGGCACGTTTGAGAAGATACACACGGCCATTGTCACTCTGGAACCATGTAATCATTTCGGCCAGACCCCCCCTGCGCCAAAGCCCTCCTTGCCAGCCCCGTCAAACATGTGTGGATCGGCGCGGAAGACCCGAATGCGCTGGCGCGCGGTGGCGCCAAGGCTTTACGCGCCGCGCCGAATGGCATCAATGTGCGTTTCGCGCGGGAGGAACCCGCTTTTGCCGCGCAGGCTGCGCGCGCCATCGCCTTGTCAGCGCCCTTCTCGAAAGTGCAGCGGGAGGGCAAATGTTTCATCACCGTCAAACAGGCCCTTGACCATGTCGGTTCCATGCGCCCGCCACCAGGTCAGAAGACGTTTACGTCCCCATCATCCCTCACTTTGGCCCACTACGTGCGTCGCGCGACTGACGCCATCATCACCGGCGCCGGGACGATCCTGAGTGATAAGCCGCTTTTTACCGTGCGGCATGTCCCGGATCATCCGATGCGGCGTCGTATCCTCGCAATTTGCGACCGGCGTGGCGTCATCGGGCCGGAAATTCGTGATTTTTATGAGCAGCATGGTTTTGAGACATGGGTAAGCCATGACCTCACGGAACTCCCCGCGCAATTGGCGAAAGCAGGCGCCTTATGGGCGCTGATTGAGGGCGGCCCCCGTCTCACAACAGCCTGCGAGTCCCTTAATCTATGGGATGAGTGGTTAACCATCCGCACCGCGCCAGGCCGGGAAGATGAGGTGCATCTTCGCGCGCCTGATGCGTCGCCGACCGCCCTGCTTCCTCCGTTGTTTGCTCCATCAACAGTCGCGCCGGCATCGGCACCTTAAAGGCACAGATTATGTTTTCCGGTATCATTGAAAATCTTGGCTCTGTTCTATCCGTCACGTCTAAACCAGATGCCCGGATTTTCACCATTGAGACGGGCTTTCCCGATCTCAGCCTCGGTGAAAGCATCGCCGTGAATGGTGTCTGCCTGACGGTGACAGCATTTCAACCGGATGGTCAGGCGACGTTTTTCGTGAGTACGGAGACGCTGTCACGCTCTTCGTTGGGTGCGGTGGCGCAGGGTCACTACGTCAATCTTGAGCGCGCCTGCACGCCAACGACGCGTCTTTCCGGCCATATTGTGCAGGGGCATGTCGATGCGGTGGGAAACATCAACAGGCTGGACCAAACCGGTGACGTCTATGATCTGCGCGTCAGCATTCCTGAGTCATTGCGCCGTTACGTGGTGGAAAAAGGGTCAATCGCGCTGGATGGTATCAGCCTGACCGTCAATCACGTCGGGAAAGGCCCTCAGGACGCAGCCGAAATGGCTCTGATGATCATCCCGCATACCTGGCAGCACACAGCCCTTTCGGAAAAGCAGGTCGGTGACCCGTTAAATATCGAGGTGGACATCCTCGCGAAATATATTGAGTCGCTTACGCGTCATGGGGCGACATTGTGAGCACTCGCGCGATCACCTCGTTGGGCCCGAAGATGGCGCCCCTCCCACCTGCTCTTGCAGCTTCATTGAAGGCTTTTCGGGAGGGTCGTCCCGTGATTATGGTGGATGACGCCCTGCGGGAAAATGAGGGCGACCTTGTCATTGCCGCGGAATTCGCCAATGCGGAGGCAATCAATTTCATGGCGCTCCATGGTCGCGGGCTGATCTGCCTTGCCTTGGAAGAGGCGCAGATCCGCCATCTCGACCTCCCTATGATGCCACGCCGCGGGCATGACCCGCGCGGCACCGCTTTCACCGTCAGTATCGAAGCGACAAATGGCATTACGACCGGGATCTCCGCCGCGGACCGCGCCCGCACGATCCAGCTTGCCGCCGCGCCAGATACGAATCCGGCGGAAATCAGCACACCGGGCCATGTTTTTCCCCTGCGTGCCCATCCCGGTGGGTGCGTGGCCCGGCCCGGGCACACGGAGGGCGCCATTGACCTCGCCCGCCTTGCGGGCCTGAACCCCGCCGCCGTTATTTGTGAAATCATTGATGAAGATGGCACGATGGCGCGCCTGCCTTCATTGAAGAAGTTCAGTGAGGCCCACCATATCCCTCTCATCGCGATTGCTGACCTTATTGCCTGGTGTCAGGCAAATGGGCGGGACGCCATCGCACCCGCGCCGCCTTCATTGTCATCCGCGCGGGAAGCAGCGTCGCCCGTCACGGTTATCGCTGACGCGGCGCTGCCAAGCGCTTTCGGCGGGACGGATCTGAAAGTCAAAGCCTTCCGCGCCGATGACGGACAGGAGCATCTTGCGCTGATCAAAGGTGATCCGCAGAAAGCCGGATGCCTGGTGCGTGTCCACTCTGAGTGTGTTACAGGCGACGCGCTCGGCTCCCTCCGATGTGATTGCGGTCCGCAATTAAGGGAGGCGCTGGCACGCATCCGGGGTGCTGAACATGGCGTGTTGATTTACATGCGGGGGCAGGAAGGGCGCGGGATCGGCCTCGCCAATAAGATCCGCGCCTACAACTTGCAGGATGAGGGCGTCGATACGCTGGATGCGAATCTCCGCCTGGGCCTGCCCGTCGATTCACGCGATTGGGAGATTGCGGCGGCCATTCTCAAGACACTCGGCGTGCATGACATCACCCTGATGACAAACAACCCGGCAAAACGTGATGGTTTGACCGCTCTGGGCATTTCAGTCGCCAGGATTGATCCGCTCATGGTCGGGTTCAACCCGTTCAATCGTGATTACCTCACAACGAAGCGCACCCGTATGGGGCATGCGCTCGACACGGCACCTGAACGCTTTTTGCGGGATGTCTCAACCGAGATGTGGGCGCGTCACCGTCAGGATTAAAAACATCCCGCAGCGTGAGGCATCTGGCATGAGACGCGCGGAACTTCAAAGCCTCAGAGAGGAGACTCATCATGGCCACACACATCCCCCAACCACCCGACTTCAAATTTGAAACACCCCCGCGCCTCGCGATATTGGTGAGCCGCTTCAATACGGACGTGACGGGTGGTCTGCGCGACGGTGCGATGGCGTGGCTTGCCGAGCGAGACATCCACGGGGTGGACGTTTTTGAGGCGCCAGGGGCGTTTGAATTGCCCATCATGGCGCAGGCCCTCGCGCGTCAGGCGAAATATGACGGGGTGATCTGCCTCGGATGCGTCATTAAAGGCGATACGGCGCATTTCGAGTTCATCAGCCTTGGCACCACGATCGGGATCATGAACGCGCAACTCGCCACCGGGAAGCCCATCTCCTTCGGCGTTCTGACAACCTACCATAATGACCAGGCCGTCTCCCGGTCACGCAAGGACATACACAATAAGGGGCGAGAAGCAGCGGCAGCCTGTCTGGAAACAATCGCCTTCCTGCGCCAACAATCTGAAAATACGTGATCGACATGTCGTGCAAGGGCAAGCGATCTGCGCAATGCTCTGATTTGACGTTTATTCAAAGCTGATATGATATCGCACGTTAACGCAATGTCGTGCGTTGACATAGCGGGGCCGTAACGCGCCTTCCTTCAAGACAGGATGGCGCGATAGGCTTGCCATATTGTTCCACCGCCGCACATCGCCTCGCGCGGCGCAAAAGAGACAGGAATTTCCGTCCATGCTTGCCGCCATGCTTCGACAGCTCGTTTCATTCAGCGCGCGCCGCGCCCTCATCGTCGTGTTCTGCGCCGTGATTTTGCTGGCTGGCAGCCTGTTTGTCACCGTTAAAAAGCTGGGTGTCACGACGGATACGGATGAGATGTTTGCCCGGTCGCTGCCCTGGCGACAGCATAATGACGTGATCAACCGGCTCTTCCCGGGCAATGACGATCTGATGGTCGCCGTCATAAAAGCCCGCATCCCGGAGGAAGGTCAGGCAACCGCACGGGCTCTCGCGCAAATTCTTTCGGCCCAGCATGATAAATTCCGCTTCGTCCGGCTGCCGGATGACGACCCGTATCTCCGCCAGCATGGGCTGCTCTACCTTGAACCAGCCGCGCTGGAATCCCTCCTCAATAACATCGTTGCCGCCCAACCTTTTATGGGGACCCTCGCCGCGGACCCGTCAGCCCGTGGCCTTTTCAACGCGCTCGGCATGATCGGTCAGGGCCTGGCGCATGGTGAAACCTTGCCCGGCAATATGACACCGCAACTGAACGGCTTCGCCACAGCCCTGCAAGGCGCGGCAGAAGGACATCCCACGAACCTGTCCTGGCAGCGTCTATTAACGCCGGGAACGGCGGACATGACCGGGCAATATCAGTTCGTCGTCACCAAGCCTGTGCTGAAATATAATAATTTGCAGCCAGGGGGTGAAGCCAGCGACGCCATCCATGAGGCGGTTGCGAACCTGCCCTTCGTCAAGTCCGGTGATGTCTCCGTCATGATCACCGGCCCGGTGCAACTCAGTGATGAGGAATTTGCGACAGTCGCGCAAGGTATGGGGATCGGGTTGATCACCTCCCTAATTCTCGTGGCATGCTGGTTGTTTTTCGCGGTGCGTTCACCGCGCGTCATCATCCCGATCCTCATCACGTTGATTTACGGTTTGCTGATAACAACCGGTTTTGCCGCCATCGCTGTGGGGCGCCTGAACCTGATTTCCGTCGCATTTGCGATCTTGTTTGTTGGGATCGCCGTAGATTTCGCGATTCAGTTTTCGGTGCGCTTTCGCGCGCAGGAAGTCGCCAGCACGGAGGGCAATATGCGCGTCACCGCGCTCGGGGCAACGGGGTTCGAGACAGGGCACCAGATATTGGTGGCGGCTCTGGCGACCGCAGCCGGGTTTCTCGCTTTCGTGCCCACAAATTTTGTTGGTGTCGCGCAATTAGGATTGATCGCGGGCATTGGCATGTTGATCGCGTTTTTTTGCACGATGACGATCCTGCCCGCATTGCTCGCCCTGTGCCGCGCCCGCGCCGGCGTGACGGAGACCGGGTTACAGAATATGGCGGGCTGCGACCGCTTTTTGCGCCGTTACCGCAAATCTGTGATGTCCGGCTTCGCCATCCTCGCTGTGATCGGCATGGTGCTGCTACCGCGTCTTTATTTTGATGCGGACCCACTCCATACGAAAAACCCCCATACGGAGGGAATGCGCGCCCTTCATGCGCTTCAGGATGACCCGCGCACCTCCCTTTATTCCGGCGCGCTCGTCGCCCCGAATCTCCAAATTGCGGGAGAATGGGTCAAGGCGTTCGACGCGCTGCCCATAGTGGATTCCGTGATGTGGCTGGGGATGTTTCTCCCCACGCAGCAGGACCAGAAGCTTGCCATGATTCGTGACACGGCTGCCATCATGTTACCCACCCTTGTCGGCGTGACACCCCTGCCCCCTCCTGGCGCGGTCGATCTGCGGGAGGCCGCGCGACAAGCGGCGGAGAACCTGTCAATCGTCCTGAAGGAGAAGCGCCCCGATGACGATCCGCTCCTGCGCATCCAGAAAGCGCTCACGCGACTTGCGACAGCGCCCGATACGACACTTCTCGAGTCGAACGACGCGCTGACGCGGTTTTTGCCGGAGCAGCTTCAGACACTTCAATCCTCCCTTCAGGCGGACGAAGTGACCCTCGACAATCTGCCCAAAACTTTGGCTGAAAATTACGTGACACCGGATGGAAAGGCGCTTCTCACCATCCAACCCAAATCACGCATCACTTCCAACGAAGCCCTTTACCGTTTTGTTGAGGATATGCAGCGCGTCAATAAGGATGTCGCAGGCACGGCCGTCGAAGTCGTGGGCAGTGCCCAGACAATGATCCACGCTTTTACCGATGCTGCTATTTACGCCGTTAATATGATTGCGCTGATACTCTTCGTGATATTACGTCGACTCCTCGACGTTGCGCTCGTTTTAGCGCCGCTGCTTCTCTCCGCGCTCCTGACCGTCATCATTGTTGTCACCGTGCCGATTACGTTGAATTACGCTAATATCATCGCCTTGCCATTGCTGCTCGGCGTCGGTGTGTCATTCAATATCTACTTTGTCATGAACTGGCGGGAAGGCGTTAAATCCCCGCTTGCCTCGCCGACAGCGCGCGCTGTGCTCTTTTCAGCCCTGACAACCGGGACGGCATTCGGCTCACTGGCGGCGTCGCAACATCCGGGCACGGCCAGTATGGGTATCCTGCTGTTGCTTTCGCTGGCATGCACTTTGCTGGCGACTCTCATCCTCGTGCCGGCCCTTCTCCCCCAACGCGCGATCGATGATTGACGCGCCAAAAAGACAATGAGCGGCGGATAAAAAAACGGGGCGCCGCAGCGCCCCGTTTCAATTGGACTTTGAAAAACCTTTGAGATGAGAAAGTTCAGTTATTCATCGCCTCAAAGAAGTCACCATTATTTTTACTATATTTGAGTTTGTCGAGCAGGAATTCCATGGCGTCCATTGTGCCCATCGGGGCAAGGACACGCCGCAGCACCCACATTTTCGACAATGCAGAGCGGTCCACAAGCAGCTCTTCCTTACGTGTGCCTGACTTGGTGATATCAATCGCCGGGAAGGTGCGCTTGTCGGACAGTTTGCGATCAAGGATAAGCTCGGAATTACCCGTGCCCTTGAATTCCTCGAAAATGACCTCATCCATGCGGCTTCCCGTATCGATCAGAGCAGTCGCGATAATGGTCAGAGACCCGCCCTCTTCCACATTACGGGCAGCACCGAAGAAACGTTTGGGCCGTTGCAGGGCGTTGGCATCGACACCGCCTGTCAACACCTTACCCGATGAGGGCACGACCGTATTATAGGCACGCGCCAAACGGGTAATTGAATCGAGCAGAATGACGACGTCGCGCTTATGCTCAACAAGGCGCTTGGCTTTCTCCAGCACCATCTCCGTCACCTGCACGTGTCGCGTCGCGGGCTCATCAAAAGTGGAGGAAACAACCTCACCCCGCACGGAGCGGGCCATATCCGTCACTTCCTCCGGACGCTCATCGATCAGAAGAACGATGAGGAACACTTCCGGGTGATTGGCGGAGATGGATGCCGCGATGCTTTGCAGCATCACTGTCTTACCGGTGCGGGGCGGCGCGACAATAAGCGCGCGCTGGCCCTTGCCAATCGGTGAGACGAGGTCGATCACGCGCGAGGTAAAGTCGCGCTGGTCCTTCTTGCCCTTGCCATTTCCGCTGCCACTGCCGAAGCCGTTCGTTTCCACCGCACCGACATGCTCAGACTCCATTTTAAGGGGCTGGGTCGGGAAAAGCGGCGTCAGATTATCGAAGTTGATCCGCTGACGGACGGAGTCAGGACTTTCAAAATTGATCGCATTGACTTTGATGAGCGAGAAATAACGCTCGCCGTCACGTGGTGCGCGAATCTGACCCTCAACCGTGTCCCCACCGCGCAGACCGTAACGGCGCACTTGCGTCGGCGAGATATAAATATCATCGGGGCCCGGGAGATAATTTGCCTCGGGAGACCGCAGAAACCCGAAACCGTCGGGAAGAATCTCGAGCGTCCCTTCACCGAAAATCGCCTGATCATTATCCGCCAAAGTCTTCAGAATGGCGAAGATAATATCCTGCTTTCGCATGGACGAGGCGTTCTCGATCTGAAGTTCTTCAGCATCGGCTAAAAGGTCGGCTGGTGATTTCTTTTTGAGTTCAGCAAGATGCATGGATGCGCCTTAATGGGCTGATGGGAGACGGAGCATAGCAGCGGGTCGCGCCATGATCGGGATGGCCAATTGACGGTGATAATCGGCGGCCCGGATGACATCTGCTTTGCACAGAGATTAAGGCACGCGTTATCGGGGATTATGTCAAAGGGGACCGCGCGGCCGATCGACCGGCGGTTACCAAATTCACGTAACCGACTCGGCATGATTTGTCAACCATTCGACAGTGGTAAGAAATGCGTTTGTCGTAACTTTTCCGCGTTTCACCCGGAGGCCTCCTATCGGTGGCAGAGAGGCGCGGCAGAACCTCTCAATTCGGTGCGTCTTGGCGTGTCGTCGCAGCAGGATCCTGGCAGCGTTCAGACATCGCGGCATCATTGAAGGTTAATGCGGCGCGGGCCGGAAATCGCAATATAAAGTCCCCCGACCGGGGTTAAACGCCAATCATTCCGGCGGGATGCCGCAAGTTATACCGCTATTTTCTGCGCCATATTGCATTGGCGGGTATCGTCGCAAATGCGCGCGTGATAATGGCGTCTGCTTTACCCTCCTCGGCAGACATTTTACTGAAATCCCACACGCTCATCGAATCATCATGTGGGTGGAGGTCTGGCATTAGCGTCGATGGCGGGAATTTTACCTGATCGAATGGTTCTCCGCATCCGCGTCAGGCGCGCGTCGCTCATTGTCGCTTCGCTTGATTCGGATGCGTCAGCCGCGCCCATTTTGCCGCGTATCCCGACGGTGACGATTGATCACGTCAATAATTCCGGTTTTCCATCCTCTCTCACCATCGCGTCACATCGGGGATCTCATCGCGCGTCAAGTATCATTGCGGCTGGAATGCGCGTTGATCTGCTGCAGAACAGCCTCCGCCACGCCTTTATAACGCAAAGCCGCTTCCCCATCCGGCGCGGCCATGATGATCGGTTCACCTGCGTCGCCACTCTGACGGATCTCCGCAAGCAGCGGTATTTCTCCGAGGAAGGGAAGGTGATTTTCTGCCGCCGCCTCACGTGCGCCACCGTGACTGAAAAGCTCGGTGCGGTGATGACAATGCGGGCAACAGAAATAAGACATGTTCTCGACGAGTCCGAGGATCGGCACGCGAAGTTGCTGAAACATCGTGACGCCTCTGCGCGCATCCAGCAATGCGATGTCCTGCGGTGTCGAAACAATGACGGCCCCTGCCAATGGCAGTTTCTGCGCAATCGATAATTGCGCATCCCCCGTCCCCGGCGGCATGTCAATCACCGTCACATCCAGATCAGGCCACGCAACATCGTTGATGAACTGATTGATCGCGCCCATGACCATCGGCCCCCGCCAGATCACGGCCTGTTCCTCATCCACCATAAAGCCGATCGAGATAGCCTTGACCCCCCAGGCATCGATCGGGACGATTTTGCCGTCACGAATTTCCGGGCTGCCGCGATGGCCCAGCATGCGGGGCAGGGAAGGGCCGTAAATATCGGCATCGAGCATCCCGACCCGCAAACCTTTCTGCGCCAGTCCAACGGCAATATTGATGGCGGTCGTTGATTTTCCGACCCCACCTTTGCCGGAAGCCACCGCGATGACCGCGCCAAGACGCGCGATAACAGCCGCGCCTTCCTCATCATCCTGACTTTTTGTGGAACCCTCCGCCAGGGCGAAAGGCCGGTGTCCACCCCCCTGTCGCGGCGCCCGCCCGTCCGGCACGGCGCGTTCCGGTCGGTGTGACGTCAGGATGATCGTGGCCTTCTTCACGTCCAGAGCTTTCTCAAGCGCGGCCTCAATACGTTGCACGATGGCGCCGATGCGTGGCGCGGCCTCGCGCGCTGTCTGCCAGGTGACGAAAACATGGCCGTCATCAAGGCGTGCCGACGCAATGGCAGATATTTGCAGGAGCTCACCAACCCCAAGCGCCTGGCACATCTCATCGATGACCGATCTCACCTGCGGGAGAATTTCCTGAGTGAAAGAGGATTTATCTGACGTCATGGCTTACATCACTTTTCAACAGCATGGTTGCCCGCTATACCGCCCTGGGTCAGAAAATCAAGATTTCGCCAGGTTGCGCGCCGCGCGGTTTAAACCATGGACGCCCGCCTTCTCTTTAAGCCACGATGAGACAGGGGTGCAAATGAGTTCCGACGCCAATCGGATTGATAAACGCAAACGCCGCGACCATCGCGTCGATGCGCTTCGTGGCCTCGCCCTGTTGATGATGTTGACAGACCACGTTTATTCCGACTGGTTGAACCGACTGACCATGCGCAATTTCGGCTTTGCCGATGCGGCGGATATTTTCGTCCTGCTGGCGGGTTACGCCTCCTACCTCGCTTATGGGCGGCTGATCATGCGCCCACCGCCCGCCGGGGGATGGCGAGTCGCCATTCATCGTATCGTGACGCGCTGCGTGCGGCTCTATCTCTTCCAACTCATCCTGCTGTTTTTCTACATCGCCCTGACCCGCCTCTGGCGCCTCAGATGGGATGTGCCGATCGATTTCCTGGAGCCGGAACTCAGTCACGGTTTCGATTGGTTCCTGGACGTTGTGACCCTTCAGGCCCTGCCTGATATGGTCAATATCCTGCCCATCTACATCTTGTTTCTGCTCAGCTTCCCGCTGATGTTCTGGCTGTTGCGGCGGTCTCCCTATCTTCTGCTGGCAGGGAGCTTCATCCTTTGGGCGCTCGTTAATCTGGACCCCGCCATCAACCTCCCCAACGTCATCGATTCCGATGGATGGTATTTTGACCCGTTTGCCTGGCAGTTCATTTTCGCCATCGGTGTGCTGCTCGCCTTCATGGTCCATCGACTGGGCGGCAATCTGACGATTTCAGGGCGGTTACGCGCTCTTTGCGTCGCAGTGCTGATCATCGGGGTCATCGAGTGCTTCCCTTACCAACTTTACCATTTACCGGACCTCCGTCTGTTTCACCTCCGGGCTCTTGCCGATAAATCAAGCTTGGGGCCCCTCCGCATCATGGATGTTCTCGCAATCTTCATTCTGGTGCAGAGTTCCAGCTGGTGCACGCGATTTGCGTCTTCCTCCCCAGGGCAGATCCTCGCCGTGATGGGGCGGCACTCGCTGGAGGTTTTCTGCCTCGGCACAGTGCTTGATCTGATCATCCGCCTCGGCATGGCAACGTTCGGCACGCACTGGCCGCTCCAGCTTGTGTCGAACCTCGTCGGGTTTCTCTGCGTATATGGATTGGCTGTCTGGCTCGATCATCACAAATATGAGGCGGCCTTGATGGAGGGGAAGAGCCGTGCCGAAATTTCAGGCGGGGATGGCGCGTCAGCGCGTCAAGATGGCTGACATAAGGTGAGATTTTGCGATACCCTCCCCGCATGAAAGCGCAATACGGCATCTCGATCTCACTTCTGTCCTGCCTGACTTTGATGTCGGCCCAATCGGCTTCCGCCGAAGCGCCTGAAAAACCAGCGTCTGAACAGCCAGGTGACCGTGAGAAAGGCAGTCTTGCCACCCTCGCAGACCGCCTCCTGCCCCAGGTCGTGAATGTCTCTGCCTCCGCATCCGTCCATCCGGGGGACATGTCGGAAACATCTTCGGATGAGGAAGGCCCGGATGGCGGCCCGGATCAGGGCCCCCAAATCCCGAAATTTGCCCCCGGCTCACCCCTGGATGAATATTTCCACGATTATATGAAGCAGAAAACCGCGCCGGATGCCCCCCCGCGGGAAATGCAGGCCCAGGGCTCCGGCTTTATCATGTCATCTGACGGCATGATCGTCACAAATGAGCATGTCATTCATAATGCGGACAAGATTTCCGTCACCCTTCAGGATGGCACGATCCTCCCCGCACACATCATCGGCCGTGACCACCGGACGGATCTCGCCGTCCTGCGCGTCAAGCCGGACGGGAAGCTGCCCGCCGTCACTTTCGGCGATAGCGATACCGCCCGCACGGGCGACAAGGTCGTGGCGATCGGCAATCCCTTCGGATTATCCGGAACCGTCACCAGCGGCATTATTTCCTCCCGCAGTCGTGATATCCATCACGGCCTCTATAATGATTATCTCCAGACAGATGCCGCCATAAACCGTGGAAATTCCGGTGGCCCCCTCTTCAATATGGCGGGAGAAGTTATCGGGATTAATACCGCAATCTTCAGCACGGGCGGCGGGTCAATCGGCCTCGGTTTTGCCATCCCGGCCAATGATGCTGCGCCTGTCCTGCAGCAGCTCATCAAGGATGGTCATGTGACGCGCGGTTGGCTCGGCGCCCAGCTTCAGGATGTCACCCCTGAAATCGCGAAATCCCTTAACCTTAAATCACAGGAAGGCGGTTTAATCGCGGAGATCAAAAAAGGCGGCCCGGCGGCCAAAGCAGGTCTGAAAACCGGTGATGTCGTGACAGATATTGATGGTCAGACCGTGAATATCGGAACACTCGCCCGCCTCATCGCGGCGCGTCAGCCCGGTGGTCGCGTGAAATTGGGCTATAAGCGGGATGGTCAATCGCACGAAGCGACTGTGACGATCGGCAAATCGCCCGAAAAACCGGACATGCCACCCGCCGGCACGCGGGCGGCTAAACCGAAAAACATTACGATGGCCGATCTGGGGCTGGGCGTCGTGGCGTTGGATGAGGATCTGAGGAAATCCCACGACATTCCCGATTCGCAGCGCGGCGTCATGGTCATATCGGTCGCGCCTCACAGCACGGCAGCGAAACGTGGCATCATGGTTGGCGATTTCATCCTTCAGGTGCAAAAGGTTGAGATCGACTCTCCCGCTGCTTTCGCTCATGAGATTGATCGCCTGCGAGACCAAAAGAAAAATATCATCCTCATCCTGCTTCAATCGAAAGACGGCATCAGTTGGGTGCCGCTCACGCTGCATCAGGCTCTCCCGTGAATCTGAGCGCAATCCTCGGCGCGCGGGTTGATGGAGAGGCTCCATGGCGTCAGATGGTGCGCATGCTGGTATCCGTCATCGCCTGCTGGGTTGTCGGGTATTTTACCGAATTGGAGGAGTCCGTCTGGGCGCTAATCACCTCCCTCATCGTCACGCAATCCACCATCAGCCAGACGATCACAACGGCGCGTGACCAGATCGTCGGCACGATCATCGGCGCTTTATTCGGGACGGCTGCCGTCACGCTTCGGCTGTTTTACGGACATTACTGGCTGGTCTTTGCCGCCTCCCTCACGCCAATCGCTTTTATCGCTTCAGTCAGACCCAGCCTCCGTTTTGCGGGTGTGACGCTGATGATCATCTATCTCATGCCCTCACATGGTAACCCCTACTGGCCGCTGACACAGCGACTGGCCTCGATCTTTCTGGGCGTCGTGGTGTCGATTATCGTTTCCTACCTTGTCCTTCATGCCAGTGCCCGACGGCGCGCCTTCACGACGGCATCCCGCATGTTCCGCGCATTGGATGCGCTTCTGCAGGCCGCTTTAGCCCATCGTCAGGACTGGGCAGGGCTTGAAGCGATGAATGATCAGGCGGCTAAGCTCCAACTCGTGTTGAATGAATGTCTCGAGGAGGCCAACCGTGAAAATCTGGGCATGCTGGAGCGTCGCCACCCCA
This sequence comes from Sorlinia euscelidii, assembly GCF_036452135.1. Taxonomy (NCBI): domain Bacteria; kingdom Pseudomonadati; phylum Pseudomonadota; class Alphaproteobacteria; order Acetobacterales; family Acetobacteraceae; genus Sorlinia; species Sorlinia euscelidii. The sequence goes on along the minus strand of NZ_JAWJZZ010000002.1, from coordinate 452,206 downwards.
TATTAAGCGTTCTGCCCGCTCTGATGCGCCGGATGCAGAGCGACACCATGCTGGTGGCGCGCGCCATTAATATCGGCAAGGGGCGCAGCGGGATGAATGACATGCGCGGTGAGCTGCGTCATGGTTTGAGCCACGCCTATCGCGCTTTGGCAAGGCGGTGCGAATTGCTGTCTGCGGGGAAAGGCGGCGAGATGCCTGAGCGACCCCGACGCAATGAGGTGCTGAGTCATCTGCCGCTTCTCGGCCCGGATGCCCTGCCGGAGATGCATTTTGTCTTTTCCTTCCTGCGGGAGGATCTCCGTCAGGCGGCCGACATCCTCATGAGTTCCAGTGACAAAACGGCCGACGATCTCCGCCGCCTGATGCAGCGTTAAACCGGGCCTCGACCCGCCAACCGGGCTGCAAGGTTGATCGTCTTCAGAATCAGGTTACACTTCCTGAATGCCTTTCAGGCGGAAAGTGCTTCTCCCGAGAAGCTGAATGCCGCTCTGGCGGGGCATTTGTCGGGGGGATACAGAATAAATTCGGCAGACGTACCGCATGGATGGCATGACGCAACGCAAGCAGAGCTGCGATTTGGCGTTGCATGAAAAAAACATTTGATGTCAGGAGCCATGATGATCAGCCGCGAGACACTGCGCCACCTCCCTCAGAACGTTGCAGGGCCCGCTTATGACCCGTCCAGGATCACGCCCGGCATCGTGCATTTTGGCGTCGGCAATTTCTTCCGTGCCCATCTGGCCGCCTATGTCGATGATGTCATGGGCAAGACCGGCGCATATGAGTGGGGCATTATCGGTGTCGGGCTGACACCGGGTGCAGGCGGGGCCGGGAAAGCACGCGGCTTCAACGCACAGCAGGGCCTCTACAGCCTGACGGAAGCCGCTCCGGACGGCACGGAATCCTGTCGGATTATTGGCGCCATGTGCGCCTATCTGCACGCACCGGAGAAGCCGGATGAAGTGCTGGCCGCCCTCGCGGCACCCTCGACACGCATCGTATCCATGACCATCACGGAGGGTGGCTATCATATTGATGAGATGACCGGGCTTTTCCGGCTTGATGCGCCCGCGATCAGGCAGGACCTCGCGGATCCGCACCATCCCAGAAGCTTCTTCGGCTATGTTGTTGAAGGGCTGGCCCGCCGCCGGGATGCGGGCGGAAAAGGTTTCACAGTGCTCTCCTGTGACAATCTGCGTCATAATGGTGATGTCACCCGCAAAGCTATTCTGAGTTTTGCCGAAGCGCGGGATGCTGGCCTCGCCCGTTGGATTGCCGAGCATGTGACGTTTCCCAATGCGATGGTGGACCGCATCACCCCCAGCATGGATGATGCAGCGAAGCAGCGCCTCAATCAGGCGAGCGGCCTGGAGGACGATCTGCCGCTGATCGCCGAGACCTTCACCCAATGGGTGGTGGAGGATCGATTCGCGACGGGTCGCCCCCGTTTCGAAGCAGTCGGCGCACAATTGGTCGACGACGTCATCCCCTATGAAAATTTGAAACTCCGCATCCTTAATGCATCGCACGTCCTTTTGGCATTTATGGGGCTTCTCAGCGGGTATGAAACAATTGATGAAGCCCTCGCCGATGACGCGCTGCGCGGTGTGGTCACGCGTTTCCTCGATGACTACGTGTTGACCGATATTGAGGCCCCTGCCGGTGTGGATGCCGCATCCTACAAAAAGACGGCGCTGGAACGCTTCTCGAATGGCGCAATGGGTGACCAGAATGTGCGTGTCGGCGGGGATGGCGCCTCAAAAATCCAGGTTTTCTGGACGGAAACCATGCGTCGCCGCCTGAAGAAAAACCTGCCGATCGATCTCCTCGCTTTCGGCGCTGCAAGCTGGTTGGAAGCGCTGAAAGGCAAGGGTGAAAACGGGAAGACCTTCCAACCCTTTGAACCCAGCCTGTCGGAAAATGACTGGGCGCGCATTCGGAGCGACAAATTCTCCGATGCGTTTGAGCTCAGTGCTTTTGACGGGTGGCGCGACGTGGGCGACCAGATCTTTTTCGATAAACTCGTGTTTTATCGTGAAGTCTTGCGCAAAAAGGGTTTCCGTGCCGCACTATCTTTGCTGTAAAGCCGACATATGATGAAAGTCTGCCAGCCAGGCAGGCTTGCGCCATGCGGGCATCCATGGATCACGGGCGGTGCGCGCCGACAGGGCCGGCGTTACAACGCGATAACCGAGCGCGAAAGCGATACGAGCAAGGGAGATGAAAATCGTGTTTAGACGCGACATCCTGAAATTAGGTGCAGGCGCATCCGTGCTGAACCTGACCGGACTGAAAAAAGCTTTCGCAAAAGATCCGGCTGCGACGACCCGTTTCGATGCGAATACTGTGCGGGAGAAGGCGCGTAAACTTGCGCGTTCCGCCTATGCCGCGCCGGCCCAGTCCCTGCCGAGCCAAATCAATAATCTCAATTTCGACCAGTTTCGTGGCATTGAGTTCAGATCAGAGCGCGCCCTCTGGGCGGAAGATGATCTCTATTTCGATGTCGAATTCTTTCCGCGCGGATTCCTCTACCGCCCGAAAATCCTTATGAATGAGGTGATCGACGGTGAGACGCACCCTATCGCCTATGAGCCTGACATGTTCAAATATCAGGATCAGCAACTGCGCGTGACGGATGATCTCGGATTTTCCGGGCTGCGCCTTCGGTGCCCGCTCAACAAGGATGATATGAAGGAGGAGTGCGCGGTATTTCTGGGCGCATCCTATTTCAGAGCTGTGGCGAAAGGGCAGAATTACGGACTCTCCGCACGGGGCTTCGCCAATGGCACGGGTGATCCAAAGGGGGAGGAATTTGCCCTTTTCCGGGAATTCTGGCTTGAAAAGCCGCAGCCTGGCGTCAAAAGCGTCGTCATCCATGCATTGATGGACAGCCCCTCCGTTGTGGGGGCTTTCCACTTCACGATCAAACCGGGCGATACGACCGTCTTTGACGTCCAGACCAGCTTTTTCCCGCGGGAGAATATCAGCAAGGGCGGGATCGCGGCGCTGACCGGTATGTTCTATTTTGACAGTAATAACCGGCATCATGTCGATGACTGGCGCCCGGGCGCGCATGATAGTGAGGCGCTGCAAATGTGGACGGGGGAGCGTCAACAGCTTTTCCGGCCCCTGAACAACCCGATCGATTTGCAATTTTCAGCTTTTCATGACGTCAACCCGCAGGGGTTCGGCCTGATGCAGCGCCGCCGGGCTTTCCGCGATTTCGAAGATCTCGCCCTTTTTTATGAGAAACGCCCTTCTCTCTGGATTGAACCGGTCGGCAATTGGGGCGAGGGTGCCGTTGACCTGGTGGAAATCCCGACGCCGAATGAGGTCAATGACAATATCGTTTCCTTCTGGCGGCCGGCTGAGCCGATGAAATCGGGAAATGAGTATAGCTACACTTATCGCATGTATTGGGGTTGGGACACGCCATGGCCAACCGACATGGCGCGCATCGGCGCCACACGCATCGGTGAAGTGACGGACCACCCGGATGCGCGTCAGATTGTCGTGGACTTTACGGGGAAGCCCTTTGAAAACCTTCCGGACAATGCCAGTTTCCACCTTATTTGGGAGACCTCCGCAGGAAGCGTCAAAAATGTTGTGGTTGAGCCCAATCCCAATATCAAAGGGTGGCGCACCATGTTTGAGTTCTACCCCAAAGATGCAAAAATCGCTGAGCTGCAATGCCAGCTCGCAAATGATCAGGGCCCCGTTTCGGAAAAATGGATTTATCGTTGGACGCCGTAACCGCCAAGTCGCCTACCCGGGATTTCATGCCGCCCCCGGCGCCTTTGGATATGAAGCGGCAGGACCTTTTCTCAGCGCCTGACCGTCACGGCCGACGCGCCACGCCCGTCACTTCGCCCGCCAATATCTGGGCGCGCCGCGCATTTGTCATTGGCGGGGCGATCATCCTGACGCTATTCGGCGCTTATGAGATGAATCTCGTGCTCAATTCCGTTGGCGTTTCGGCGCTCGGCATTATTGTTCTGACGCTGTTCGTCATTCTTGGCGCGTGGATATCCTTTTCTTTCACGTCGAGTTGCGCGGGATTCGTGTCACTCTGGCGCGCTGGCGGGCTTGGATTGGGCATCACGCGGGATGGCCCCCTGCCGACGCTGATGACGCGCACCGCGATTCTGATGCCCACTTACAATGAAGACCCGGAACGTGTCCTGACCGGGTTGCGCGCCATTCATGAAAGCCTTGTGCGAACGGGCCATATTGACGCGTTCGACTTCTTCATCCTCTCCGACACGACAGACCCGGATATATGGGTGCGGGAGGAAAAGGCCTATCTTGACCTCGTCAGGGATGTGCATGGGGAAGGCCGGATCTTCTATCGCCGCCGCGTGCAGAATATTGATCGGAAATCCGGAAATCTGGAGGATTGGGTCAAACGGCACGGCGCGGCTTATCCCCAGATGCTGACCCTCGATGCAGATTCCGTCATGGATGGGGGGCTCATCGCCCGGATCGTCTCCGCGATGGAACATCATGAAAATGTCGCCCTCATTCAGACCTTGCCCGTCATCGTCGGCGGTCGGACGCTTTTTGCGCGTATGCAGCAATTTGCGGGACGTGTTTACGGCCCGCTCATCGCGCATGGCATTGCCTGGTGGCACGGAGCGGAAGGGAATTATTGGGGCCATAACGCCGTCATCCGCACACGCGCTTTTGCCGAGCAGGCCGGTTTGCCGCACCTTCCGGGCCGAAAACCCTTTGGTGGCGGCATTCTGAGTCATGATTTTATTGAAGCCGCCCTGATGCGGCGTGGCGGCTGGGCCATTCATATGGTGCCCGGTCTTTTCGGCTCCTACGAGGAAAGCCCACCTTCCCTGACCGATGTCGCCATTCGCGACCGCCGCTGGTGCCAGGGCAATCTGCAACATGGCAGGATTCTACGCGCGAAGGGCCTGCATTGGGTCAGTCGGATGCATCTTCTGGTCGGGATCGGCTCGTATATCACCGCGCCTTTATGGCTGCTGTTTCTGCTTTTCGGCATTCTGATTTCACTGCAATCGCATTTTTACCGGCCTGAATATTTTGGCGATACGAAGACGCTTTACCCGCATTGGCCGCAAGTTGACCCGATCCAGGCCATGTACGTGTTTTTCGGTACCATGATTGTCCTGCTCGCACCAAAGTTCATGGCGCTGCTGGCCGCTTACCGGGATCGAACGACCCTCAGAGGTTGTGGCGGTGCCCTGCTCATGCCCGTCTCCGTCGTGTTCGAGACGATCATCAGTGGCTTGATCGCGCCGATCGCCATGCTGATCCACACTTCTGCCGTAGTCTCGATCCTCAATGCCCGAGATTCCGGTTGGAACGCCCAGAACAGAGAAGATGGGCGCGTCAGTATGCGTGACGTAATACGGAGTTACTGGATTTACTCGCTCTTCGGCTTTTTGCTGGCGGTCGCGGCGTGGTCCGTCTCTTATTCGCTTTTCCTCTGGATGACGCCGGTATTGATCGGTCTGGCTCTGGCCATACCGCTGGCGGCAGCGACTTCAAGCCGGGTGATCGGGCTTTTTCTGCGTCGGCTTCGCCTTCTACTGATCCCGGAAGAGTCAGCGCCACCCGAGGTGCTGCGCCTGCTGGAAACCTACGATACGGACCGGCGTACGCGGATGGAGAAAAGCAGGAATTCTTATTTTGCCGAAGCTTTTCATGCGCTTGCGCAGGATAACACGCTTCTGAATGCGCATCTGCACATGTTGCCGCCACCACGCCAGGCCGGAGAGCCGATTGACCCGCATCTTCTGGTCGGGATGTTGAAGCTTCAGGAGGCCCCGGACATCGACACCGCACTTTATACTTTGTCGCGGTTGGAAAAACTGGCGGTTCTGACGTCAAAAGAGGGTGTTCTGCGCATTGTGGCTTTAGGCACGCGTAACACTTGATCATCAGGCGGCGGGGCAGATAGCGGCCCCAAAAAAAAGGCGGAGTTCACCGCCTTTTTTCCGGATTGGGGCCCAGGCGAAATGTGACCGGGCCCTATCCTCATAAGCGGCTTACTTTGCCATCGCCTTGGCGCGATCGGTGCCGAACTCTTTCCCACGGATCGCCAGTTCCGTGCAGAGTTTGACGCGGCTTGACTGACTGAGCGTCGAGACGTCGAACGTCTCCGCCGACGCAGTTTGCAGCAGCCCCTGGCCTCCCAGCGAGTAAAACTGGTCGCCCTGCACGTCACCGCGTTTCGCGAGTGAGTGTCCGACAACGCGTGTCATGCCGCGAGAGCCGATTTTATTCTGCACGCAGTACGCAAGCAGACCGGCGACATTGCCCGGTCCGGCAGATGTGATATCCGGCAGGCCGTCACTGCCGAGCACGCCGGGGCTTTTCGCGGTCAGAACCGTGTTGGAGAGGTTTTTGCCCCCCACCACCTGCATTTTACCGGGTGCCACGGCAGCGCCCTGCTGCCGCATGACAGGCATGGCGCCTGAGGATGCAACGTTCGACTGCATACCCGGTGCGGTCGATGGGTTGGCCTGCACAACCGTCTGGGCGTTGGCGGCAGGCGCCGCGACAAGCGCGCCGAGCGCTGCACAGGATAGGGCGGCACACGAAAATCTGAAATGACGAAATAACATTTTACAACTCCTTATCTGCCCGACTCAACAGTGAGGCGCACAATGATGCGCATCCCTGAAATCGAGGCCGCGCATTACCGGATTCTAACACCTTCCCGATGGACGGGTTTATTGTTGAAAGAAATATCGTCCCGCAAAATACGGTCCATTAGGGGTGGCGACACGTCATTCACCGAAAGGGGAAAAAAATGTTAGTCTAACCGGCATATTTTCCATGACTCCGTCGGAGAAAGACCCATGCAGCCACCGGCACCTCGAAGCGTCCCCGTCGAGACGACACAACTCGGCCGGTCCCGCACAGATCATTATGCCTGGATGAAGGATGAAAACTGGCAGGATGTCCTGCAACGGCCGGAAATCCTCCGTGAAGACATTGCGCAGCATCTCAGGGCTGAGAACGCCTATGCCGATGCCGTCCTCGCCAAAATGGCGCCGGAGCGGGAACGACTTTTTGAGGAAATGATGGGCCGCACGCCCGGCGCAGAGGAAAGCGTGCCGTGGCCTGACGGCGCGTGGGAGTATGCATCGCGATTTCGGGAAGGCAGCGAATATCCGATTCTTTTCCGCCGTCACATTGAAAGTGGTCGGGAGGAGATTCTCCTCGATGCTAATTGTGAGGCGGGTCGATATGCGTATTTCGCTCTGTCGGAAACAGCGCATTCGCCGGATCATCGCTACTTTATTTACGCTGTCGACACGCAGGGGTCTGAAATTTACCGCATCGTTGTCAAAGATACGATGAATGGCGACATCGTCGGGCAGGAGATCACCGATTCGACAGGTCGGTTCGTCGTCTCACCCGATAGTGCGTGGATCTTCTGGATCTGGCGGGATCAGCATGGTCGCCCCCGCAAGGTATTTCGCCGCCCCCTCACCGGGGGTGATGACACGTTGATATTTGAGGAGACCAATCCAGGCTACTTCCTCACTTTGCAGGAAACATTATCCCGCAAATGGATCATGCTCGGCCGGGGAGACCATGACACGAATGAAACACGCCTGATCGACGCGCGCACCCCGACGGAAACGCCGCGCATCTTCCGTCCGGCACGGACCGGAATACGGTATCACCTGACGCACTGGCATGATCGCTTCATGATCGTGACAAATGAGGATGCCATCGATTTTAAAATCATGCAGACTTCGGATGATCCGACCCTCTGGGAAGAATGGAAACCGTTTCTGCCAATGAAGGCGGGTCATTTCGTGATGAGTGTCAGCGCGTGCCACACCCATCTCGCCTGGGCGGAGCGCGTCGACGGCAATGTCGATATTCATTTTATCCCGCGTGACGCCGTTGGGGACATACGTTCCCAAAGCACCGCCATCACGCCGGAAGAAGCCGCTTTTGACCTGACGCCACTCGGCTTTCTGGAATATAATAAAAGCCTTCTGCGCTACGTCTATGCCTCTCCGACCACCCCGCCCGAGTGGTTCGATTATGAGGTGGCGTCCGGCCGGAAGAACTTTCGCAAACGTCGCGACGTACCGTCCGGCCATCAGGCGGCGGACTATCGTGTCGAGAGGCTTTTCGCGACGGCCGCGGATGGCGCGCGCATCCCGATCACGATCTTGTCCCGTAAGGAGACAAAGCGGGATGGTTCGGCCCCCATGCTGCTTTACGGCTATGGCTCTTACGGCATACCGATGGATGCGGAATTCTCCATTTCAGCCTTAAGCCTCGCCGATCGCGGCTGGTTTTATGCCGTCGCGCATGTGCGCGGCGGGTCGGAGAAAGGCTGGTCATGGTTTCTGGACGGGCGCGGCGAAAAGAAAACCAACAGCTTTACCGATTTCATCACCTGTGCCCAACACCTTATCGACGAGAATTTCGTCCGTCAGGGACGTATTGTGGCGCAGGGTGCCTCAGCGGGCGGGCTGTTAATGGGTGCTGTCGCCAATATGGCGCCGGACCTGTTTGGCGGTATTGCGGCGCAGGTCCCGTTTGTTGATATGCTCAACACCATGTCGGATGCGAGCCTACCCCTGACGCCGCCGGAATGGCCTGAGTGGGGCAATCCCCTCGAAGATGAGACGGCTTATGATCGCATCGCCGGATACTCGCCTTACGATAATATCGCGCCGCGCCATTATCCGCCCATTCTCGCCACAGGCGGTTTGACCGACCCGCGCGTGACGTATTGGGAGCCGGCAAAATGGATCGCAAAACTGCGCGCCATCGCCAAAGGCGGCCCCTTTCTGTGCAGAATCAATATGGAGGCCGGACATGGCGGCGCTTCGGGGCGCTATCGTCGCCTGAAGGATGTCGCGATGATTTACAGCTTCGCCATATGGGCGTTATCGGAAAAAAAGCCCTCCTAATACGGGGTTAACTTGACAAGGTGCCGCACATCTTTCTCCATGGTCCGGTCGATATTCTGAAAAATCTCGACAGGTTCTTACGCACGGCGACGCGCCTTCTCGCGTCGGGAGGGGCGGCGCGTCAGGCCCGCGACAATCAGGAGGAGAAGGCGATGATGCCGCAAGATGTGCAAGGCAGAGCTCGAGACGCATCTCGACGCGGCATATACGAGATAGCCGCTTTACTACTGAAGCAAAGTCCCCGCGTGCTCCGCCCTGTAACTGCGCTACGCAACGCGATGCGTTGCCTCGGGCTGGGCTTATGGGTCGGGGCGGCGTCAACAGTCTGCGCCCAGACATGGGAAATTTCGGATTACAAACCCATCAAACAAGTGGTAATCGATACGAATCACCATCGATATGTCGCCATCCGACATTTCGAGAAAACGGGCGTGTCGAGCTACTTACTGGTTGACCCGCAGACCTTGAAAACCTCGATACAACCCGCCTCCAACTTCGACATCGCTAAAAATCAGGATGATGTGCTTAAGTCATCCATCTATGCCCGGGCCCTTGCGCGGACGACGGCGCCGCCATTTCCTATCCAGAATCAGGGCCTGACCCATGCGTTCCATTCGGCGCCGCATGTCGCTTATCTCACGATCGACATGTGTCCGTCGTCACATGCTTTCAACAAGGATTTTTATGAGAGGCTGATCGCTTTCGGGGCCAAACACCATCTACCGATGACCATTGATGTCAGCGGCCTGTGGATTGTGCGTCATGGGGAAGAATATAGCTGGCTCAAAAAAGCCATCGCGGCCGGGCAGCTCAATGTCACCTGGGTTAATCACGCTTATCTGCATCGCTATCTGCGTGACGCGCCGCTTGAACGCAACTTCCTCCTGATCCCCGGCACAGATGTGGATTCTGAGATTCTTGAAGTTGAAAAGCTGTTGATTGCGGATAATCAAACGCCGTCCATCTTCTTTCGCTATCCGGGCCTCGTATCAGACCCCTATGTCGTGACCCGCACGCGGGAACTGGGCGTCATCCCCCTGGGCGCGGATGCCTGGCTCGCCAAGGGACAGCCGATCCGAGACGGCAGTATCGTCCTTGTGCACGCGAATGGTAATGAACCGGCGGGCCTTGAACTTCTGACCGATGACGTGCTGGCAGCCCATCGCTGGCGCCCTTTGAATGAAGCCATCACTTATGACCCGGGTCACAGCTCTCAGGATGCGGGCTTCGCATCCCGCTCAGTTCAATCACCGGCTGAGTGAAAAGTCAGGTCATGTCGCGACGTGATGATTTATGCCGGGTGACGGCGCGCGAAAGTTTCACATATTGCGCCGAGCGATTTATTGACCGGGGTCTCGTCGCGACAAAGGCGCCGTGCATCGGCGCCACAAATCTGGATCGCATTCTCAAAATCCGATTCCAGCACGTCGTGGGCGATGGCAAAATCTGACGGGTTGTCGTCGTAACGGCCGCTACTGAGCGCTTTCTGCGTTTGGCGAAGTTCCTTCAGCGTCGCGATGCAGGCGTCGCTGGCCGAATCCGGTTTGACCTTGAGGATATCGAGAATCGGCGACAAAATGATGGTCAGCGCTTTTGAGGATGGGTCATCCGCAGCGCTGGCTGGCATTGCCAATCCGTAAATCGATACCGCCACAGCGGTGAGTTCACGCAACTTCATAGAAAGAGGATAGCGTGTCTCTTTGGTGATGACCACTCACCATGTGCTTATATCAAGGTGACCCGCTTATCCCGGTCGCGACGCGTCATATATAGTTGACTTCATGGCGACACCCCGTTATCTGAGAGCACCTTTCACGGGCGCGCGCCCGTTCGTCAAGCATGCCCTGGGAAGTGAAACAAATGAAGATTCGTAACAGTCTCAAATCCGCCAAAATCCGCGACAAGGATTGCCGCGTCGTGCGTCGCCGTGGCCGCGTTTACGTGATTAACAAGAAAAACCCGCGCATGAAGGCCCGCCAGGGTTAAATCTTGGCGCGTCAGTTTCTGACCGCACCTTATTTCTATGAAACGTCAATGGACGGGCAGGCCAGGCTTGCCCGTCTTGTTTTTGTAGCAGCGCTTACCCTCTGCCCGCTCCAGACCGCCGCCGCCGCGAAGGATGCGGGCAAAAGCGCTTCCGACGCGCATGTGACGCTTGAGACCGGCAAAAAAGGCCCCTCTACGCTAGAAAAACTTGAGGACGCCCTGAAGCAGGCGCGTTCGGAAAGTGAGGCCCGCGCGCTTCTGGCTCAGCTTCATGCCATCAGATTGGGAAAATTGACGCCGGCTGTCTTTATCCTCGTGCGACACGGGCGGGCGCTTCAAAAGCAGAATCGCCTTCAGGAAGCGGAGCATGATTTAAGCAGTGCCCTCACCCTGCAACCTGACCAGGCTGTTTTATGGCGATTCCGTGCGATGATCCGGCATCAGGGACAGGATGACGCCGGGGCGATTGCTGATCTCGGCGTTGCTTTGCAGCTTGACCCGCGGGACGCCGTCTCATGGCGTCTTCTTTCTTCGATTGAGACGCAAAGGGGGGACCGAGCCGCCGCCCTTAAGGCACGTCAAAAAGCTGACAGGCTCGACCCTGCCTCAAAACAGGGTAAATCATTGACCGACGCGCAAGGACCCTCATCCCGCCCGCACGCCCTTTGACACGTTCGAGACGCTGAGGACAGTACGCAAAAATTTCTCATTGGACGCATCGCATCCTATCGGCACCTTTGCTGACGAGAGATAAGCGCATTTAGTCATTTCGCATGTCGCCATGGTATTCTGCCCAACAGGGCGCGCCTTTTTGCGGCTTTGGCAGATCAAATTCAGCGTCGCGACGGGTCACCTCTGAGATTTTCCCGCGCAGCGGACCTGTCCTTTTTCCCGACTGACCATCGAAGCCGTTTCAAGGCCGAGCCTCCCACCATTGTGAGGCAAACCCACCAGGATTTTTCGAGTTTAGATCGCATGGAACGATAAGGATTTCAGTCATGTTCAGGCACCGCACGGTGACGCCATCAAAAATGCCAGCGTCACGCGATCATCAAGAGGCGATCCCGGCCGTCAGGCAACATAAAGCATCTTTGCCGCTCAGGGTGAATGGCGAGCTGGTGATCGGCGCGCTGACTTTTCTCAGCACGGTCGGCCCGCGACGATTCCGGGGACATGCTCAGAGTGCGCTGACAATCATCTCCGTCGTCGGGCTGGCCGCGCGCGCTTTCCGCAAGAAAACTTAGTCGCTTCAGAAAAATGAGACCGGGTCGATATCCACCACAATCTTCTGATCACTCTTAAGGCGCAGTTTCTGCAGCCAAAGCCGCAGCAAAGGCTGCACGGCAATCCCCTTCCGCGTCCGCAATAAGAGGCGTCGCCGATGCCGCCCGCGTAATTTCGTCAGCGGGGCGGGGGCAGGGCCGAGCACTTCGAGTCCCTCGCCTTTCGGGGCCATATCCGATAAGGCGCGTGCCAGAGCATCCGCGGATTCCGGCGTCCCGGCACTGACGATCAAAGCGGCGAGACGCCCGAAAGGCGGCCAGAAACCCGGGCGACGATTGGCGGCCTCCTGCGTCATGAAATGATGAAAATCCTGCGAAACAAGGGCCTTCATCGCGGGATGGTCGGGCAGGTAAGTCTGTAACAGCACGGTACCCGGCCGCGCCTCCCGCCCGGCGCGCCCGCCGACCTGCTGCAATAACTGCACCGTACGCTCCGCCGCGCGGAGGTCCCCGCCATTGAGTCCGAGGTCCGCATCCACCACCCCCACAAGGGTGAGGTGCGGGAAATGCCACCCCTTCGCGACGAGTTGCGTCCCAATGATCAGGTCAACTTCCTGTTGCGCGATCTGCGTCACGGCGATACGCGCCGCTTCCGCCGATACGAGACTGTCTGAGGACATGACGAGGATGCGCACCCCGGCCAGTTCACGCTGCACTTCCTCCGTCACGCGCTCGATCCCCGGCCCGACCGGCACGAGGCTTTCCGTCGCCGCGCAGGACGGGCACTGCGTTGGTATTGGCATCGTATATTCGCAATGGTGGCACACCATGCGGCGTTGCGCACGATGCTCCACCAGCCAGGCCGTGCATTTCGGACATTCAATCCGGTGACCACATTGCCGACATAAAGTGAGCGGCGCATAGCCGCGTCGATTGAGAAACAACATGGCTTGCTCCCCGCGCGCCAGCGTCTCGCGACAGGCGGAGAGAAGCGTGGGGGAGAGGAATTGGCCACGTGATGGCGGTGCAAGACGCATATCCAGCGCACGCACGTCCGGCAATGCGGCGCCAGCATGGCGGTCCGGCAGGACGAGGTGGCGATAGCGACCTGCCTGCACATTGGCGAGGGTCTCAAGGCTTGGCGTCGCGGAGACAAGCATGACGGGCACCGTGGCCTGGCGCGCGCGCAGCACGGCCATGTCCCGGCCGTGATAAATCACGCCTTCCTCCTGCTTGAAGGCCGGCTCATGCTCCTCATCGACAATGATCAGGCCGAGATCTGTGAATGGCAGAAAAAGGGCTGAGCGCGCCCCGACAACCACGCAGGGCGCACCGCTGCGCACATGCTGCCAGACACGACGGCGATGCCCGTCCCCCATGGATGAATGCCAGACAAGCGGGGCAAAGCCGAAGCGCCGGGTGAAGCGTGAGATCCATTGGGTGGAAAGGGCGATTTCCGGCAGGAGAACAAGAGATTGCCGCTCGAGCGTAAGGCATTCCTGCACCGCTTCAAGGTAAACCTCCGTTTTGCCGGAGCCGGTGACTCCTTCGAGCAGGATGGCCTCAAATTGCTGCTTCCGCACGATATCTCTCAAAGATCGCGCAATGGTCTCCTGAGATGCGGAGAGGGTGGGCGGTTGGGGCACTTTAATCGCTTCGTCCCTGAAGGCGGGTTCAGCCGGCGCGGCCTCCAACAGATTGAGTTTGATGCAGGCCGATATGACGGCAGGGCTCACGCCGGCTTTCTCCGCCAGGGCTTTTATGCTCATCGGCTTTGCCGAAGCGGCATCCAGCACTTTCTGCCGTGCCGCGGTGAGTTTCGGCGGGTGACCTGGCGATGCCAGACGCCAGAGCCTGACGGATTTCGGTGGCGCCGGCGTCCATCCGCGCATCGCCATCGCGAGAACCATGCCTTGAGGCGCGAGCGTATAAGCGGACACCCAATCAACGAAGCAACGCAGCGTTTCCGGCAGGCCGGGCGCGTCAATGCGGCGAGAGACCGGCCTCAATCGGCTCGGATCAACCGGTTTCGGCGGCGGAAAGGCGAGATCAGCGGGGAGGCGCGCCATCACCACTTCGGCAGCATCCCATACGCAACCGATTTCTTCCCTTTTCCCCAATGGCACAGCGACGAAATCACCCGGCACCAGTTCAGGATCGGGCGTCGTGTAAGCCAGCGCCGATTGCAGCCGCCTTGGCAGAAGAACATCGACGCGGAGAGACATTTCCGGCGGGTGCGCCAAGCCGGGCGCCCCATCCGCAAGGTGCGCGTCTTGCGTCAAGCCGATTTTTTCCGCACCGGGGTTGGGACGGACAGAACGCGATGCATGGGTTGCGGCCTCTTATCCAATTGTCTCACACCGTTTTTCAACAGGGACATATATAAAGTGGCGGCGGTCAGAAGCATGATACGATCCTGCCACGTCCCTGACGGATTTTGAAGAAATTCCTGCCGCCATCCTATTGGCCTTCTTTCAGCGGGATGCCAGAGGCCCCGTCACTGCACTGAAATTTTAAACGCACGCCGCGTTGATATTTCAGTTAGGATGGCGGCGCGTTACGGTCATTTTTCAGAATCTGTTCAACAAGGTCACGACATGGCTCACAGTGCAGAAACCCTCCTCAGCGCCTGGATGACCTGGCTTGAAAATGAGAAGCGCGCCAGCCCGCATACGATCCGGGCCTATCATCAGGACGTCGCCACATCCCTCGCTTTTTTTGAAGCGCATCTCGGGGAGAAAATCAACGAGACGCATCTCGCTCATCTCACGGCGGGTGACATGCGCGCACTCCTCGCCCATCAAACGCGTGAAGCTGAGTTGCGTCAGCGCCTTGCAGACGGTGCGGCGCGCAGCCGGAGCCGACATATTTCGGCTTTGCGGGCTTTTTACCGCTTTCTGTCCCTTCGATATGACATCCAGAACGCGCATGTCACCGCCTTCAAACTCCCCAAGACGCGTAAGCCCTTGCCGCGTCCCCTGGCCCGCCCTGTCGCGCGGGAAGCCGCAGAAGAAATTGCGAGCTTTACCGCAGCCAACGACTTTGTCGCACGGGATCTCGCCTTGTATACCTTGCTATACGGTGCCGGTCTGCGCATCGGGGAAGCCCTGTCCCTCTCCATCGGCGATTTCGACGCAGCACCTTGTGGGCCGCTACGTGTCACGGGCAAAGGGAATAAACAGCGCCTGGTGCCTTTGATCCCGATCGTGCAGGAGAGATTGGCGGCGTGGCGACGGCAACGTTCATCAGCCGAACCGGATGCCCCGCTTTTTATCGGGCAGAAAGGGGGCCGGCTTGACCCCGCAACGGCACGGCGCACCATGCGTCTGTGGCGTCAGGCCAAAGGGCTTCCGGCTTCTGCAACGCCACATGCTTTGCGGCATTCTTTCGCCACGCATATGATGGAAAGCGGTGCGGATTTGAGAGCGATTCAGGAATTACTGGGCCATGCCAGCCTCTCAACGACCCAGACCTACACGAAGACGGATGAGGCGCATCTCCTACGCGTCTGGTCCGCGCATCCCCGGGCGGGCAAGCCATGATGCGCCGTTTGAAGCCCGTCATCTGCGGCCTCCTCGTCACCGCCCTGACCATGACGCGGGCTGACGCTCGGACAGGCTGCGCGGTGACAATGTTAGGTTCACTCCCGCTCCGCAATGATGTGTTATTTCTGCACGTCCCCGTTGAAATCGGCTCTCAGACGCGGGACATGATCATCGATACCGGCTCCGAGGGAAGTCTGATCACCCCGAAGGCCGCCGATGCTTTGCATCTATCGGTCGATCCTCACCGCCGCACCGTCATTCACGGTCCGGACGGGCGGAGTGAAACCGTGCGCAACCGCATCGCGCCCGACCTTCGCCTTGGCCAACTTGATTTCGGTGCGTGGTCTTTCCCTCTCGGCATTCTGCCCAATCTGCCAAAATCGCTTGAGGGGCTCTCCGGGCTTATTGGCGCGGATATGATGCAGGATCTCGCTTTGGAATTCGATGCCCCCCGTCACCGCCTCCGCTTCTGGCGGTATACGCCCGTGGCAGGTGGCTGCAATCCTATCCCCCTTTCGGCGCGGCAGGGATCCCCAATGGGGCACGCTGGATCAAACTCAAGGCCCTTCGGCGCGGCCTGCGTCTCAATGTCGTGTTTATTCTTGATGGCGTCATGGGCAATGCGCTGATCGATAGCGGTGCACGTTCCATCACCTTGTCGCGACGTTTTGCCAATCATATGGGTGTCAGCAATCAGATGCTCGCAAAAGACCGGGGGGGTATCACGAGCGGCGTCGACCTCAATGCGCGCCGCTATTATTGGCACCATTTCAGCGCACTGTCATTTGCCAGCGATGCGACAGAGGCGGAACGACCTATCCTGACATTGAAAGCACCGGTTATCACAGTGTCGGATATTGATGACGATAACGACATGCTATTGGGTGCCGACTTCATCTCGCGACATGATGTCTGGGTGTCTTTTCAGACATCATCCGTCTTCATCCGATAAATGCGCGCAGAAGAACGGCAAGAAAAAGGCGGCCCGATCGGGGCCGCCTCCGCGTTTTTTTGAGCGCTCCCTGGCCCGGCGGACTCTCCTGCCGGGCACTTGGTCTTACGGGAGGTTACTGTTTCAGGCGCTTGTTACATTCCGAGTAATAGCCACCGCCTTTTTGAATCCAGCGTAAACCGCCATTTCCGTTGCTCGCTTTGTTCGCTTTATACTGGTCAAGGCAGGTCTGCATTCGCGCGCGGCCAGGCTTGAGATTGGCATATTGCGACGCCACGGCCGACGGGAAAACGGCACTTCCCGCGACGGCTGTCGTCGGGCCGATTGGTGGCGTCGACGTGGTTGGCGCCGGAGTCTGCACAGCGGGGGCCTTCGCCGTCGTGGTCGGCGTTGCTGTCTGCGCGGGGGTGGTTGATGTCGCCGCGGGGGCTGCGTCTCCGCAACGTGCCGCTTTGAAATCCTTATATTCCATCCCCTTGAGGTCACCCGCCTTGCGTTCAGCGCGGAAGGATTTGTAACATTCCTTCGCCGTCATGGCATGGGCCGCCGTTGCTGATATCCCCATGACCGTCAATGCAGCCGCCAGAATAGCGCCTGAAAGTTTTTTCCCGTCCATCAAACCATCCCTTCGGAGACGTAGCCATGCGAATCAGTTGATCCGCTCTCCATGTAGAACCATATCCAGTCCTTCAAGTTCCGCGTCCTGAGAGACACGCAGCCCGATGGTGACGTCGATCAGTTTCAGGATGAGATAGGTCACCACGACGCACCAGATGATCGTCACGCCGCATGCCTCAGCCTGACGTCCCAACTGCATTACGGAGCCCGTGACGCCTGCGGGATTGGCCTCTGTCGCGGATAGAGGTCCGTAGGCGAATACACCTGTCAGAAGCGCACCGACGATCCCGCCCATCCCATGAACCCCGAAAGCATCGAGACTATCATCATAACCCAGACGCGGTTTGAGAATGGCGGCACTCCAGAAGCAAGCGATCCCGGCTACAAACCCGATCATCAGAGCCGCACCCGGCAGGACAAAGCCAGCCGCCGGGGTGATGGCCACCAATCCGGCCACCGCCCCTGAAATGATGCCCAGAGCGGTCGGTTTTTTCGCGTGAAACCACTCGACAATCATCCAGGCCAACGCCCCGGCGGCGGAGGCGATCTGCGTCGTCAGCATCGCCATGCCGGCGCGGCCATTCGCGCCACCTGCGGAGCCGGCATTAAAGCCGAACCAGCCAATCCAGAGCAGAGACGCGCCGATAATCGCGTATGTCAGATTATAGGGTGAGAAATCATCAAGGCCGAGATTGCGCCGCCGCCCCAACACTAAAGCGGCGACAAGACCGGCCACGCCGGAATTAATATGCACGACCGTCCCGCCCGCAAAATCCACCGCGCCCAGCCCGGCCAGCCATCCGAGCGGGCTCCAGACCCAGTGGGCGATCGGGGCATAGACGAGCAGCGACCATAAGATCGTGAAAAAGCAGAGAGCCGAGAACTTCATACGCTCCGCAAATCCACCCACGATCAGGGCGGGTGTGACGACGGCGAAGGTCATCTGGAACATCACCCACGCGCTTTCCGGGATGGTCATCGTCGTGGCATTGGCGGTGCCCGCGCCCATCACAAAGGCCGCATCCTGCCCCTGGGTAAAGTGATCCGCGATGCCGCGCAGCATCGCCCGCGAGAAATCTCCGAAGTAGGGCGTGCCTGTGCCGAAGGCGAAACTATAGCCCAGCACCATCCAGACGACACTTGCGATGCAGCAGATCGTAAAAGACTGGATCGCCGTCGCCAGCACGTTTTTCTTCCGGACCATCCCGGCATAAAAAAGGCTGACGCCGGGGATGGTCATTAGCAGGACGAGCGCCGTGCTCGTCAGCATCCAGGCAGCGTCACCCGTGTCGATATGCGGCGCACCCGCCGCATCTGCCGCAAAGAGATGGCCCGGCAGAATCATCAAACAGCCTGCAAGGGTCCACAGGCAGGATCGTGTCATAGTGCGCTTACCCCTTCTTCTCCCGTCCGGATGCGGACGACCTTATCAAGTGAGGAAATAAAGATTTTCCCATCACCGATTTTGCCGGTGCTGGCATTGGTCTGGATGGCTTTCACGACGTCATCGACGATTTCATCCGCAACGGCGATTTCCATCTTGAGTTTGGGAAGAAAGCTGATCTGATATTCCGCCCCGCGATAGATCTCCGTCTGTCCCTTCTGCCGCCCGAAACCTTTGACTTCCGTAACCGTCAAACCCTGCACGCCGAGCGGAATGAGTGCATTGCGCACGTCATCGAGCTTGAATGGCTTGATGATGGCCGTGATCAGCTTCATGATGTTCGTCCTTCGCAACGTTTTTTTTACGGGCTACGAATCCCGCATCACAGATCGTTTCCAATTCGTGCCAGTTTGGCGACGCGCAAGGCAAGCCTCTTCTTTGATTAAAGGTTTGATTTATGGACGCCTCTGACGCTGAATGCGCCATACGGGGCGTGTTGAGAAAGCAGGATGATGAAGACTGTCAATATTTGCATCAATGGCGCCGGCCCGGTTGGCGCAACCCTGGCGTGCGTCCTGGCGCAGGCCGGGCTGCGCGTCCTTATCATTGAGCGTTCCCCGCTTGACGCGGCGATCGGCCCGCATCTGGATGGTCGGGCCTATGCACTTTCGGAAGGGTCACGACGGGTTCTGGCACAATCAGGCGTCTGGTCGCACCTCCCGAACGGCGCGCAGCCCATAAAGGAAATTTCCGTCATTGACGGGCGGGATGTATCCAGGCCACGTCCAAATGTCGCGCGCATCCTCACGCGCATCGGCACACGGTCACTTATCTTCGGCGCGCAGAACCTGCCTGATAATGAGGCCGGGTTGCAGGGTTTCGGCTGGATGGTCGAGGCGATGGATCTGCGTCGTGCCCTCCATGACGCCCTCCGTCATCACGCAGGCCCGAACCTGATCATCGCCGCGCCAGACCAGGCGCGTTTCACTTTCGACGATGATGGAGCCATTATTGCGCTTGCCTCCGATGCGCAATATCGGGCGCAACTCGTCATCGCGGCAGAGGGGCGTCAAAGTCCGCTTCGGAAGCAGGCAGGCATCCCGTTGACGCGATTAGCCTATAATCAGAATGGCATTGTCACGATCATACAGCATGAGAATGCGCATAAGGGCACCGCTCTGGAGCGCTTTCTACCAGATGGACCATTTGCGCGACTCCCCTTGATCGGCACAGACGCCGCACCGCACCGCTCCGCCATCGTTTGGGCCGCACCTGCTGCGCGCGCGCATTATCTTCATGCGCTTCCCGATGATACTTTCAGGCGCGAAATCAATGCGCGTCTCGATAAGCATGTCGGCGCCGCGACGCCAATCGGACGGCGATGGCTTTACCCGCTTTCCGCGCAATATGCCCAGAGATATGTGTCTCATCGCCTCGCGCTGATCGGCGACGCGGCCCACGGTTTGCATCCAATTGCGGGCCAGGGCTTGAATATGGGCTTTCGCGATATCAAGATCTTGTCTGAAGTTTTGGTTAATGCTTGTGAGAAGGGGCAGGATCCGGGCCGTGATGATGTGTTGAAACTCTATCAGCGTTTAACGCGCCCCGATAATATGGCGATGCTGGCGACCTGCGATATTATGGAGAGGGTTTTCAGCGCCCGCCACCCCGCCATGCAGATTTTACGCCGCGTCGGCATGCGGGGTTTTGAGACAGCAACGCCTTTACGTGCACGTTTCATCCGACGGACAATGGGATTATTATGAACGCGCTGGACCTCGATAAAATCTGGCAGGACATGCTGCGCCAAAGCGATGTCTGCTGCGACCCGCTGATACAAGGCGTTTTCACGACGGGGATCACGGAACATCGCAGTTTCGATGCGGCGCTGGCGGCGCTTCTGGGGACAAAATTATCGGACCGCGCCCTTTCCGTGCCCGCTTTATCGTCCCTGATCATGGCCTGCCTCAAGGACACACCGCGCATTGCCGAGGATGCCGCCGCGGATATGCTGGCCGTTTATGAGCGTGACCCCGCATGCACGGATTATGTGACGCCCTTCCTCTTCTTCAAAGGCTATCACGCGCTCCAGGCCTATCGGGTGGCAAACTGGCTTTGGCGGCATGACCGCAAGCATCTGGCACAACATTTACAAAGCCTTGTCTCAGAGCGTTTCGGCATTGACATCCACCCGGCGGCCACCATCGGGCGGCGCGTTATTTTCGACCACGGCACGGGCATCGTCATTGGTGAGACGGCCGTCATTGCGGATGATGTCTCCATCTTCCAGAATGTCACGCTTGGCGGCACGGGTAAGACGTCCGGCAATCGGCATCCCAAAATTGCGCGCGGCGTTCTGATCGGCGCGGGCGCGAAGGTGATCGGCAATATTTCTGTGGGGGAAGGCGCTAAAATCGGGGCGGGTTCGGTCGTTCTGAATGATGTGGCACCCCATGTCACAGTCGTGGGCAACCCTGCGCGTCCGGTCGGCAAGCCAAATACCAGCGACCCGGCCCTTTCCATGGATCAAAGCTTCCCGGATACGGATTTCGTCATCTGAAGCAATGTGGCAGCAACCTGTCACAACGCCCTGAGTGGATGACGGGAGGCCGGTATGGCTTTTACCGGGTAGAAACGATATGATGGGTATTGATGCCTTATCCGCATCATCATAACAGGATCGCGCCTTTCCCTTTGGGGAAGCGATATTGCATTGACACGATAATGAGGGAAGATGAGCTGGCTTACCGAATATGTCCGTCCTAAAATCAGGGGACTTCTGCAAAGGGATGTTCCGGAAAATCTGTGGACGACGTGCGAGTCTTGCTCTCAGATGATTCTGGTCAAGGATTTTGACCGTTTCCTGAAAGTATGTCCCCATTGCGGCCATCATGGTAAGGCGGCCGCCAAAGATCGTCTCAAATGGACATTTGACGAGGGCGCCTATACGCGCATTGAACTCCCGAAGGTCGCGGTTGATCCGCTCGGCTTCAAGGATCAGAAGCGCTACACGGACAGGCTCAAAGATGCGCGCACCAAAACGCATCTGGATGAGTCGCTGGTGGTCGCGCATGGGCAGGTCGGAGGGCATCCGGCGGTTGTCGCCGTCATGGCCTATGAATTTATGGCCGGCACAATGGGCTCCGCGCTGGGTGAAGCTTTTATCGCCGCCTGCAAACTTGCCCTGCTGCAAAAAGCGGCTTTGATTATCTACACGGCCTCCGGCGGTGCACGGATGCAGGAGGGGGTGTTATCCCTCATGCAGATGCCGCGCACGACGATCGGCGTCCAGATGCTTAAAGATGCCGGGCTGCCCTATATTGTGGTGCTGACGAACCCGACGACCGGGGGCGTCTCCGCCTCCTTCGCCATGTTGGGCGATGTGCACATCGCGGAGCCTCAGGCCCTAATCGCTTTCACCGGGCCGCGCGTCATACAGGATACAGTGCGGGAAAAATTACCGGAAGGGTTTCAGAGATCCGAGTATCTTCGTGACCATGGCATGGTGGATATCGTCACGCCCCGTGATGCGCTGAAAGAGACGCTCGACCGTATCATCGGCCTCATGATGCAACGTCAGGAAACCGGCGCGGCGTAAGCGCTGCCCCGGGCCGCGTCATTGCTCATGACTGAAACGCCGATCATGACGCCGTCAAACCCGACGCAAGGCCAGCCCGCCAGGCTGGCCAGCGAATATTCAGGTGCGGTCGGTAAAATCCTTGCGCGTGTTCAGGCGGCTTACCCTAAATATATCGACCTGTCGCTGGACCGCCTGACGACGCTGCTCCATCGATTGGGAAACCCGGAGCGTAGCCTCCCCCCTGTGATCCATGTGGGCGGGACAAACGGAAAGGGCAGCACATGCGCTTTCATCCGCACCCTTGCGGAAGCCCGGCAATGGCGCGTCCACGTCATGACCAGTCCGCACCTCGTCTCCGTCACAGAGCGATTTCGCCTGGCGGGGGCGTTGGTGCAGGAGGATGTGCTTGCTGCAACATTGGAGGAAGTGGAAGCCGTCAATGGGGACGCGCCCATTACGGTGTTCGAAATTCTGACGGCTGCGGGATTTCTCCTCTTCGCCCGAGAGCCAGCGGACCTCGCCATCATCGAAGTCGGTCTCGGCGGACGATTGGATGCGACAAATGTCGTATCCGCCCCTCTTGCGAGCGTCATCACCCCGATTGGGCTGGACCATCAGTCATTCCTCGGAGACAGCATCACCGAGATCGCGCGGGAAAAAGCGGGGATCATCAAACCCCATTGTCCCGTCATCAGCGCGGCGCAGGATGCGGCCGTGACCCAAATTATCGAAGCCGCAGCCACGACGCTCGGCGCGCCCTTATGGGTGATGGGGCGTGACGTGACCTATCGCGTCCTCCCTGATGGCGGGATGGCTTATTCCGACCCTCATGGTGACCTTACCCTCCCCGCACCGGGCCTGATTGGGCAGCACCAATATGGCAATGCCGCGTTGGCCATCGCCACTTTGCGCGGCGCTGTCAACGACAGGATGCAAAATGCAGACTGGGCGGCCATAACGCAGACGCAGTGGCCCGGGAGGTTACAGAAATTAGGTGGATCGCTCCTCAGCCATGTGCCGCCCGGTTGGGATATCTGGCTGGATGGCGGGCATAATCCCCATGCCGGTCACGCCCTTTTGCCAACATTGCGAAATTGGCAGGATCGCCCGCTTCACCTTTTGATCGGCATGAAGAGCAGTAAGGATATTGAAGGGTTCATTCGCCCCCTCCTCCCCTACGCGACCTCCGTCCTCGCGGTGATGGAGCCGGATCAGTATGACGCGATTTCCGTGGCGGACATCGTCGCCGCCTCCGGCCACGTCGCCATTCCCGGCCCGGATATCGTCAGCGCTTTGAAAAAACTCAGTGGTGAAACGGGGCGTGTTCTGATTTGTGGCAGTCTTTACCTCGCCGGCGCCGCGTTACGCCGGGACAACGTCTTTGAGCGCGCCTAACGCCCCTTTGATGCGTAAGGGGTCAATGTGCCCCCCAACAGCTTTGTCATTCTGAACTGACGTCACCGATTTTACGCTTGACGAATTATCCTGTTTAACCGCAAAAGGGCCTGCTGATGCCGGGTTAGCACAGTGGTAGTGCAGCGGTTTTGTAAACCGAAGGCCGGGGGTTCAAATCCCTCACCCGGCACCAGCCTTACGGAAATCGCGGGCCCCTAGGCCGTGTAAATCCGGGTCGTATATGATTTGCCGCATGAAAAGCCGGACAATGGCGCCGGTCTCAAGCCAAACCCGTCATCATCTCCCGCAGCAGCTTGCGGTGGGTTAATGACCAGAATTTACTTTTATGTCCGAGACATGCGCGCTCAAACTTTTATAGGTTCTGTCAGCTTCCTGCGGTGACATAAATTGCGATAATTCTGATTTCGCCGCGTCGTCACGCCCCGCAAGCATGAGCACAAAAGCGAAATTGACACGCGAACGATGCGTGCCGGCCCCGCCAACATTAAGTGGACGCAATATCTCGATCGCCTGATCCGTATCACCACTTAAAGCGAGGGAAAGACCTAGATTATTCATCGCGCGGTCCGACTCCGGCATTTCGGAAATGACCTCACGGTAGATTTTCTGCGCTTCCGCAAAATGTCTTTGATTATCGAGAGAAATGCCAAGATCAATTTTAGCGTCGACATTTTTAGGGTCGGACTTGATCGCCCTTCTGAAGAGTTTTTCAGCCGTCGCTGGATCTCGGTTGAGGTTCAAGCGTCCCAACCCTGTCAAGGCACGCGTGTTGCCGGGGTCGATCGCAAGCACTTTTTTGAAGCTGGCCTCGGATTGCAGATAACGCCTCTCGGCATATTCCGCCTCCGCCTGGATGATCAGCGCGGATTTATTGGAAGGGTCGACCATCAGCTCACTCTGGGCCACATGTAACGCTGAGTTGGCGCCCCCGTGATCGAGCAGGATTTTCGCGGCACGAAGTTTCGGATTTTCTGTCGGCTGCGCCGCGCAAGAGGCGAGGAGGATGAGGGGAAACACAAAATAGAAACGTGTCATGTCATGCGCTTTCACGATTCTAAGTCAGACTATGCAGAAGGCGTAGCACGGCTGGACCCAGTAACAGGCAGAATATGGATGGCAGGATGAAAACCACCATCGGTATTGTCAGGATGGCCGGCAAGCGCCCTGCTTTTTCCTCAGCTTCGATAAGCCTCTCGCGACGAAGCTCCGCGGATAAGACGCGCAGTGTTTCACTGAGTGGTGTTCCGAATTTCATGGATTGCATGAGAGTAACGGCAAGGCGTCGCAAAGGTTCGACATCCGGAACACGCCCAAAATTTTTCAAAGCCAGACGCGGATCATTGAACATTTTCATATCAGAGCGCAGTTTATTGAGCTCTTGTGTCACAGGTGGGGAAGAAAATCTGATTTCCTCCGCGGTGCGCTCAATAATGGTTTCCAACGGAAGTCCCGCCTCCGCGCAGATCACCATCAGGTCCAACATATCTGGCAGGCCACTCAACAAAGACTTGCGATATCGGGCGACGAAAATTTTTAAAGTCCACTCAGGGATGCTTGCTCCAAGTAAAGCTAAAATAATCGCGAAGATGAGCGCTGATTCATGGTTCATCTTTACGTAAAAGCTGATGACAAAGCTGAGAGCAAAAAAAACGATCATCAGGATGAATTTGCTACCGACACTTAAATGCAGCCACGGGTCCGTCCTCAGCCCGGCGGATGTGATGAGATCCGAAAATGTTGCCGCGTCTTTTTTGGAAAAAAAGCGGCGTAAAAAAACATATCTGCCCACGGCGACAATTTTCTGATTGAGGTAATACCCCCATGAATCCGCCTGGATGGTGTCACCGCCACCTGTGCAATCCCGCAAACGTCGGACAAGCTTCCGACCGTTTTTCTGGTATGAATTCTCAAATATGACGCCCAGCAAAATCGCGAGGCTGAAGAGAAAAATCTGGCAATCTAATGTCATGACGCGGCTCTAAGGCGCCCCCCTCTTGATCAGGATATGCATCGACAGAACGCCGGTTACCCACAGGCCAAAGGCGAACAGCAATGCATGATGCCCGCCAGTCGATGTGAAAAGCGGCATGACGTAGCCTGGATTAATCAGAACCAGCACGGCCATCAGCACGAAGGGAAGCGAGGCGAGAATTGTCATACTCATTTTTGGCTCAGCCAATAAGGCCCTGGCTTTACTTTGCGACGCCACGCGAGAGCGGATCGTGTCTGACAATGTTTCAAGCGTTTCGACAATATTGCCACCCGTCTGTGTATGAAGCCGGAGAGCGACCGCGAAAAAGCGGTATTCCTGCACGGGGGAGTGTAACACCAGGGTTTCGAGCGCCTCGCCCACTGTCGCACCGATATTGAGCCGCTCCGAAATATCTTTGAATCGGGAGGCTGTCGGCTCGGCGACATTTTCCGCGACATAGATGACGGCTGTCGCGAGTGGAATACCAATCCGCGCTGAACGGACCAATATGTCCAAAGCGTCAGGAAACTGCGAGAAAAGCAACGATTTCTGCTTCGATTCACACCAGGCGACGTAAGACCGAACGAACACAACCCAACTGGGAATGAAAAGAAGGTAAGCACCGGACGTCTCAAGCAGGACGCGTGCAATGGCGGCGATTGTCATCGCGACCATGACCGCGACAACAAATAAAACCGGCCATAATTTCAAAATTCTCAGTGAAAGGAGAGGATCATAGCGAATGAAGCGTGACAATCTGCCGGTTTTCAGGCGGTCAATCCATCGGGTGGCGCGTATGCGACGCGTGCGGGTACTGGCCTCTTCCCTCAGAGTGGCGCGGCTGGCGCGGGCGGATTCAGATCCGTGGATGCGGAGCCGCTCGTGCAGGCGCGAAACCTGCTTCCGCGATCGATAGAGGATGATGATAGCGGCCCCGATTGTGAAAATATAAAATAAAGCGGCGCATGCGACGAGTGGCACGGTTCAGACGCTTTCACTCATGATTTTCTGCCATTGTCCGGCGACCCCGAAATAAACGAGTTTCTGCCAGAAACTTGGACGCGCTCTGGAGAAGGCGTAACCGCCTTTAATCGCCTCATCGCTTGATTCCGAATCAATGACGAAAGTGAGGATATCGTTGAGGATGATGACGTCTCCTTCCATGCGGCCGACGTCAGAAATCTGCGTGACGCGACGTTTCCCGTCCCGATGTCGTTCGATCTGGATGATCACATCCACTGCACTGGCGATCTGTGCCCGGATTGCATTTGCAGAGAGATTGATGGAGCCCATATGCACCATATTTTCGATACGCGTCAGCGCATCGCGCGATGAGTTTGCATGCACGGTCGACATTGAACCATCGTGCCCGGTATTCATGGCCTGCAACATATCGAAGGCCTCCCCGGAGCGCACTTCTCCGACAATCAGGCGGTCCGGACGCATACGCAAAGCATTGCGCACGAGATCACGTTGCGTGATTTCTCCGCCTCCTTCCAAGCTGGCAGGTCGCGTTTCGAGCCTGACGACGTGAGGCTGCTGCAATTGAAGCTCGGCCGCATCCTCAATGGTGATGATTCGCTCTGTCGGGATAACAGCGCGTGAGATCGCATTGAGGAGGGTCGTCTTGCCGGACCCCGTGCCCCCTGAAACAATGATATTCAGCCGGCAGCGACCCATGAGGGAGATCAGCCCCGCCATTTGCGGGGTTATCGTCCCCAGTGCGACCAGTTTTTCCAGGTCAATCGCTTTGGCTGAGAATTTCCGGATCGAAACATAAGGCCCGTCCAGTGCCAGCGGCGGAAAGACGATATTGACCCGTGACCCATCAGCGAGACGCGCATCGACGATCGGCGATGCCTCATCAACCCGCCTTCCCACAGCTGAGGCGATGCGCTGGCAGATATTGGAAAGATGCGCCTGATCACGGAATCGGACTTTCGACCGATAGGTTTTACCGTCGATTTCGACAAAAACGCGGTCCGGACCATTGACCATAATATCGGCGACACGCGTATCATCGACAAGCACCTGTAACGGTCCGAGACCCATCATGTCATTGACGAGATCGCTCGCAAGTTGGCGCTGCTCGGATTGATTGACCTGAAGCCGGTTTGCCGCAACGATCTGGCTGATCGCTTTCTCAATCTCCACCCTGATCCGTTCAGGCGGGAGATTGACAATGGTGGAGGGATCAATCGAACTAAGGCAAAGCACGCGGATCTGCGCAACATCATCGCTGAAATCGTCAAATACGAAGCCGTTATCATCCAGGGTCGGTGGCGGCGCGGAAAAGTCTTTTTCACTTTGGACGGGCGCAGGCTGAGAGAGCGTGCTCCGTCGGCCAAAAGAGTTGAAGGGCGGCAGACGGTCGCTCATCTGGCGAATCTCGAAAGGAGGGCGGAGAGTTTGTGGCTCAAACGCGTCATCTTCGATCTCTCCGCGAGAACTTTCGTATCAAGCTGCGCGGCGATCTCGATAATTCCGGATTTATAAGCCTCGGAGTGATCTGCCAGCAGGTCTCCGAGGTTGCAGCATTTATTGGCCTGTGACGGAACATAAGGGAGTGTGACGTCCGGCTCTCTCTGCAAAGCTTCAGCAATCTGGGCTTTCGTCAGCCCGCCGGGCAGATCCACTTCATTGAGCACAATGATGGGGCGGCTTGCCACGCCCGACGCACGGATGAACTTGAGGAGTTTGACGGCATTCCTCACGGAATGCATGGTCGGCCTTACCACGATGATGCGATGTCGCGCGAGTTTGATAAATTCATTTGCGACGCCCCTGGCGTGCATCGGGACGTCGGCAACGATAAAGTTGAATCTGTTTTCCGAGAGTTGCAGCGTATGCTCAACCGCGCCGGGGGCGTAATCGACCTTGATCTGATAATCGAGATCGCATGAGATCATTGACAGACGCTCATCAATACGCTGCATCGTGCTTTGCAGGACCGACCGATCGATACGCTCCGGCGCCTCGAAAACGGTCTTCAATGCGGATGATGAAGCCACATTGAGGGAAACATTACATGTGCCGAAATAGCAATCAGGATCGTAGAGCAACGTATTGCGCCGCGCATGATTGGACAAAAATTTCGCAAGATTAACCGCGATCGTTGAGGCCCCGGCCCCACCCCCGGCGCCGGAAATCGTCACAAGCGCGTTATTGAGAACGGAGCTGGCGCGCTCATTCGCCATGAGAATCGGTAGAAACACGCGATTGACGAGATCAACCGTGAGAGGCTTATACAGATATTCCGTAACGCCGATCGATTGCTTCAATTCTCTGTAAAAATTCAGGTCTCGATTTTCTCCGATGGCAAGCACACGAACATCAGGTTCGACGACGTTCGAGAGCATCGTGAGAAGTTCAAGAGGACTATCCTGACCGGAAACATCGACCAGGATAAACCGAGGGCTTGCCATCGACTCGAACGCCGAGATTGCCGCGGATAAATGTCCGCGACGCACATCCGACGGTTGCGTGATGAAGGATCTGAAGCTCGTTTGTATAATCGAAGCTGAAGCTTCATCCGTAACGAATCCGAGAAAATCTTTCCGGGCATGACCTTCAAAGACATCTCCATCATCATCTCGATTTACTTCCGGAATTTGTCTTAAAGTTTGCACCATTTAAATTCTCTCGAGGCAGCGGAATAGTTAAGCGGAATCAGCTTCCGGACGGTTTGAAACCAGCGTCATTTTTCGGTAGCGCGGGAATTGTGTTGTTTTTGAAATGCTCAATGGCATCGACAGCAAAGGGCGCCGTGACGTCGGCATCATGGCGACCTTTCTGCCAGTCATTTTTATCGACCAGCATCGCCTGAATGTTTTTATCCGGCGTATTGGTCGGTTCCCATGAATCCTGCCGCGACGCCGGGTCAAGCGAGCATCCCGCCAATCCCAACGTTACGCTCGATGCGCAGAAAATTTTCAGAGCCGATTTCATCTTAATTTACTCCTCAAAGCCGACATCGACAGGGGTAGCGACCTGACGTCTCCCTGGATTGTCAGATCGCGACGCGCTGTTTGACGATGCGGATTGAGACCTTCCGGATGCCAGCGTGAAAAACCGGTCTGCCGCCTCAACACCCTGGAAATTTTCATCCGGCATATGAAATTCTTTGCTGGATGAAACAGGGCGAACAACGTAGGGCGTCACGATGATGACGAGTTCCGTCTGCTCATGCTTGAAACTATCCGATCTGAAGAGAGCACCGAGGATCGGTACATTCCCCAGAAACGGCGTGACCGAATTTGACGACGTCGCAACGTCGCGCAATAACCCTGCGATGGCGAAACTTTCACCGCTGCCAAGCTGCACCGTTGTTTCCGCGCGACGTACATCGAGTGCCGGGATGGTGATGTTATGGTCACCATTTGAATAAGTCACAGCCCCTTGATCGGTCAGGTAGCTGACTTCCGGCTTCACTTTGAGGTTGATCTGACCCGAGGAGAGAACAGTCGGCAGAAATGTCAGTGAAATACCGTATGTTTTGAACCTGACTGAAACCTGACCCAAGCCCGAAGAAATCGGGATAGGGAATTCACCCCCGACCAGGAAGTTGGCCGATTGTCCACTGACCGTTGTCAGATTGGGCTGCGCAAGCGTGCGCACGATCTGCTCTCGTGACATCGCGTCAATAACCGCCTCAATGTCGGTATTCCGAAATGCCGCCGCAACGCGCGCCGATCCCGCTGCAACATCGCCGATTGAGGATGCGGTCGTTAAACCGAATTTGGCGAAAGAGCCGAGATCACCGCCGAGATTTTTCCAATTCACGCCGAGGGCCCGCGTCAGGCTGCGCGACATCTCGACAATCCGCACGCGAAGATTAACCTGGACGGATTGTTGGATTTTCAGATCATTTTGAATCGGGCTGCCTTTTGGAAGACTTGATTGGACGGTCGAGTAGACCTCATCAGCTTCAAGCGGTGTGTCAACCTGCCCTGAAAGCCGTGCGCCTTCGCCTGAACCTGAAATTTTTACGTCATGATCCCCGTTTTGATGGATCGCGTCCTGCGCAAGTCTTTGGCTAACGGCATTTTTTGTCACGATGATGTAATATTTGCCGAGAATGTCACCATCATCATTTGACGCAATAATCGTCGTACTCCCGACGCTTTTCGCGATAACGGCAACGCTTGAGCCATTATTAGGCTGAGCCGCAAGAATTTGTTGATCGCCAACAAAAACCTTACTTGCGGTGCCACATAAGGATAATATTTTTACCTGACCGACTTCAAGCGTGGCCACGTTTGTGGTCAAAGAGTCAGACGTGCTCCCAACGCGACCGTCATTCGCACGTACGGGCGCCGCCATCTGAAGAGAAGCGACACATGACAGGACGACCATGCAGGTTGAGCGAAACCTGTATTCCGAGCTTTTATGCGCGTTACTCACCACGAATACTCCTTGATTGATTCATTGCCGGAGACAATTCGCATGACACGCTTCTTGTCCTCTTTGTAAATCGGGTCCTGTAAAAGTAATTCTTCGCTATTTTGATCGCGGGCATGAGACGCGCGTGCATCACTTTGCGGAGGCGGGACGGACCCTGTCATCGCATTCCGCATGGAAGTCGACGGCGCGTCCGCGCGGATCGCCACGTTGATTTCACCCATCCGTGAGGCGATCAGGATCTTTCGAGCCTGCTCGGGGGTGACCTCAACCGTGATCGTCTTATCAGCGGAATCAGCGATGAGAGCGTTTTCCGCGGTGCGCGCGGCGCGACTTCCCACCGCAATGACGCGCGCCGCATCGATCACCCACATTGAGGTGAAACGAGGCGTGGTATGGTCAGTAGATGCGAGAAACCTCACACTAACCATCAGGCCCACCGTTTCGCCTGGCTTGATAAGGTTAAGGATGGAAGATCCTGCCCCGAGCTTCACGGATATCGCGACGTGACCTTCCCCCAATTGCAGTGGAATGACTTCCGCATCTCCGGTCAACATGACGTCGTTCAGTGTCAGGGCATCGGCGGCCTTCTTGTCGTGGCTCAGGCGTTTTCCTGAGAGCACTTCACGATTCTGGATGGAGTCCTCCAGCGCCTCAGCAGGCTTTTTTGCCGTCTCCACTTCCAGACTATTGAGGCAATCCGGCTGGATAAGGTCCCACCTCTTCATGTTCTTATCTAGGACAATAATCCGGCTTTTCATGACAGGTTGAGAAGCGAGTTGCGCCGGGCGGGCTGGTTGCGGCGTGAAAAACATCGCACGCATTGAAAAGACCAGACCCAGAACACCGACGGCCATCAACAGAAAGGCGAAAATACGCATCATAGTGCTGTCCATCCGAAAAAGGTCACCGCGGCCGACAACGCAATCGCGACCGCATAGGGCAGAGAGGGCTTACGCGCGATTCTCCATCTTTCCGCCTGCAGCCCCCTCTGCAAAAGCCCGTGCCGCCTGCACCCGACATGCCTGAGGACTATGTGTTTCGACATCCACAAATAGAGCAGTCCCAACAGGCCGCCGCATAAAGTTGTCACCATCAAAAACACTGCAACCTGTCCATGCCCGAATAAGAGAGATGATGTTGAGACGAGTTTTGCGTCGGCTCCGCCGATGAAACCAAGTCGCCACAATAGAGCTGATGAGATGAATATGATGAGGAAGCACGTCAGGCCGCCCCAAAGATCACCCTCCAAGTAACGAATATTCAATCCCAAAGCCAAAGTAAGTAAAGAAATGGCATTGGGCACGCGACGCGCCAGAACATCCCGGAACGCTGCGTAAAATAGAATTGACAACGCAATAATTTCTAAAAAATCAATATAATACAAAAAATTAGTGCCGATAATGTTGGCATGATGAGTATTCATGTCGATAACCACCGTAACGCAAGCGAGTGTATAAGTCATTTGAATGCACAAGGCGAAAGAAGCGTATTCACACTTTCCGACAATCAATGATTGTCTAATCAAAATGTGAATAACGCTAAATCTTTATGCTGAATATATTACACCCCAATGGTCATTACCGAGCGTAATTTAATCTTTTATGAGCAGAACTCAAGTAAGATAAATAGTGAATATTATCCGCCAATAAGTTCAGTTTTCAATAATTATGGATATTATAAAGAATTATAGAGATCATTCTTAAGCATCGAAATAAAAAGAAAAATTCTTATTATTTCGACGGTTGCAAGTTCGTGTTGATGTTATCGAAAACCGTCTTCAACGATTTGCCGATTGACGTGATGGAAGCAATGATCACGACAGAGATAAGCGCCGCAATCAGACCGTATTCGATCGCCGTTGCGCCGCGCTCATCCGCGATGAAATGTCCGGCTTCTTCAAAAACCTTTTTCAATTCCGACCCCCTGGTTCTAGAAATAATGTAGACCGGTGCGAATAATGCAGTCATCAACTCGAAGTCAAATGTAGATTGATAAAATAATGTTTAAGACTATACTAACGCAAAATATTCGACCTCAGTATCTTAGGCGCACATCACAGTGACGCCCATGTCTCAAACATTATATTTATTGTAATGAAAGCATTGGCCTCTTGGATAGTGGCCTTTCGATTCGTGAACGCGGGCAGTTTATTGTTAAATTTTTTGAAATGAAAATAAATTTTAGTGCGAATCAATTAACGCCACATATAAAATTGGCGGAACCAGCCTGACCGAGGCGTTTTCCAGTTTGAAGATGAGATTCGACATTGAGTAGCCCAACCAGGCGCCCGTTTTTCATAAATGATGATCGAGCCTCCGCAACTCTGGAATTCTGCCTCGTTATTACGCCGCTTATCGCTATCGTGCTTTTGACGCTGTTCGTCTCCGTGTTTTTATTCATTCAAACAGCAATGACGCATGTCGTCACAACTGAGGCGCGGCGAATCATGACGGGGGAGCAGGCGCAACGCGATGCGGAGCGCTCCAAAACCCACCCGGAAATACCGTTAAAAGTCGCGTTTCGTGCGGATGCTGTTGCGCTCCTTCCATTGGGAATACCTTCAGCGCCATTTTCCATCAGCGTCGTTTCGGGCCCTTCATGGGAGGATCTGAAACCAAGTTCCGCGCCTGATAATTACGACCCCGGTGGGCCAAACGCCTACGTACTTGTGACGGCAACCTACACCATCCCTATCGTCGCAGAGCCATTTCTGCTCATCAATAACGTCGTTCAGAAGCTCAATTTGCCGAGCATGATTTCGGTAAGCGTCGTCGTGAGATCAGAGGCATTCGGCAATGATGAATAATCCGCCGAGGCGACTGAGATCCGATATCAGAGGAAGCATCGCCCTCGAATTCGCCCTGACGATACCGATTATATTGATCATCCTGGTCGGCGAATTCCTGTTCACCGATCTTATGTTCTGCTCAATGAAAACCACGCTGCTTGCCCACACATTCGCCAATCTGGAGTCGTCATCGACGACGGGTTACGTGACGCAGTCATCTGTTCAGGATGATTTTACCTATGGCACCCCTTTCGTCATCAATCCTCTAAAGGCGGCATCGACGAAACTCCGCGTATCCGGCGTCTGGTCTGACGGTAGCGGCAACGGCGTGGTTGATTGGAGCCAGGCTTATAATGATGCGCCCTATTTGAAAGGGCAGGTCGTGTCCTTGAATGTCACCACACCGCCTAAGAAAGGTGTTTTCTTCCTGATGACGGAGGCGAGTTACAAACCGAGCCTGAACGGCGTGTTTGGCCTTCAACTCCCCAATCAGATTTCTGACGCCATTCTGACGGTGCCGCGCAATTTCGCTTATATCTCGTGCGCGGATTGCTCGTGAATATGGGAGTCCGACTGTGAAAAAGCGAAAGCTGCATTTTGCAACAACGAAATTACTGCGGGATCGACGCGCGGGAATCGCGATTATCGTTGCGTTCTCGATTATCCCCCTCGTGATCGCGGCGGGTGTCGCTTTCGATTATGCCAAAGCCTTCTGGATCAAATTCAAATTCGATCAAATTGCGGATGCAAGCGCGCTGTACGCGGTCAGCCGCCCCATGATGAATGAGAGTGACGCGACCACGGAGCAACGGACGAAAGATCTCTTCACCGCGCAGGCGGGCACCATCATTCAGAAGCAGGCCATTCATCTCAGTGCGCTGACAGTCACGGTCAAAACGGATGGGAACGGCGTGAGACACGCTGAATTGACCTACAGCGCCACCATCCCCGTCGATTTCGATAAAATGCTGGGACGTTCCTCATTGAGCATCGCCGGCGATACGGACACACTCAACAAGCGCAATCCCAATATCGATTTCCATATACTTCTGGACACCTCCCCTTCGATGGCTTTTCCGACGACGGATGAGGGTCTGACGACTGTGTCCGAGAGTAATTATCGCCATTGTCAGTTTGCGTGTCACTCTTCTCACGGCCTGCAAGGCACTTTACAGGATGGCTCCAAGGGTGACCTTTACGCCGTTGCGCGATCATATAACATTGAACTGCGCATCGATGATGAGTCCCTCGCTGTATCTAAACTCGCACAATTCGCCGCGGCGGCAGAAAAAGAGTCGGGCGCGCAGTATCGCGTCAGCATATCGGAATTCAATATACGTACTAATTTCAAAACGCTTTTAGACACGACGGCGGACCTTTCAAAAGTCCCCGGTGCCGTCACGGGACTCGAGCCGACATTATATTGGAAAGATCGTTGTCAGACGGAGAGCTGCAGCCCCGATGACCCAGGCGATGAAAATCGTGCCACGGCGAGTAGTGATGCTTTCGAGAAGATAAATAATTACATTCCTGACCCTGGTTCAGGTGCGCCGCAGGATAAGCCTCAGGCCGTGCTGTTTATCGTGACGGATGGCATGCGTGACGAGACGCGGAAAGACCATTTGCCGGATTTCGGCTTTGAGGAGTCGAAGTGCCAGGCATTGAAAGATCGCGGCATTCGTTTGGGAGTGTTGTATACTGTGTATTCGCCGAAGTCTTGTTCTGGCGACGAATCCTGGTGCGGCAAAAACGTCGCGCCTCGGATGGATGAAATCGAACCCGCTCTGAAAGCATGTTCTTCCGATGGTCTTTTCGTTCGTGTCGATACGGATCAGGATATTGTGACGGCATTGCAAAATCTCTTCGCCGAGGCCATCACAACAGCACGCATTTCACATTGACAGGTTGCATGGTCGCAAGCCCATGAAGGCGCGAAAAATCTGTTCCGCCTGAGCGCCGTGAGACTTGTCTTCTGAAAATCAGACGCATCGCCATAGGTTTGAGGTTGACGGACGTCGGTGACGCTCGACTCTATTCCAGTTTTTTCTTTCAGCAATGCTCCAGCAATTTCGCGGGGGAGCGCCATTATCTCGCGAGATGTCGGGCCTTTCGGCCGCCTCCTCAACGCGGGGATTAACGGCGCTTAAAAAAACTTGAATGTATGTCGGGTCACGTCCTGATTTGTGGCAGTCTCTACCCTGCTATCGCCGCGATACGCCGGGACAGTGTCGCTGAGCGTGCGTGTCCAACTCGATGCGCGGCACGTCATGGCGCCATCCCGTAAGCCCCGCCATTCTTGACGCTCTCAACCGTTTTTGCGCTTGATGAATCATCTCGCGTGACAGCAAGAGGGCCTGCAAGTGCCGGGTTAGAACAGTGGTCGTGCAGCGATTTTGTAAATTGAAGGTCGGGTGTTCAACATCCCTTAACCGGCGCCAGCGTCACGTGACGGGACGCGGTCGCGTCCGTAAGGCCCTCCCGTTCCTGCGACGCGGACGCCATCATTATGCCTCACTATATTATGGATGACGCCCCGACTGGCGGCTCGCTTCCATGACAATCGGCCAATTCGCGCGCGTCCAAAAAATGGCCCTTAATGACGTTGGAATCCTCGTGAAGCTGCATAAATGCTCCGCATGGCAACGCTTGAGACTTTGTTATCGCGCGGTGTAACCTTCCCGAAACGGCCCATCACGCAATTGAATCACGGAGATGGATGCTTTATAATCAAGAACTCAATCCTGAAGATGACGATTTTAAGCCGCTTGTCCAGGCGCGATCTTTTTCAATCCCTTTCCCGAAATTCCATTTCTGACGCGGCGTCGCCACCTGACCTATAGACTTGCTCATTCTTCCGGCACTTATAGCGAACAGAGCGCGCGCGGCAGGTCGAGATATTTCAGCCTTCATCATAAAGAAAAAAACAATGGATGATATGACAACGATTGCTTTCAGACTTATTGCGCATTTCGAAAGCTGTAATTTAACCCCCCAACAATGCCTTTCCGGTGCATGGACGATCGGTTATGGCAGCACCTGCCTGCCTGATGGCGCCCCCGTGCAGGAGGACAGTCCGGCCATCACGCAGGTGCAGGCCGATATCCTTCTCACAAGAATGATCATCGACATTGAGCAGAAAATCGAGGTGATGACGCGCGTGTCTCTCAGCCCGGCGCAATATGCGGCCCTCACATCCTTCATCTATAATGTCGGGGACAATGCTTTTTCCGGTTCGACACTTTTGCGGAAGTTGAATGAGGGCGATTACCAGGGCGCTGCCGATCAGTTCCTCCTCTGGATCCATGCTGGCGGCGTCACGCTGCGGGAATTAACCCGGCGGCGCGAGGCGGAACGGCAGTTATTTCTCCATGGTGAGGACCTGATCGATGTTCTGGAACCCGCACCGAGAGACGCATGAACCGCCCCTGTTAAAGACGACTCGTTTGAAACTTCCAATAAGCTTGATAGAAGAAAGCGGAAATCGAGCCCGTCATCCTGTGGCTCTTGAAATCAGCCCTCTGAAAACGCGGAGAATAACGGCGTATGGCGCAGACTCCCCTTAAACGTGGCAGCATGGGGAAGCTGCTTCGCACCTGTCTCATCGTCATTATTCTGGCCGGAATCATGGCGGTCGCACGTTACGTCCCCGTTGCCGCAAATTTCACGCGCGTGGTTGCGTCGTGGCAGCACTCCCCATGGGCACCCGTCATTTTCTGTGTCCTCGGCATTTTTTATGCGGCGTTCGGCATGCCGCGTCAGGCATTGTGCGCCGTGGCGGGGCTGATTTTCGGGGTTGTCATGGGTTTGGGCCTCGCCATGGCGGCGACCTTACTCGGTAATCTCATCGATTTTTACCTCGCGAGAATCATGCGGCAAAAACGGGATCGCGACGGGCAGGCCCCCCCGCCCGCACGCGTGTGGCAGAGAAAAATGGCTTCCTTCGGGCAGATTGCTGAGAATGCCCCCTTCCGCACCATTTTGATGCTCCGCCTGATGCCGATTGGGTCCGCCCTGCTCGTCGCGCTGGGTGCGGGATATTATGACATCTCTGTCGGTGCTTTCATTGCCGGAACATTGCTCGGCTCTCTTCCGCAGAACCTTGTTTTTGTCTTGATCGGAAGCGGCTCTCACCTCGGGCAGGGCAGCCAGATTATGGTCGGAGTGCTCCTTTTCGCCCTCTCCATGATGCTCGGCATTCTCATCATGCGTCACCGTCAGGAAAAATTTTGAATTGAACCACCTAGCCAGGATGGACTTTGTTTTATGAGTGCGTAGCTCAACCTGACCCGCCAGGACCTTACGACTCTAGGGTGCAGGCTCCTCTTGCATCAGGCGCTCAGGTAAGCGCGACTACTCGACTTACACCGAGGCTACCCAGTTTTTAAACGCCTTCTTCCGTCACCTGTCCGACTACCTAAAAAGAGCAAGCGCAGTTTCCCAAGTCCTTTGGAGCGTTCCATGTTAATTACAGGCGCACGCAATGCTGCAGGTGCGCGCCTCTCTTCAATTCGGAGAGGTCAGCAACTGGAAGATATTGCGCATCGACATCGTATTTATGAGCGCGTGGCATTCCTTCTGGGGATGATCTGTGCTGTCGGACCTATTTCGACAGATATATATCTGCCCGCCTTCCCGGCCATTGAACACTCCCTTCACGCCCCTTCAGGAAGTGCCGGGCTGACTTTATCCACCTGGATGGTCGGGTTGGCCATGGGCCAGATCATTATGGGACCACTCTCCGACAGGTTCGGGCGGCGAGCCGTCATGTTCTGGGGGATGGTCGCCTACACGCTCAGCAGCGTGGCTTGCGCCTGGGCGCCAACAATGACCTTTCTCGCGGTCGCGCGGTTTTTCGCCGCACTCGCCGCGTCATCCTGTATCGTCGTCCCCAGCGCCGCCGTGCGCGATTTCGCGACAGGTGATGCAGCCTCCCGACTCATGTCCCGCCTCATACTTATCCAGGGAACCGTGCCCGTGCTTGCGCCGATGCTGGGTGGATTTGCGCTGGAATGGGTTAGTTGGCGCGCGGTTTTCTGGCTTTCGGCGGGATATGGTGTTTTCTCTTCCGTGATCCTGATTTTTCTTTTTCCGGAAACACTCCCATTGGAGCGGCGCAAAAATGTGCATATCCTGGCTCTGTGGCAGCGCTTTCATGCCATTATCCGTGAACCTCTCTTTTCACGCAGCAGTTTGATTTATGGTTTAAGTGGTTTCATGTTTTTTGCTTATCTGACGGCGGCGCCAGGCATTTTCCAGCATCTTTACCGCTTCTCCCCCGCGCATTACGGCATGATTTTCGGCATTTGCGCCATATGCATGATCAGCGCTTCCCAGATCAATAGTGTGCTGGTGGGGAAAGTGCGCAGCACGCGCCTTCTCGGTTGGGCGCTCTCTGTCACAATTTGCAGCACGTTGCTCCTGCTCATCGTGGCGATGATCGCCGTGCGCTACCCTGAAAAAGCGGGCACGTTACGCGCGACGACGTTACCACCTTTCATCACCCTCCTGGTCACGGCGCTGTCAATGACGGGGATTATCGCGCCCAACACCATTGTGCAGGCCCTCAAAAACCATCATCAACATGCAGGAAGCGCCTCCGCGCTGGCGGGCACGATCCAATATGTTTTCGGCGCAGCGGCCTCCTTCCTGATCGGGTCATTGCCGGCGGCATCTCCCCTCCCGATGGTGGCGCTGATGTTTATCGCCGCTATTCTAATGGGCCTTGTCGCGGCGCGGAAACCGCGGACCGTCTTATCACCCGACATTCTCAGCGTGGATTGAAGCGATCATGGGTCCGATTACAGTCCTGCTTGTCGAGGATGATGCTTCCATCGCCCTTGTGGTCAAGACGCTTCTGATGCGGAATGGCTATGAGGTCCATCAATGCGCCAATGCAGAAGACGCCCTTGAAAGCTGTGCGCATATCGCGCCGGGTCTGCTGATGACCGACCTGCACCTTAAGGGCCGGATGGACGGATTGGCACTTATCGACCGACTGCGCCAGAGCTTCCCGGCTTTACCCGCCATATTGATTTCAGGCGATTTCGCGGAGGGAGGCAACCTCGATGCGGGAGACGACATTATCCGACTGGGCAAGCCCTTTCGCGCCGCGACGATGCTGGCCGCGCTTGCCCGCGCGCAGAAAAAACCAGTGTGACATTTACAAATCGGGGGGAAACCATCAGGATAAGGCCCGATTTTTTTGACTTCTGAAAGCGCGTTTATGACGGATAATGCCTACGCCGACCCTCAGCCGGAGATCAACCTTAAAGATTTCATCCGCGGCGTGCCGGACTTCCCGAAACCGGGCATTCTCTTCTATGATATATCGACGCTGATCCGCCATGCCGATGCGTGGCAGATCGCAACAGCCCGCATGGCGCGTGCTGTTGCCGCCTTTAAACCGGATATCCTCGCCGGGATCGAAAGTCGCGGCTTCCTCACGGCAGCGCCGCTTGCCCAGCGCCTCGGTTGCGGCTTTATCATGTTGCGCAAGCCCGGCAAGCTCCCAGGCAAAACCATCTCGCTTCAATATGGGCTGGAATATGGCGCTGACGAGCTTCATATTCAGGAAGATGCCATCATCCCCGGCCAACGCGTGGTCGTGCTGGATGATCTGCTTGCGACAGGCGGTACGCTGGCAGCCTCCATCGCCC
This sequence comes from Sorlinia euscelidii, assembly GCF_036452135.1. Lineage (NCBI taxonomy): Bacteria > Pseudomonadati > Pseudomonadota > Alphaproteobacteria > Acetobacterales > Acetobacteraceae > Sorlinia > Sorlinia euscelidii. Next base: position 411,762 of record NZ_JAWJZZ010000002.1, on the reverse strand, counting down.
TTCTGCGGAAAGTGGGGGCGAAGGTGGTTGGCGCTTCCGTCCTGATTGAGTTGACCGGCCTTAAAGGCCGCGAAAAAATCGACACGGACCTGAACGCCCTCATTTCATATGATATGTGATTAAGAGTTATCTGATGCCGCAAAAACTTGAATCCCTTTGGGCAGAGCGCTACCGAGAGGACGATATGCCCCCGCGGCCTGAGGCCGCATCAAAATTATCTCATGCGCTTGAAACCATGCTGGCGCATCGCTCGGTACGCGCCTTCCTGCCGGACGCCCTGCCGGAAGGTTTGCTTGAATGGGCGATTGCCGCGGCCTCCTCTGCCTCAACCTCGTCCAATATGCAGGCATGGTCCGTCATTGCCGTCAGAGATCCGGCGATGCGTGACCTCATGGCGCAGTTATCCGGCAATCAGGATCACGTGCGTAAGGCGCCCGTTTTCCTCGCATGGGTGGCGGATCTCTCTCGGCTTGAACGCGCGGCTCAACGAGAGGATAAGCGGGACATTGTACTTGATTACCTTGACTTCTTCCTCGTTTCCGTCGTGGATGCCGCGCTCGCAGCGCAGAATGCCGCCATCGCGTTTGAGGCTGCCGGGTTGGGCATCACTTATATTGGCGGCATCCGCAGCCATGTGAAGGAAGTCGCGGCGGCCCTCGAACTTCCACCCCGGAGCTTCGTCGCTTTCGGCATGTGTGTCGGCTGGCCTGACCCGGCCCGTCCGGCCAGCATCAAGCCGCGTCTACCGCAAAGCGTCGTGCTCCATGATGAAAAATATGGTCATCATGCGGAAGCGGGGCTGATCGATGCTTATGACTCGCGCGCCAGCGCCTTCCAGCAAGAACAGAATCTCCCGCCCCGTCGGTGGACGGCGCACGCTGCGCGCCAGGCGACGGATCACGCTTATGTCAATAAGCGTAAAGACCTGCACGACGTGCTCCGGGCGCTCGGTTTTCCACTCACCTAAAACGGCGCGGCAAAGATTGATCTGCGCGCGCCACTGATGACCTCACCGTAAAATGCCGGTGTGGCCGAGGGAATAACGCCCCGGTTGCGGCCAGACGGTCAGGCCATGCGGCTCCAACCCTACCGGAATTTTGCGGACGGCGCCGGTTTGCGTGTCGATGGCGTAAACCACATCATCGAAACGCCCGGAAAGCCAGAGGTAACGGCCATCCGCTGAGACATTCCCCATATCCGGGCTGCCCCCGCCGGGAATCGGCCAGTTTTTAATGACTTTATCGGTCGCCAGGTCGATAACCGAAACGCTTCCAGGTCCGTTCTTCGGCCCGTGAATTTTGTGGGAGCCGCGATTGGCGACGTAAAGTAATTTGCTGTTTCGGCTGATATATTCGCCATGTGTCCCGACACCGGTCGGGATGAACCCCGTCTCCTCGAATCTGTCGCCATTCACGATGAAGACACCGTCAGCCATCATGTCCGCGACGTAAAATCGGTGACCATCCGGCGCTGTCTGGATATCCTGCGGCATACCCCCTTTTGATAATTTGAGATAACCGAGCACCTTACGATTGACGGTATCCACTTTGACGAGATAGCCGCCAAATTCGCAGGTGAAGATGGCGTAACGCCCATCACCGGAAAACCCTGCATGATTGACGCCGGAGCATTCCGGTGTGGATACCGAGCCAATCAGCGCCATGGAAAGCGGTTCGCGGAAATCCAGTCGCCGATGTGCCTCCGCAACGGTAATGGCAAATTTACCGTCCGGGGTGAAATACATATTATAAGGATCATCCACGGGCAAAGAGGGGCCGGGCCGACCCGTCACCGGGTCAATCGGCGTGAGGCTGCCATCCGCGCGACCTTCCGCATTATTCGTCACCCATAAGTGCCGAAGATCCCACGATGGCACGACATGTTGCGGGCTGCGACCCACCTTGAAGCTATCAACGACTTTGAAACTCGCCTGGTCAATGACTGAAACCGAATTTCCTCTTAAATTGGGGACGTAGACCCGTTTAAGATCATGCGCCACGATGGGTGATAATTTCTCGGGGCCCGATGTCTCGCTGTAAATATTTTTCGGGTTTAGAACAGGCGGCATACCCGGGATCGTTTTCACCTCTTCCGTAGGCGGGGGCGCCGCACCCGCGACAGATGTTTTTTCAGGCGTGACAATGGCGGGTTTTGCCAGCCCGACATCTGGCTGCGCGTGGGACAGGGAGGACAGGATGAAGGGTGACCCTGCCGCAAACGCCATTGAAAAGAAGAATCTCAAATGCAGTAAGCTCATGAATGATCCTCTCAATTATCTGTACTCTCGACGCAGTCGGGCAATGGCCGCGTCGACCTGAAAGGAAGTGCCAACCGCGCCGAGCGCGGCGGTGCTGGGCCGGGGATCACCTCCATATACACCGTCTTTTTCCCCTGGCTTTGAAGACGTTTTCATCAGCGCAAGCCGAACCATCGCAGGGTCAATTGCCAGCATGAGAGACGTGTCCATCAGATCCGCATGTTGGCCGATATCCTGCGCGAAACCCCTTTCCCGTAACCATGGGGCAAACCGGCCCTGAAGGACGTCGTAATAAGGCGTCACATCAATCACGCGGGCCGCGCCTCGCCAACGCATGTTGAGTTGCCGCGTCACGCGCGCGACAGAGGCGCGGTAACCGCCATGGTCGGAAATAAAGGCGATATGTTGGAAACCCTGAGCACGTAGGCTTTCAGCCACGCCGACAAGCATCCCTTCGAAAATTTGAGGCGGAATGGAAATCGTCCCAGGAAAGCGCATATGAGATGTGCGGGGCGATGTGCCGCCTTCCGGCACATAAGCGATGACGGGCGCGACCAGGCAATGGCCCAGCCCCCGCGCAATCCGTAAAGCGAGCGCCGCGGCGCGGACATTGTGCTTGCCGACCGCGATGAAAGGCCCGCTCTGCTCCGTCCCGCCGATCGGGATGATCACCGTCCTGTCGCCATTCTGAATGGCCTGGGCGATTTCCGGCCAGGTCATTTTTTCAAGGGCGACTTCCGGCGCCGCAGAAGCCGATGAGGTTGGGAAGCCAAACCGAAGCGCGACCCCGACAAACAAAATCATGCGCGGTACGACGTGCATTTTCATCCCTGATCAGCGGCAAAACGGATGCGCGGCCTTTAATCAGGCAGCCCCTCTTTGCAACGCCTGGAGTAAACACGTCTTTGCATTGGAAACTGAATTAAAATTTTGGGAGAGGATCAGGGCGCCGATTTGAGGCGCCACAGGCCGAGATCGAGCTTATGCCCGTTGGAGTAGTTCAATCCACTGACCCGCCCCAATAATTCGAGATCGTCCTGCTGATCCCCGAGGACCGCTTTGAAACGCCCCTCCGCCTTAAGGTCAATCAGGACAAGGGTGCATTGAGGACGCCACGCCATGTAGGTTGCCGCCGCACCGACACCGAAGAGCTTTGTCTGCGTCCCGACGAGGAAGGCGAGAGACGGCTCAGAATAAGAAGGCGAAATAAGCGTTGTCTGGTCGCCACATATCCGATGCGCTTTAAAAAGCGCCGCAGCTTGTGGCGCGAGTTGGATGGTCGATAATTTCGGGATAACGATGAGAAATAACCCGAGATGGATCAGCACGGCAGAGAGGACAGCCCCCATCGCCGCCACCCGACGCCGCGCCAGAAGCAACGCGACGCCGGCAGCGCCTAAAGACACGCAGGCGAGCACGGAGCTGAAAATAAGGAGAGGATGGACGAAATGCTGGTCCCGCCAGACCAGCACACCGCCTGATACGGCCATAGCTAACCCGGTAATGAACCAGAGAGCGCCGTAGAGCCGAGTCAGCCAACGCCCGACGCGACGACGCGGCACAGCGGGTGCCCACGCCATGATGCCGGCAGAAGCCAGAATGGCGATCGCGGGATAAGTAGGAAGAACGTAATGCGGTAACTTCGTTGCGATGATTTCAAAGACGAGCCAGTGCGGGATGATCCAGCAGAGCAGATATCGGACAGCCATTTCATGACGTCGCGCCCAGATCTGCGGCAATGCCAGCACGGCGAAAAGTGAGCCCGGCCAGAAGGCGAGCAGAAACACCGCGAGATGATAACCCATCGGCAAACCATGCGCCTGTTGGCCCTGGCCGATTTTGCCGAGGAAATTGACCCCAACCGCATCGTGGAAAAACGCGCCATGGCTGACAAACCCGATCGCGATACACCAAGGCAAGACGACCACCAGCGCGATGAGCCAACCATATTTGAAGCGGAGCCCGCGCCACCATTCCCGCCGTCGCTCACACAGCCATAAAGCGCCAATCGTGCCGAAAGACGGGATGAGGACGACCGGCCCCTTCAACAGCAGCCCGCATCCCAGCGCGAGCCAGAACAACAACGCCCATTTAAAGGGGACAACGCGCCCCTGCTGCGCGGAGAGATAGGTTTTAAGCAGAGCCCCCTGAACCAGGAGGATATCGAAAAGCAGAACGGTGTCGATGGTCGCCATCCGCCCTTCCGCCGTCATGAGCGTTGAGACAGCGAGGAAGGCCGCTGCCACCAGGCCCGTCATGGCCCCGAAAAGCAGGCTCCCGAGCCATGCCGTCAGCGTCACGGCGCCGGTGACGGCGATCAGGCTGGGGATGCGATAGGGCCAGGCGGAATGGCGCGCGGACGGGCCACCGAAGACCGCCTCCGCCCCGGCCTCAAGCCAGTAAATGCCGGCCGGTTGCAGATAGCGCTTCTGATCCAGAAATTTCACGTCGATGAATTGACCCGTCTCCAGCATCTGTGCGGAGGCTTCCATATAGCGGGGTTCATCCCGATCAAGGGGCGGCAAGGTCATGCGCCCTGGCAGAAAGATCAGAAAAGTCAGGAGGGCGATGGCGCTGTAATGGCGCCAGTCTAAGCGCGCCAAACCGCTATTCTTCCGTAAGTTGGCGCGGCAGGCGCGTGCGATTCTGAAGCCAGGCAACACCCATCATATCGCGAAGCCCCACGCAGGCGCGGCCGAAATTTGTGTATTTTGAGACGCCGTGCAGGCGGGGCCGGTGTTTTGTCTCGATACAGATCAGCTTCGCACCGTAAGTGCCCATCAAGGCGGGTAAGAACCGATGCAAACCCTCAAATTGCGGCAGGCGCATAAACATGTCCCGCCGAAAAAGCTTCATGGGGGCCCCGGTGTCCGGGCAGCCATCTTTCAGCAGTTTCTGTCGCAATCCGTTTGCGAAGCGCGTGGCCAGTCGACGGGAGAGCCCGTCACGTCGCTTGCGCCGCACACCGACAACGATCGGGGCCTCAGCCTCCTTAAACTGTGTAGCAGCGCGATACATTGTGATGATGGTTGCCGGGTCATCCTGCCCGTCACCATCCATCGTGGCAATCCATTCTCCGTGGGCCGCCTCAATCCCGGTACGAAGCGCCGCGGACTTGCCAAGACGCCGATCGTGACTGATGATCCGCATCTGCGTCAGCCCCGCCGCGCGCGCCGCACGCAGCGACGCCAATGTGTCATCCGTACTGCCGTCATTGACGAAGATGATTTCATGCTCAGGGAATGACGCCGCCATTTTTGACAGTTCGGCGCAAACCGGCCCAATATTGCGGGCCTCGTTCAAAACAGCGATAATAATCGAGAGAGGGCGGGACATTTCTGGAGCTTACCTCATCCCGATCTTGTTCGGAAGCGCCGGAGCGCGCCGAATGCGTTAGTGGCGTTTCGCCGTTTTTCCGTCATGCCCATTCAACGCAGCCGGCAAGGCATCAAGACCTTGATCAAACAGATTTCGAGCCAGCGAATCATCCCGCGCAACGTCTTGACTCATGAGGGACCGTACAGCCGTGACGGCCGCGTTGGATGCCACTTCCTTTACGTCCTGAATGGCGGCGCGACGGGAAGCGGCGATGCGATCATGGGCGAGGCGCTCCCGCTGTTGCATAACCTGCTCCGCCTTGCGCTGGGCGGCATCGGCAATCATGGCAGCTTCACGTCGGGAATTTTCGATCAGGGTTTTGGCGTCGGCAATCGCTTCCTCACGGCTGCGCGTGGCGTCCTCAAGCATCTTCTCAGCCTCACGGCGTAAAGCGCCTGCTTCATCAAGGTCCCGCCGCACCTGCGCGGCCCGGCTGTCCAGTCCTGAGGCCACCACCCGCCAGATCTTGCGTCCGAAAAAGACGAAGAACAACACAAAGGCGACAGCGACATAAAATCTCTGGTCGTGAAGCATAGTGCCCTCCGATCAATCTGACTGACGCGGAAGCGCCCGCGCGACAGCTTCCCGAATGGCCTGGCCGGATGGCGTGGTGGCTGCCTGCGTTGGCGTCAGGATTTTGGTGATGATCGCCTCAGCTGTTGACGTGGCAACGTCTGGCAGGGCCGCCATGGCCGCCTCCCGTTCCGCCGCGATGCGCTTTTCAGCTTCCACGATCTCGCGGTTCAGGCGCTCGGCCATGGCACGATTTTCCGACTCCGCGGCTTCACGGGCTTCACGGAGGACGCGGTCGATGTTTTCCTGTGCCTGGGCAGCGGCTTCCTTACGGACGCGACGCAACTCCTCCACAGCGTGGTCAGCGCCGCGCCGCGCATGGCGCGCCGTCTCAAGGTCACCCTCGATACGCTGGCGACGATCCGTGAGAACACGCTCCACCCGCGGCAAAGCCGAACGGCTGAGCACAAGGTAGAAAGCGATGAAAATGATCGCGCCCCAAAAGACCTGGCCCAGCAGAAGCGTGTTTTTGAAGTCAAGCTGGGGCATGCCTTCGGCCCGCGCGAAAGCGGGGTAAACGCCCGATGTCAAAATCAGCGCACGGGACAGAATCCCGAAACGCGTCGATGATGATCGTGTGGCCCTTGGCATGCCGAAATAACCCGATCTCAGACGAACAGAATGAGGAAGGCGATCAGAAGCGCGAAGAGCGCCACAGCTTCCGTCAGAGCGAAGCCGAGCATACCAAGCCCGAAAACATGCTGGCGCGACGCCGGGTTGCGCGCAATCGAGCTTACGAGGGTCGAGAAGATATTGCCGAGCCCGATACCGACACCGGCAAGGGCGATGACAGCAATACCGGCACCGATTTCACGAGCAGCTGAGACGTCCATGAAGTTACTTCCTTATCAAACAAACAAGAGATATCGAGGCGGCGACACTAATGTGTCACGGCCTCACGCAGATAAATGCAGGTGAGAATGGCGAAGACATAAGCCTGCAACAGACCCACCAGCAATTCCAGCCCCATCAGGGCGATGTTGATCGCAACGGGCGCCACGGCGAGCACGGGGCCGAAAATCCCGACCCCGGCCAGCATGATGGTGAAACCGGCAAACACCTCCAGCAACACGTGGCCTGCCATCATATTCGCAAAAAGCCGGATGGAAAGGCTGACCGGGCGCGACAGGAATGAGATGATCTCAATCGGGATCAGCAGCGGCGCCAGCAATTTCGGCGCCCCCTCCGGCATGAAATGCGTGAAAAACCCGAAACCCTGATATCGGAGTGAGGCCAGAATGGAGACAGCAAACACCATCAGCGCCAACGCCACCGTGATGACGATATGGCTGGTAAAGGTGAATGAGTAAGGCAGCAGGCCGAGATAGTTACCCGCCAGAATGAAGAAGAAGATCGCGAAAACGAAAGGGAAGAATGTCGTCCCTTTCGGCCCGATTGTCTCGACAGCGAGATTATGGATGAACTCATAGCCAATTTCAGCCGCGGCCTGGAGTCGCCCCGGCACGACGGCGGCGGGGCGCATGCCTGCATAAAGCAGCGCCAGCACGATCAGGACGGCGATGGCCATGAAAACAGGGGATTGGCTGATCTGAAGTGCCGCACCCACTTGCCCGAGCACAGGATAAAGCTCGAACTGACTGAGTGCGTCGATCGTTCTCTCGGCGGCCAAACTGCCTCTCCCGCTTCTACCTCAGCCACCGGTCACGATGGCTGTAAAACTGATGACCGCCCTGCACCTGCCCCTCAGATATGAACCTGCTTGACGGCGCGCAGAACGTTTAACGTGCCGGCAGCCCCCCGGCAAGGGCGAAAATGACGAGGAACAAGGCACGGAATCCTAATAGTCGATCAAGCCCGTAACCGATCAGGCCACCCACGACGAGCGCGGCAACCATTTCGGTCCCGATACGCGCAGCAAAGCCGAAAAGGGACATATCGCCCTTTCCCGCGTTTTCGCCCGATGCCGCGTCGGCCTTATCCCGCATAGACGGGTCCGGACCCAGGCGCGACTCGGCTTGAGCCAGCCTTTGATCGAAGCTTGCCGCCGGTCCCTCTTGTGATCGCGAGGGCTTATCAGCGCCATCTTCTTTTGGTAATTCCATACCGCCGCATCCCCTTGTCATATGAGCTGCCTTGGTGACGCGGTTGCTAGCCATGAAGTTGCAGCATGTCAATCGCTGCAGGGCCGTATCGGGTGGAGTCACGCGTTTTTTTCAACAACATGGTATTTAAACAAGGCCGCGCGAAGCCGCATCCAGGCCCGGGCATAACCCGAAAAACCGGCGCGCCCCGTTACGCGGCATTCGGGCTGTCCCGCCGGAGACGGGCCTCGCCCGCCCACTCCCGTCGATTGCGGTCCAATTCCTCCGCGTAACGGCGCAACGCATATTTCTCCGTTAATATACCGAGCAATCTGCGATCGGTGCATGACGCGACAACGGCGAGCGCGTCCGCTTCCGCGAGGGAGAAGATATGGACGGCTTCCTGAATATTCATGGTCGGCGTAAGGAAATGCTGATGCAGCATGGTCATCGATGCGATTTTCTCATCCGCCGCGTGCACGTCATGATGAAGGTCACTGAGCTGAACGATGCCCACGTAATTCTGCGCCGCATCCACCACGACGACACCGCGCGCGGCGCCAAGTGGAATCGATGATCTGGCCTGGCGGATGGATGTGTCGCATGGCATGACGGCATCCGGCGCCCGCATCATGCTTTTGACGTTGAGACGGCGCATCCAGCTGACATCAAGGGCGGAACGAATCGTCTCGCCACGCAGATGAAAGCGCCATGTCGCGAAGGAATAGCCAAAGAGGCGCCGCACTGTCAGCATGGCCATCACATTTGCAAGCAGGACACCGATGGCGAGCGCGAAATCCCCGGTCATTTCAAGCGCGAGACACACCATAGCCATCGGGCTGCCAATGATGGCAGTGGCCATGGCGGCCATCCCGACCGTGATCGCAAATTGGGGGGAAAGATGGGCCGCCCCCAACGAACGCAAAATGGCGTGAAAAATATCCCCTGTCAGAACGCCAATATAAAGTGACGCAAAAAACAATCCGCCACGAAAGCCCGCACCGATGGAAATGCAGGATGCGATGATTTTGACGAGCAGGAAGCTTGCCGCGACAAGCAGGGTGAATTGACCGTCATAAACCAACCCCATCGCCGCATGTCCGCCGGAAAGGACAGTCGGTGTGTAAAGGGCGAGGCACCCGACGACGATGCCCCCCATCATGGGCCGAAGCCACGACTTCGCGACGAACTTCTGAAAAATCAGCTCCGCCTGCGCGACGCCTTTCATGATCACGATCCCCAGGAGAGCGCAGATGATGGCCAAGGCGATGACAGGGGGGACATCCTGCCACTCAAATGTTTCGAAAGCCGGTAGAGTCAATAATTGCGTTTCATAACCGAGAAGATGCGTCATGCCGATCGCGGAAAGAGTTGCAACAACGATGGGCGCGACATTGGCGAGGGAATAACTGCCAAGAATCAATTCGAAGGCATAGAACGAGCCTGCCATCGGCGCGTTGAACGCCGCACCGATCGCCGCGCCAGCCCCGCATCCGACAAGGATGCGCAGATCTTCCTTTCGCACGCGAAAAGCTGTTCCGACCCGGGAGCCGAATGCGGCGGCGAGCTGCGTGAAACCGGCTTCAAGGCCCAAAGAGGCGCCGCACCCGTTGGAGAGGAACGTTTGAAAGGCGACGACGCAGCTATCCCGCACGGACATGCGCCCTCCATGGAGCGCATTGGCTTCAATGGGGTCGACAGGTTGCGCGCCCCGCCTTTGAAGTCGGCTCCGATTATAAAGCCCCAAAACCAGCCCACCGAGGGCGGGGATGATCAGGACACGCCACCACATGATATGCTCCACGCCTGATAGACGCCCACTTCCCGAAATATTGAAGAGAATTTTATGGGCAAGGCGCGTTGTCAGCGTCATCAGCCACACGCATAAACCCGCCAACGCCCCAACCGACACGGCGAGTGCAACCAGCCAGACCTCATGACGTCGCACGAGCGCGCGCAGGTGAAGCGGCGCAAGGAAGCGTTGGGAGGCAGGTTTCGTGCGATGATCATCAAGCGACATGGAAGTTTGTCCTCTGGCGCGCTTGGGCGTTGAACTGCCCCGCCTGACGCAGTACTACTTATCCTCAACGTCCTGGGAAAGGACGATGCCAGGTGGCTGGAAAACCGGAGTTCAGACCGACCGTGTTGTTAAACGTGATAGAACGCAAGCCAGAAGTCGAAAATTCACGCCCGCCCGTGGTTTTTCTGCACGGCCTTTATGGTCGCGCGCGTAATTTAGGGTTTTTCCAGCGGCGCATTGCTGAAAAAAGACGCACACTCGCCATTGATTTACGCAATCACGGTGACAGTCCGCATGGTCCGGGAGATTACCCGGCCATGGCGCAGGATGTCGCAGAGACAATCATTGCCCATCATGCGATGCCAGCCGCCATTATCGGACATTCAATGGGGGGAAAAGTGGCGATGCTCCTCGCCGTTGAGCACCCGGAACTCGTCTCCTCCCTCGTCATCGGTGATATGGCTCCGGCACGGACCGGGCATGGTCAGGGCAAGCTGGCGCTCGATCTGCTTCAGCTCAAATTCCCTAAACGCCTGGATCGGGCGAACGCGAACAATCTTTTGAGCACCGTCGTTGAGTCGCAACAGGTCCGTGATCTGCTTCTTCAGAATATCCGACTGGGCGATGACCCGGGTTGGACGATGGGGTTGCAGGAAATTGCCGAGTCCATTGTCAACATTGAAAACTGGCCTTACGTGCCGGAGGGGCACGTCTATGATGGGCCCGTACTTTTCATCCGGGGTGAGAATTCGCCTTACGTCTCGGAAAAGCATTTCGATATCATGAAAAAACTTTTCCCCAATCACCAGCTTGAAACGATGAGGAAGGTCGGTCACTGGCTGCACGCCGAGGACCCTGAAACCTTCAGTTCATTTTTAACGACTTTCCTCGACGCGTACTGAAATCAGCTCCGCGCCGTTAAAGGCAGGTAAAGCGCCGGTGACGTTTCAGAGGGCGCATCGACGGGTATTAAATACGGGCGGTGACGCCATATCGACCCTTGGCCGGACGCGGTAAAAAGCGCGCTGGCCCTGTTATGATTTTTATGACGCAGGTGCTCCGCTGAACCGCACGCCGGACTTTAAATCGACCGAAACCCGTTCGGAGCTCCAGAGGCGTCACAGCGACGCGGCGCGCCGCGTTGAGCCGCGCCTGTTTACACAACGCTCTGCACCTGTAGCTGAAGCGCCGCTGAAGGCGACGATCAGGAGCCGGTTTGCGCAATATGTGCCGCCGATCCCCGCCATCGCCCGCTTGCACCCGAGCCGCACAAAACTCACGCCACGCGCCGCGCCCGAAAATTCTTTCTCAGGGCCGTTCTTCAGCACGATCATCCTGCATTTATGTCTTGTCACCCTGCTGATCTGGCAATCGCGGCATCTTGATTTCCGCGGGCACGCGCAAGGCGATCTGCCGGATGAGGTGGAAGTGACGTTCGATACCCCCATGCAGGGCGCGATGCAGGGGCCTCAGAATAACAGTGATGCAGGCGCGCAGAATGCCGGTTTGCCGTCGCATGGCAAGCCCGCGCGAAGTTCTGAAGACCTTCAGGATGAGGTTGCGCGGGACGCGGCATCCGGCAGCGCGACACCGCAACCCATGTCTCCGCTCTCGCCGCCCGACGAGACGAGTGAACCCGCCCGCCCCGCCACGACAGATGCGGCCATCCCGACCGACGCGCCGCACCCGACGCCGCCTCTTCCGCCGCGTCATGCCCAGCGTCGCCGAAGCGCGCCGAAATCCAGAAATCCCTTCGAGAACATGGCGAGCCTGGATTATAATGACGCTTCACCCTCTCCCCGCCGCCGCACAGGACGCTATGGCGGCGCACACGGGCCCGTCGATATGTCCTACGGGCCTCTCGTCAAAAATGGGACGGTGAATTCGCCCAACCTTTCCGTCCGGAAAATCCGTGGCGTCAGTGAAGATTACGGGGAGGAGCTCTCACGTTGGATCCGAAGTCGGCTCTTCTACCCTGCCGACGCCGTGGCCAATGGGGAGGAGGGGGAGTCGTCCCTTCATGTCGTGCTGGACCGACAGGGTCGCGTGAAGTCCGTCCGCGTGACGGGGCAATCAGGTTCTTACGCGCTGGATGCCGCTGCCATGAGTATCTTCAGTATGCATGCGCAGCTCCCGCCGATCCCGCCGGACATGGTCGGTGACCATTTTGATATCGACATGACCATCAACTACATTCTGATACGCGGGTAACAAGAGACCCACCGACATCAATCCGTAGCCGGCACATCCTCATAGGCTGAGGGATCAGGGCAGGCGCAGACGAGGTTCCGGTCTCCCCAGGCATTATCGATGCGATTGACGGGCGGGAAATATTTGTCCGCGTCACCCCCCCCCATCGGGCAACATCCCTGCGCACGCGTATAGGCGCGCTGCCAATCGCGCGTGAGGTCACGCAACGTATGAGGGGCGTGGCGGAGCGGGCTTTCCGCCAACGCGATATCGCCCCTGGTAATCTCCGCAATTTCAGCGCGTATGGCGATCATGGCATTGCAAAAGCGATCCAGCTCCGCGAGGCTTTCCGACTCTGTCGGTTCAATCATGAATGTGCCCGGCACGGGGAAGCTGATGGTCGGCGCATGAAAACCGTAATCAATCAGGCGTTTCGCGATATCGTCGACAGTGACACCGGTTTCATCTTTGATCGGGCGCAGATCAATAATGCATTCATGCGCTGTGTAACCCTGTCGACCACGATAGAGGACGGGGAAATGAGGTTCAAGCCGATGCGCGATATAATTGGCGTTCAGTATGGCGAGTTCCGTCGCGCGCCTTAGCCCAGCATCGCCCATCATCATGAGATAGGCAGCTGATATCGGCAGAATGGACGCTGAGCCATACATGGCCGCCGACACGGCGTGCGCGCCGCCTTTTTCAGGCCGACCGGGCAGGTAAGGTGCAAGATGCGCTTTGACGCCGATCGGGCCCATGCCTGGCCCCCCGCCCCCATGCGGGATGCAGAATGTTTTATGCAGGTTGAGGTGGGAGACATCCGCGCCAAACAGACCCGGGTAAGCGAGCCCGAGCTGGGCATTCATATTGGCGCCATCCAGATAGATCTGCCCTCCTTCCGCGTGCACCAGGTGGCACAGGGCCACGATGTGATCTTCAAACACGCCATGGGTTGAGGGGTAGGTGATCATCATCGCCGCCACGGCGTTTTTGTGGATGGCGAGTTTCGCTTTGAGGTCATCAAGATCGACATTGCCCTGCGCATCGCAGGCCACAACGACGACTCGCATCCCCGCCAGATGGGCCGAAGCCGGGTTCGTACCATGCGCCGATGCGGGGATCAGGCAGATATCGCGCTGCGATTCCCCGCGCGCCCTATGATAGGCCCGGATGGCCAGCAGCCCTGCATATTCCCCCTGCGCCCCGGAATTCGGCTGGAGTGACACAGCGTCATAGCCCGTGACACGGCAGAGCGCCTGCTCAAGATATGCAAAAAGCGTGTGATATCCTTTTACCTGATGCGCGGGCGCGTAAGGATGGATGGCGGCAAAACCGGGCCAGGAGACCGGCATCATTTCGGTCGCCGCATTGAGCTTCATGGTGCAGGAGCCCAGCGGGATCATCGTCCGGTCAAGCGCAAGGTCACGATCCGCGAGGCGACGCAGATAGCGCATCATCTCCGTCTCTGATCGATATTGATGAAAGACAGGGTGCGTCAAAAGCGCCCCTTCCCGTTGCAGAACCGAAGGGAAACACGTTTGCGGCACGGTGATTTCGGCCGCCAGCGCCTCCACATCTGCATCTGGCGCGAAAGCCCGCCATAATATTTTGATATCTTCTGACGACGTGACTTCATCGCAGGATAAGCCGATTTTGCCGCCGCCCGCATCCCGCAGATTGATGCCGCCCACTTCCGCGCGCTTCAGGATTGCATCAGCATCGTCACCGACTGAGACGGTGATCGTGTCGAAAAAATCATCCGAAACAGGCGGGACACCCAGTTTGCGCAACCCCGCTGCCAGGATCGACGCCAGGCGATGCACACGTTGCGCGATGGCGCGCAGGCCTTCCGGGCCGTGATAGACCGCATACATCGCCGCGATCACGGCAAGCAGAACCTGCGCGGTGCAAATGTTCGAGGTCGCTTTTTCCCGCCTTATATGTTGCTCACGCGTTTGCAGGGCCAGACGATAAGCAGGGCGCCCCGCTGAATCGCGCGAAACACCGATCAGCCGCCCCGGCATATGCCGCTTGAAGCTTTCCCTGACCGCCATGAAAGCCGCGTGAGGGCCGCCAAAACCCATCGGCACGCCGTAACGCTGCATGGAACCGACAGCAATATCCGCCCCCATCTCCCCGGGGGGTTTCAGCAGAAGCAGCGCCAGCGGGTCCGTCGTCATGGTGATGATGACGTCGCGATCCCGCAGGCGCGCGATGAGGTCCCGATCATCCCGCACCGCGCCGGAGCTACCGGGATAGGAAAGCAGAATTCCGAAAATATCGTCGCGCGATGCGGCGTCCTCTGGCCTGCCGACAATGATTTGCCAGCCCAGCGGTGCGGCGTGCGTTTGCAGGACAGCGATAATTTGCGGGTGCGTGTCCGAATCGACGAAGAAAACATTGCCTTTCACGCGGGCGACACGATGCGACAATGTCATCGCCTCCGCGCAGGCCGTGGCCTCATCCAGTAAAGATGCGTTGGCAATATCCAGCCCGGTCAGATCTTTGACCAGGGTCTGAAAAGTGATGAGCGCCTCAAGGCGGCCCTGGCTGATTTCCGGCTGGTACGGGGTATAGGCCGTATACCAGGCCGGGTTTTCGAAGATATTGCGCTGGATTACCGCAGGCATGAGCGTGTCGTAATATCCCTGCCCGATCATGGAGCGCATGACAATATTCTGTTGGGCCATCTCCCGTAATTTTGTCAGAGCTTCCGCTTCTGTAAGCGCCTCACCAATGCGGCGCGCTGATTGGCGCGGCCCGTCGCGATCAAGGATTTCAGCCGGTATTGTGGCGTCAATCAGCGCGTCCAGACTGTCAAGGCCAAGCGTTTGCAACATAGCGTCGATATCGCGCGAGCGCGGCCCGATATGGCGGTCGATAAAGGGCGCGTCCGCAGACGCAGGCCAAAGGGGAACGCGTTGCGACACGGAAACGAAACTCCTTGCGGGCAGAATCACGAAGGCAGGCCGACATAATCGCCTGGTCGGCAGACTGGGTTAGAGGGAGGCTTTATAGGCCGTTGCATCCAACAGGCCGTCCAATTGGGTGCGATCCGTAATCCTGAGCGTGAAGATCCACCCCGCCCCCTCAGGATCTTCACTGACCAGATGCGGGGAGTCGGAAAGTTGCTCATTAAACCCGGCAATCTCACCCGCGACCGGCGCATAAATATCGGAAGCCGCCTTGACCGATTCCGCAACAGCCGCCGCCTCACCCTGTGCAAGTGATGTCCCGGCATCCTTGGCTTCAACGAAGACGAGCTCTCCCAATTCTTCCGCAGCGTGGCGGGTGATGCCCACCGTCGCAACATCACCATCCAGACGGACCCACTCATGGGACGGGGTGTAAAAAACCATCATATTCGGCATTCTCCGCTCATTATCGCTTGTAACCGGGGGGGACAAAATTCAGGCCGACAATGTGGACGTCCATCACCTTCCCGCGGAGGGCCGCGTAAATCGTTTGCCCGACCTCTTTGAAAGCCGGCGTCACATAGCCCATGGCAACCGGCCCGTTAAAAGATGGGCCATAAGCGCCGGAAGTCACTTTGCCGATCGGTGTTTTCGCTTCCGGGTCCGCGTAAAGCATCTCCCCGGCGCGGATCGGTGCGCGTCCCGTTGCAGCAAGGCCAACGCGACATTGCGCAGGCCCTCCTGCCAGCTCTTTCAGGATCACGTCGTCTCCGAGGAAGCCCCCTGCCCGCGTCCCACCGGCACGGCGGCATTTCGGGATCGCCCATTGGAGGGACGCTTCGATAGGGGTGGTGTTTTCATCAATGTCCTGCCCGTAAAGGCATAATCCGGCCTCAAGCCGCAAACTGTCACGCGCGCCCAGACCGATCGGCAGGACACGCGGATCGGACAGGATTTTCTCCGCGACGGCAGTGGCCTGCGCGGCGGGGAGGCTGAGCTCAAACCCATCCTCACCCGTATATCCCGACCGGGTGAGAATACAGGCAACGCCATCAATTTCCGTATCAATAACGTCCATGAACCGCATGTCATGGCTTGGCGGGCATAGCGCGCTCATGATCTCCGCGGCGAGAGGCCCCTGCAAAGCGAGAAGCGCGCGGTTTTTGAGAGGGGTGACGATGATGCGGTCCTCAAGATGCGCCCGAAGATGCGCGAGATCCTTCTCCTGACGGCTCGCATTGACGACCATGAAAACGGCCTCGCCACGTCGCGCCACCATGAGATCATCAAGGAGACCCCCATTTGGCAGGGTGAAGAACCCGTATCGCTGACGGCCATTTTCCAGACCCGCAATATCGATTGGAATGAGTTTTTCCAGAGCGGTCGCCACGGCAGCGAACCCGCCTTCACGCGCGGTGATTTCGATCTGCCCCATATGGGAGACGTCAAATAATCCGGCCGCACGGCGTGTGTGGAGATGCTCCGCCATCAACCCCGCTTTAAAATGAAGCGGCATGTCAAACCCGGCGAAAGGCACCATTTTTGCGCCGAGACGGAGATGGAGGGCGTGGAGAGCTGTGCGACACAATGTTTGGGACAAAGACGAACGCCTCCTGAGAGAGGTTGAAATCTTTGCCCCTTCTGTCGGTTCGCCTGAGATCGCTATCCCTTCGGCGGACGCCTTAAAGACGCCTCTTTCCAGAAGTAAAACGATTCCGGTCCTTTTGCCTGAGAGTTTCCGGGGCGGTTGCTCCTTCGGCGCTGGTCAAAACCAGCCTCTCCCGTAAATCGAGGCTTTACTCTTGGCAGAACTCCGGTTCTAAATCAACTATCGAAAACTTAAGGAAATGATTGTGTCAAAACCTTTCATCGTACTCGCTGAATTTTCCGTCGCGCCAGATTCATTTGACGCGTTCTTTGAACTCTGCCTGTTCGACAGCCGCCATTCTCTCGGTGATGAGGAAGGTTGCCTCGGTTTCGATGTTCTGACGGATAATGACGACAAATCCGCCATCGTCCTGCACGAAACCTATAAAGACCGTGCCGCGTTTGACGCGCATCTGCAAATGCCGCATTTCAAGAAATTCGCGGAAGCGCTGAAAGAGCTTGAAGTTGAAGAGAAATATGTCCGGTTTTTCACCCATCAGGCACCAGCGCACTGATATCGTTCCGTTCAGGCGCGCCGCGATGATCGGCGTTGCCCTGGCGGCGCCGCTTCTCGTCGCGTGCTCCCGCGAGGATTTTCTGCTTTCCAACGCGCACACGGGTATGCGCAATCCGGCATCGACCTGGTGCATCCAGAAAGGCGGCGGACTGCAGATGGTCCGGGACGAAAAAGGCGTGCACGCTTTGTGCCACCTTCCCGACGGGCGCATCATTGAAGAATGGGATCTCTTCCGCCAGGATCATCCGGCGCAAAATCAGGGTGAAAAGGCGACGATGCCATCGCAACCGGACAAAGTCGGAAAATAAGTCTGCGCGCGTCAGGGGGCGCCACCGCAGCGCCTCTTAAACTCTGTGACGACCGCCTGACGCGGTGCAGGCGGCCGTCAGGCAGGGCTTCAGTTTCGAGCTTTATCCACCAGTTTGCCCTTCGCGATCCAGGGCATCATGGCGCGCAGTTTCTCACCCGTTTTTTCAATCTGATGCGCGTCGTTACGTGCGCGAATGGCCTTGAAGCCGATCCCACCTGACTGATTTTCCTGAATGAAATTCCGTACGAACGTGCCATTCTGGATATCCGTCAGGACGCGTTTCATCTCAGCTTTCGTTTCCGGGGTCACGATACGGGGGCCGGTGACGTATTCACCATATTCCGCCGTGTTGGAAATCGAATAATTCATATTGGCGATACCGCCTTCATAAATCAGGTCAACGATGAGTTTCATCTCATGGAGGCACTCAAAATACGCCATCTCGGGCGCATAACCGCCTTCGACAAGCGTTTCAAATCCGGCCCGGATCAGCTCCACCAGCCCACCGCAGAGAACCGCCTGTTCACCGAAGAGATCCGTCTCGACCTCCTCCTTGAAGCTTGTCTCAATAATGCCGGCCCGGCCACCGCCATTGGCCGAAGCGTAAGAGAGCGCGATATCGAGCGCATTCCCGGATGCATCCTGCGCCACCGCAACAAGGGACGGCACGCCACCACCCCGCTGATATTCTGACCGCACCGTGTGGCCCGGGCCCTTCGGCGCAATCAGAAAAACATCCAGATCAGGACGTGCTTCGATGAGGCGGAAATGGATCGACAGACCATGCGCAAAAGCGAGGGCGGCCCCCTGTTTCAGGTTTTTCTCCAGATGCTCTTTGTAAAGATCGGCCTGCCCCTCATCGGGTGTCAGCACCATGACCACATCAGCCCAGGATGCGGCCTCGGAGGGGGACATTACTTTAAATCCGGCCTCCTGTGCTTTCGCGACAGCTTTCGAGTCTGGCCGCAAGGCGACGACAATGTCACGGACGCCGCTATCACGGAGGTTATGCGCGTGGGCATGTCCCTGACTCCCGTAACCGATAATGGCCAGTTTTTTACTTTTGATTAAGCCGAGATCGCAGTCACGGTCGTAATAAACACGCATCGGTGTTCTCCCTCACTTTGTAAATCAGTCTGCCTGAAATGATTTCTGTGCGCCGCGTGTCATGGCGACGATGCCGGTCCGCGCGACTTCTATCACGCCGAGCGGAAGCAACAGCTCGATAAAAGCCGTCACTTTATCGCTCGATCCTGTGACTTCATACACGCAGGATGTCGCGGAAACATCGACGATGCGGGCATGAAAAGCATCGGCGATGCGCATGGCCTCCGTCCGCGGGTCACCGCGATTGACCACTTTAATCAACGCCAGCTCCCGCTCGACATGCGGCCCCGGTTCACTCAGATCAAGCACGCCATGCACCGGAACGAGACGTTCCAGCTGTGCCTTGATCTGCGCGATGACCATCTCCGTGCCTGATGTCACGATGGTGATGCGTGACATATGATGGGCCGAGTCGATTTCCGAGACGGTGAGACTCTCAATATTATAGCCGCGGCCTGAAAACAGCCCGACAACCCGGGCCAGCGCCCCGCTCTCATTTTCGATGATCACGGCGATGATCGCCGTTTTTATGCGTTCTTCTTTCATCAAACCAACATCATGCCTTCATCGGTGATCCGCGCAGCGTCCGTCTGACGGTCCGGCCCGAGAAGCATCTCATTATGCGCCGCCCCTGACGGAATCATGGGGAAACAATTTTCATCAGGGCTCACACAGATTTCAGCAACGACGGAGCCCTTATGCGTCAGCATCGTCTCAATCGCTTCATCCAGCTCCCCGACGCAGGTCGCCCTGACGCCTTTACCATGAAACGCCTCGGCAAGACGGGTGAAATCCGGCAGGGCCTCGCTGTAGGAATGGGCATAGCGTGCGCCGTGCAATAATTCCTGCCATTGCCGCACCATGCCCATATAGCGGTTATTCAGGATGAAGATTTTGACCGGCAGATCATATTGCGCCATCGTCCCGAGCTCCTGAATATTCATCAGGATAGACGCCTCGCCCGCAATATCAATGACCAGCCCCTCCGGGTGGGCGATCTGCGCGCCGATCGCGGCGGGCAAGCCATAACCCATTGTTCCCAGTCCACCCGACGTCAGCCAGTGATTCGGCGCATCGAAATGAAAATGCTGTGCCGCCCACATCTGATGTTGTCCGACTTCCGTCGAGACATATACATCTTTTTTGACCGCCTGCGTGGCCTCGTAAAGGCGTTTGATCGCATGTTGGGGCCGAATGATGGCCGCCGGGTCCATATCCTGTTTAAAGGCAAAACTATCGACGGCGCGCCAGCCATCAATTATCTGCCACCATTCAGACAGTTCATTTGGCCCACCGTCCCACATCTCGTTCAATGCCTGAAGGGTCAGACCGACATCACCAATAAGGGCGTGGTCCGCGCGGATGATTTTATTGACCTGCGCGGGGTCAATATCTGCGTGGATCTTGCGTGACCCCGGAGAGAATGCGTCGACCCGCCCCGTCACGCGGTCATCAAATCGCGCGCCCAGCGCGATGAGAAGATCGCAACCATGCGTCGCCAGATTGGCCTCATAACTGCCATGCATCCCCAACATGCCGAGGAAATGGGGGTCCGTCGTCGGGACAGCGCCGAGGCCCATCAAGGTTGAGGTAACGGGGAAGCCGGTTTTACGCACCAATTCACTTAAAGCGGCGGAGGCACCCGGCCCTGCATTGATTACCCCGCCCCCTGTGTAAAAGAGAGGTCGACGCGCCTTCTTCATCATCGCGACCGCTTCCCGGATCGCGGAAGGGTCAGGCTGGGTCTGCGGCGCGTAAGGGCGTCTCCGGCTATCAAAGCGCGAGGGCGCCGCCTCAATCTTACCGACTGAAATATCCTTGGGGAGGTCGATCAGCACAGGGCCGGGCCGCCCCGTCGTCGCGACACGAAAGGCCTCCCGAACGATCGGTGCAAGGTCCTTACCGTGTTTGACGAGGTAATTATATTTCGTGGCGGGACGCGTGATGCCGGTTGTGTCCGCTTCCTGAAACGCATCATTGCCGATCAGTGCGGAAGGGACCTGCCCGCAAATACAGATGATCGGGATGGAGTCCATCAAGGCATCGACCAGACCGGTCACGGCGTTTGTCGCGCCCGGGCCGCTTGTCACCAGCACGACACCGGGCCTGCCTGTGGCGCGGGCATAGCCCTCCGCAGCATGGACGGCCGCCTGCTCATGCCGGACAAGAATGTGGCGTATATCGTCACGCTGGTGCAGCGCATCGTAAATCGGGAGGACCGCGCCGCCGGGATAGCCGAAAATAACATCAACACCGTGCTCAACCAGCAGGTCAAGAAGCTGTTGCGCGCCATTTTGTGCCGTTTTTGACGATGTCGCGACCGGATGATCTGAATCGGACATAACCGACCTCCCTTTTGAGAAAGGGGGATTACCGCAAAATTCAACAGCGCGTCAATCGCATCCGTATAAATATTTCTAAATCTTCTAACGTTCTTTCCGAAAATTGCGTAGATTGCTCAAATCTTTGCGATAAATTATACGTGAACGAATCGCTCGCAAGTTCGTGATGTCGAAACCACGTGGCCTGCCGCCTTGTGTATTGTCCCGTCGCCAGGGTCGCGCGTTCACGCGCCATGGCCAGGGTCATGTTTCCATCGAGGAATGCCACCAATTCCGGCACGCCATGTGCGCGCATGGCAGGGAGGGAAGGCGCTAAATTGCGGGCACGTAAAGCGGTGACCTCCTCAATCGCACCGTGATCCAGCATGACATCGAAACGGGCCGCGATGGCCGCGCGCAACGCGTCCCTCGGTGGGTCGAGTCGCAGGGCGATGAAGCGACATGACGCCGCGGGAAGGCGCGATTTCTGACGCCACCAGCTCAGGGTTTTGCCTGTGCCGCGCCACACCTCCCAGACGCGTGCCAACCTCTGACCATCTGCCGGCGCGATTCGCCTGATCGCATCGGGGTCAATCGACTGAAGCGCAGCGTAAAGCGCCTCGGGTCCTTCAACCGCGAGTTTTTCGCGGGCTTGCGCGCGGGCTTCCGGCCCCGGTTCAGGCACTTCCACCAATCCTTCAATAAGAGCTCGCAGATACATGCCCGTCCCACCGCAGAAGATCGGCAATTTGCCCAGTTCCAGGGCCGCCTCCATCTCATTGAGCGCGCGGCGACGCCACCAGGCGACACTTCCATTTTCCGCTGCGTCAAGGACCCCGTAGAGGCGATGCGGCACGGCTTGCATTTCCGCCTCTGACGGGCGCGCGGTCAATACGCGCAGATCCCTGTAAACCTGTATGGAATCCGCGTTGATGATGACCCCGTCAAAAAGCTGCGCGAGGGAAAATGCCAGAGCCGACTTGCCGGAGCACGTCGGTCCGGCCACAATAAGCGCGGTCGGCGTGTGTTGCATGCGTCGTTTGTGACACAGAAAAGAAGTTTCCGCGAGTTCATGACCCACCCTTACGCACTCGTCCTTATTTTTGACCGCAAAGCGGGGACCCTTCCCCCGGAAGCCATTGATATTGCCCGCGCCATGGTCAAAGGGGCGCGGCCCGTCATTTTGTCAGAGGGGGAAGCTGT
The DNA here is from genome assembly GCF_036452135.1 of Sorlinia euscelidii. NCBI lineage: Bacteria > Pseudomonadati > Pseudomonadota > Alphaproteobacteria > Acetobacterales > Acetobacteraceae > Sorlinia > Sorlinia euscelidii. Next base: position 389,282 of record NZ_JAWJZZ010000002.1, on the reverse strand, counting down.
TGAGATCCCCTGCGGCAAACCCGGCACGGGCGCCGCGACCCCGGCCACGATCCGCGCCGCGCTGGCCCCTCATCAGGTTGATGCGCTGCTTGTCAAACAGCGCGGCCGACGTAAAGCCGTCCTGATTGCTGATATGGACAGCACCATCGTCGCGGATGAAACGCTGGACCAGCTCGCTGCCCTAATCGGGTGCGGGGACGCGGTAAAACGCATCACGGACGCGACGATGAACGGCGCGCTCGATTTCGCAGCCGCTTTGACGGAGCGCGTCGCCCTGCTGCGCGGGCACCCCGCCGCCTTGCTTGAAGATGTCTGGAAGACGACGCAAATCAATGAGGGTGCTCAAACGCTCGTTAAAACCATGCGCGCCCATAATGCCCGCACCGCCCTCGTCTCGGGCGGTTTCACGTTCTTTACCTCCCGCGTCGCAGAGGCTTGCGGGTTTGATGAGCATTATGGAAATGTGCTGGGGATTGAGGATGGCACGCTCACCGGACGCCTCGCCGCGCCCATCCTCGGACCTGACAGTAAAAAGGCGCATCTGACTCGCCTCCTCGCTGAGCGCGGCGCACAGAATTCCGCGGCGCTGGCAACCGGTGATGGCGCCAATGACCTGCCGATGCTGCACCATGCCGGTTTCGGCATCGCCTTTCACGGTAAGCCGAAATTAAGGGCGGAAGTATCGCTTCAGGTCAATTTCACCACGTTGCGAAGCCTTCTTTTCGCGCAGGGCTACCGGGCCGAGGATTTCGTCGAATAGGTGAGAGGTGAGGCTGGCATTAACGTCAAGCGCGACGAAAGCGGATTTTGTAAGAATTCGCCCGGATGCCCCCACCCCTTTTTTTGTGACCCCCAAATTTGCCCCCAAATTCGTGCGCTTGCATGACAAGGGGCGAGAAGCCATGAGAGAAGTTTATGGCGGAAAACCGGGGGAAATCAAGGGTTGTGAGTAGGGATGAGAAACCGTGATAACGGATCATGGTGGAGAGGGTTGGATTCGAACCAACGTAGGCGTACGCCAGCGGATTTACAGTCCGCCCCCTTTAGCCACTCGGGCACCTCTCCGTTCGGTCGTTGCGGGATATGGCTTTCTACACGATCTGTCAACGCCCTTCCGTCAAAGCAGGCCGCTTTTGTCACATGACGGCGGGCGCGACTTCGCTTATAGAGTGAACCATGTCGAGACAGAATAAACGCGATCGCCACACGGAGCACGCAGCCGCCCCCCGCCAGAAGGGACAGGCCGGTTATTGGATGTACGGTTTACATGCCGTGTCATCCGCGCTCAAAAATCCGCAACGTCAGGCCCATGAACTGCTCGTGACACGAGAAACTGCGCAAGCGCTCTCTCAAGTCGAGATCATGCAGGCCGTGGCCCCGCAGATTGTCGATCGCAGCCGCATTGACCCTCTCTGTGGTCGCGATGCGGTGCATCAGGGCATCGCCTTGCGCGTCGCCCCTCTAGCGCCATCCGCGATTGAGGACCTGTCCGATCGGGAGGGGACGATCCTGATCCTCGACCAGGTGACCGACCCACGCAATATCGGGGCCATTCTGCGTTCTGCCGCTGCCTTCAATGCGGCGGGCATTATCCTTCAGGACCGCCACGCCCCGCAGGAAAGCGGGGTCATGGCAAAAGCCGCGTCCGGCGCGCTGGATGTGATTCCGGTGGTGCGTGAGGTCAATCTGTCCCGCGCGATCGCGCAACTGCAGAAAGCGGGTCATTGGGTGATCGGCCTGGATACCGGCGGCAGCATCCTGTCGCGGGAAGGTTTGGGGGAGAGACGCGCGGCGCTCGTCCTCGGGGCGGAGGGGGAAGGTTTACGTCGCCTGACCCGGGAACATTGTGATGAAATCGCGCGATTGCACATGCAAGGTGATATGGAAAGTCTCAATGTCTCTGTCGCCGCCTCTGTCGCGCTCTACGAGCTTGCACGGCCTTAGATTCAGTTCAAATTAGCGGGATGAGGAGATGCTTGCACGGCATCGCGCTGTGAGGGGCTCGCCACCTTTCAGCATGGAACCCGTAAAAAGAGTTCAGCAGGCCGACACCTGGGCCGCCGCGTCTTGATCAGGCTTCTCATTTCAAAGGGCAATCGGCCTTTACAATCATCGAGCAGGTCGTCACCGCATCAACAGCGTAAAGATTTTATGCTATTAAGGTTCTTTGCCAGCACGGCCAGACGATGAACGCAGGTATTGAGGCAATGTCGAAAATGAAATCTCTTTCTCTTGTCGTGCCGTTCTACAATGAGAGCCGGAATGTGGAACGCTTTTCAGACACGATCACACCAATTCTTGAAGATCTCGCTTTAGAAGAATGGGAAGTCATCTGCGTCGATGATGGGAGTCAGGATGACAGCCTGGCACGTTTGATTGCGCTTCATGGCAAAGACGGACGCTTCAAAATCGTGGAACTATCCCGCAATTTTGGTAAAGAGGCGGCCATGACCGCAGGTTTGCTGGAGGCGAAGGGCGATGCCGTCATCGTCATGGATGCGGATCTCCAGGACCCGCCGGACCTCATCCCTGAGATGCTTGCAAAATGGCGTGGCGGTGCGGATGTCGTTCTCGCGCGACGTGTGGACCGGTCATCTGACGGCCATGCGAAGCGTCTGACCGCTGCCTGGTTTTATCGCGTCCATAACGCTCTTTCCAAAGTGAAAATTCCTGAAAATGTAGGTGATTTTCGCCTTATGGACCGCGCCGTCATCAACGCGCTGGCGCAATTGCCGGAACGCCAGAGATTTATGAAGGGCCTGTTCGCGTGGGTTGGATTTCGCACCGAAACAATTGATTATACGCGCCCACCCCGCCTCGCGGGTAAAACATCCTTTTCCGGGCTCGCCCTCTGGAATCTCGCGCTTGAAAGCATAACGGGGTTTTCAACGATTCCACTGAGAATCTGGACATATATTGGTTTTTCCGGCGCCTGCATGGCGGCCTTATATGGATTTTTCATCCTCGTGCGGACCCTGATCACCGGGACCAATGCACCCGGCTACCCGTCCCTTTTCTGTGCCGTGATCTTTTTCGGGTCCGTGCAGATCATGAGTATCGGGATGTTGGGGGAGTATATCGGGCGCATCTATATGGAGGCAAAACAACGGCCTCTCTTCATAAAGAGGCGCGTCTACGCAAAGTGATCATCGGATGGGACAGGCGCGGCTGAAATCGATCAGAATGCGGTCGCCTGCCTGGTAAAGGCTGTAATAACGCCGGGCGATCTGATGTTCAAAACGGCATGAATGACGCATCGCCGCGGCCTCCGTCATCGAAAAGACAGGACTCTCCTCATCAAAGCCGAGATATGTCGCGTTGCTCTGCAAGCCGAATTCTTTGAGGATGACACCATTCCATCCCCAGATTTTGAACATCGGTAAAAGCGCGTCCAGATGGAGTGAGGCGCGATGATCAAAAATCACGCGCGCTTTTGGATCAACCGGGACGGGGTCTGAATCCCCCCAGGATGAGAAGACGCGCAGCGCGACGGGCCGCCCGTGACTGGCCGTGTATACATCCTCCACAATCTCCGCGGCGAGCCTGTTTTCAAAAAGCGCCTGGGCGTGTGCAGCATTGCCCCACTCGTAAGCCATCATCAATTGGGTAAGCAGCATCCATCCACTTAGCAAAATCGGCACGCGCCGCCAGCCTCTGAATGCCGCATCCCGACCGAGGAGGAAGCATATTGCCAGGCCCAGAAATGCGCCACCACTCATCAGCACGCGTGCATCGAAGACGGGTGAAGCGAGGACCAACATGACGCCCGGCATGGAGAGTATGGCCAGCCCCAATAAAAAACCCGCGAAGATACCGCCCCGTATGCCGCGGGATATGTAAGCCTGAAACCCGAGACCTGTGACACCGCCGACCAGGCCGATGAGAAGGATCCGCGCGTGATTACCTCGCGCATACTCATTGAGATATAATTTGAGGAATTGGACGATGTGGCGCGCGACGAGGTGGGGATTGGATGTCGTCGCAGCGTGCAGGTGCAGATAATCGAAATTAAATCCTTCCAGATGCAGAAGAAATGTCTCGGCCTTATAGGCGCAAAGCGCCGCGACAAGACAGAGAAGATTTTTGACGTAATAAAGCGACGCGACCTTGATGCCACCTTCCAACATCTGAAAAAGCGTGCCGAGGCAAAGCAGGACGAGGAACACATTCACCGCGGGCTGATATAAATTGACGGTCAGAAACAGGATCAGCGCCACGGTCAGATAGCGACGCAAGCCCGTCATCGGCACGGAGAGAGAAAGGGCTGCAATCGCCGTCGCGAGCGCCAAAGATTGGTAAAGCGAGTCGACACGGTAAGAAAGATTTTCAAGGAAATAGGGCGAGCAGACAATGAAACTGAGGGCGAGAAGGCCCGAAAGACGATTAAAGCGCCATGCCATGGAGAGCGATGTCAATGAGAGAGACAGGATCGCGACGGACAGGATCTGCGTGAGTGGGGCAATATCATGCTGATGGCACGACGTATTCAGGGCGATGAAAAGCAGTTCGGAGAGGTATCGCCCGTTCGCGGCCATGCCGATATAGGGGTTCAGAGCGCGCCCGTGATCGTCGATGAGGTAAAAATTCGCGTGAATGATCGGATAAACAAATAACCCGATGAGAAGCAGAAAAAGGCAGTAACGTAGCAGGAATTCTTCCTTATCGGAAACGCGCGCGAAAAACATAATGCCCTCGGCTGAAATATTGTCATTGAGAGTTTTTTAAGGTTTATGCATCAAAGCGACCGCGTGACAAGACCGTCTCAAGTCGACACCAACGTTTGGAAATATCTTCTTTTTTAAAGATTTTTTTTGTTGCTAATATTGCGGAATAAACAAGTCATTGAAAATTAAGGATATAAAAATGTATCCTCAGTCACAGTTACTTCAGCCCGGCGGATCAAAATCCGAACGGGGAGGAAATGCCGATGGGTGTTCCTAGCGGATAAAGCTTGAACTGCACCTCATCGCACCCGACATGACTGACAATATCAGACCTTATTTTGCAGAGAGAAGACCTGCATGGCCGCGCCAAAAAAAAATCGCATGGATATCCCGGTGATCGGTGTGAAACACCTGATCATCATGCAGAGCCTGCTTGTTGCCTTCATCGTTCTGGTCGCCTTAATCAATCGATGAAAGCGGCGCGAGCGGTTTTAGTGTAGGTCCGTCGCCGCATGATGAGGCACGCCAGGCCATAGCAGAGAGCGGACCCGACGCTGATCCAGAATGAAGGCGGTGCATCCGTCCACCAGGACAGGGCGAGCCCCGCCCATGCCAGTGCCAAAGCCAGCATGGCAGATGAGAAAACGCCCATAAGCGGCGAGAAGCCCAACCGCAATATTGTGGCTGCCGGGCCAACCAGCAGTGCGAAAACGAGCAATATGCCGGTCATCATGGCGCAGACAGATGTCACCAGGGCGACATTGAGCGTAAAAACGACCGCGATCCAGCGTTTCCGCGCGCCCTGAATCATGGCGAGGTCGGGGTCGAGGCTGGCATGCAGCAGAGGCCGCGCAATCAACATCATGAGTGCGATACTGGTCACCGAGATGGCGATCAGTGGCGTCAGTAAAGCGCGATCCACCGCGAACAGATTGCCGAATAAAAGTGACGTTGCGCTGCTGGCTGGCGATGTCTGCCAGCTTAAGAACAGAAGCCCGATCCCGAGGCTTGCCGCGAGGACGAGGCCCGTCAAACTATCCCGTGCGTGATCCGGCGGCGGGGTGGCCCGTGACGCGGAGGTAGCCTCCCACCCCATAAAAACGGCCGTGACGCAGGTGATGGCGAGCATCCCGGTAAGGGGCGACAGGCCGATCAGGACGGCTCCCGTCGCGCCGGTGAAACCGACATGGGAAAGGGCGTGACCGGCGAAGCTTTGGCCACGCAGCACCAGAAACCACCCGACCACGCCGCATGAGATCGCGATGAAAGCTGAAGCGAGAAAGGCGTGACGCATGAAGTCAAATTCAAGCATCGGCTTTTTCCAACCGGCATTGCGTCAGATGGAGGGCCAGATGGGGGGTGAGACGGAACGGGTCGAGGTGATGCGTGCTCATGAGGATAGTTAGACGAAGGTCCCGGCAGAGCCGTGCCAGAAGGGAGACAATCTGTTGTTGCCCCTCCGCATCGACACTTGTCATCGGCTCATCGAGGATCAGGATTTTGGGGTGCGCCAATAAGGCGATGGCTAAAAATATACGCTGCTTTTCCCCGCCTGAGAGGAAGCCCATGGGCCGATGCGCGAAGCCCGGCGCCCCTACGAGCTCAAGGGCGCGCATCACATCTTTATGGCAGGTGGAAGAGAAATTAAGGGGACCCAGACGGTCGCCTCGCCATGCCGATTTTACGTGGTCCAGCGCGGTTATTTGTGGCACGGGCACACGACGTCCCTGCGGGAGGTAACCGATCCCAGCCCGCCCCAATTGCGCGGCACGACCGAGAATTTTGACGGAGCCCGCCATGCAGGGGTGCAAACCAAGAATTGTGCGGAGAAATGTCGTCTTTCCGTGGCCATTCGGCCCCATCAGAACCGCTAATTGCCCTTCATGAAGGCAGAGATCAGCCTTTTCAAGGAGGACATGCTTCCCGAAACCGATGCGCAGGGCGGAAATCTCAATAACCGGCCGCGACGCAATGCCAGTGTCAATTGTCCGATGGGCCGACACAATATCTGTCATGGCAAGGCTTGATCCAGAGCCGATAACTGGTCATTCATCCAATCCTGCCACCTTTTCTTTTCAGGGGGATATTCTGCACTGTAGATGACTGGAATGCCGGCGTGCCGGGCTTTGACTTTGAGGGCATCGACCGATGGCGCGGAAACGGTCGCGTTGACGATAAAGACGCGAACATCATGGTTCTGAAAATCAGCCTCCAGACGGGCGACGTCCTGAGGCGACGGTTCTGTATGATGCATGATCGCCAAAGCAAATCGTCGATCCATGGTTTTCAGGCCGAGATCTTCCAGAAGAAGTGCAGACACGGGCTCACTCTCCGCGACCCGGCTTCCCTGTAATCGCTTGCGCAATATCGCAATTCTGTCACGCAGGGCAGAGAGATCCTTCAAGAAAAGATTTTGATTAGCGATGAGACGATCACGGTTTTGCGGCAGAACCTGCATGAGTGTCGAAGTCCATTGCCGCGCGAAGCGTGCGACCACATCAAGGCTGTTATAAAGATGCGGGTTGCGGCGTGCCACTTCCGGGGCGAGCGCACTGATGGCGATGATGGAAGACGGCTTTTTCCCGAGCGCGTGGATGGAACGGGCGGCCCAGTCATCATATCCGGCGCCATTCACAATCACGTAATCTGCTTCACTGAGACGCTTGATCTGGCTTGCGGAAATCTGTTGAAAATGCGGGTCGATCGCTTGGCGTGAGGTCAGATCCTGCGTTACTATGACACCAGCACCCAGTTGCGACGCGATATTGCACCAGACGGCTTCAACGCAGACAACGCGCAGTGGATGCGCCGTCGCATTGTGGACATTGAGGAGGAGGATCATAAGAGCGATGGCGACGCTGCGCAATTGAACCCTCACAAACGTTACATAGTTACATCTCATTCCATGCGAATATAGAGGCCCGCTTCTCAAAATGACAATCCAGGAAATAGCGCTGTCATGAAAACGTCCGGGAAAACCTCAGACGATCAACAGAAAATTGAAGCGATCCTCGCCGCGGCGGAAGAGGAGTGCAAAGCCAGCAATATTCGGATGACGGCCATCCGGCGTGAGGTTCTGCGCCTCATTTTGTCGCATGACCGCCCCGTCGGTGCCTATGACATCCTGGAAGAGCTCAGGCTGACACGCCGAAATGCCGCACCTCCCACCGTGTACCGCGCTTTGGATTTTCTGCTGTCGCGCGGGTTGATCCACCGGCTTGAACGCCTGGCCGCTTTCATTGCCTGCTCCCACACGCGGGCTCTACACGGCCTGGATGCGCCGCGGCACAAAGTGCAGTTTCTCATCTGCCTTCAATGTCATGATGTGCGGGAGATTTGTGGCGGGGACATTGAAGAGGCGATTGCCGAAACCGCCGCGGCATTGGGTTTTACGCGGCACCATTCCACTGTGGAAATTGAGGGCATCTGTGACCAATGCACGCATCATAACCTGCATAATGTCAGCACCGTCAATCTGGCGAAGCGCGCTTCGCCTCAGGTGGCTCTCAAATATTAATATAGCCCGGGAAATTGTCGTACGGCCGCGTCAAAATACTGTTGTTGCGCCGTGCTGAATCGTCCGCCGTCGCGCCCTCGGCCGGTGGACGCGCATCTGTTTGTCAGCCTATTTTTAGCTGCGTTTGAGAGCATAATTGCGATTGACGATTCAACAGTGGTCAGGCCGGAAGGCCTTGAAAAGATTTGACTTATCTTCTCAACGAAATTAACATTCGCTCAATCAACATTCCATTAAGCCTTGCGTAAATAATAATGAAACAAATCAGATTTCAAGGACATGATGTCTTACGTCATGGGCGACGTCGGACTGCGGTTTGTCAGGATTTCTTCCCATGAAAGTCGGATAGACGCGATTTTCCGGTCAACGAGACCTCTGCATCGTCGCCGCAATTGAGGATGAATAAGTGAAAAATCGGTTTTTGCGCGTCGGATGACGATCACCCATTGCTGATTATAAAGTTGGGGCGTCTTAAGCCCCTACCGAGCGCTCTGAGCACGCAGATCTTTAAGATGGACCTGGGGGAAAGCCACGTTCCACAACGCGTGGCCTATCGTTCTCCCGCTGAAACGGACTGAAATCGCGTGAATTATCCCGCGAACCTGTCCCCCAACAATATTTTGATGAGCGCTTTACGACGATTTCTCAGGGAGTCGCCGAAAAGCGCCGTTTTAACAAACGCATCGCGATTTGAAGAAAATAATAATAGGAAAAACTCGCCTTATGTTACCGATAGACATCAATTTCGCTGCCCAGAACACCTCAATCGGCCGGGAAGGCCTGGTGAAGGATGTCGCCGGCGTCAATGGCTCACCCATATCCGTCATGCCAGGTTTCCCTGATCTGGAGGATCAGTTTAACCAGATGGGCATCGCGGACGTTCGTCTGCACGACATTTACGGCGTCGGTGACCTTGATAATGGCACCATCGCCGGGCGCCGTGGCAATAATGATCAGATGATCTCTAACGTTCCGCCGGATCAGGCTGACCGGGCGAAGAAATTTATCGCTGATTTCGGCAATTTGCGGACAATTTTCCCCAATGCTGCGATCGGCATGGAAAAAGGTGATTATGACCTGGCCTTTAAGGACACGAATTACGCCATCACGGACGATTATATCCGTCGAATCATGAATAATAATGCGAGCGTTAACCCGCAGGGAATTCAACGCGACGTTATGTTTCGAGTCGGGCGGACCATCGACGGAGGCTACGAATTACCCGCAGATTTCGACATTTATGCGTCTCTCGTCGGTACTCTGGTTGCGCGTTATTCCGCCAATATCGGCCTCTCCAATATACCCCGCAAAATCACGCGCTGGGAAATCTGGAACGAGCCTGACCTCACCTTCTTCTGGAACAGCAACGATCCTACGCGATACTATGAATTTTATTCCAGGATCGCGCGCAAGATCAAGGAAGTTGATCCTTCCGCAAAAGTCGGAGGTGCCGGCGTCGCGAATGGGTTCAATCCGGGTGGCGCCTACCTTGACGGGCTCCTCGCTTATTGCAAATCAAACAATGTCCCGCTTGATTTCATCTCGTGGCATTATTACGGAAACGTGACGTCTGACCCCCAGAACATCATCGATATCGGCAATGCCATACAGACGTCGCTGAAAAATAATGGCTTTCAAGACGCTGAGAGCATCTGCTCGGAATGGAATTCGACGCCGTTTGCGTCAAAAAATGTGTTCACCAAAGTCCAATCTGCCCGTAATGCCGCTTACCTGACATCGTCATTGATCTACATGCAGAACTGCAAGGTTGACCGTGCCTATTATTACCGGGGCGACGCCCTGTCCTTCGGTTTGTTCAATGACGCGCCGAACCCGATTGATACACGATTTAAGAGCTTCTGCACTTACGCTGCCCAGGCCTTTGCACTGTTCAACCAGATAAAACAAACGCCGATTCTGCTGCGCACCACGGATACGAATTATACGGGCATTAGCCTCCTGGCGGGGCGGTGTGGCGACAAACTGAATATCCTGGTCGCGAACTTCCGGATCGATCCGTCGCTCAGCAGGGCTGACACAGCGCCGTCAAATGGCAAGCTCTATCAACAACATTATGTTGATTTCGGTCGTGACATCAGTGAGATAACGGATGATTGGTCGGTGCAGCATTATTTTGCTGGCATGCAGCCATCATCATTATCCAATAACAACATCGTGACGCAGCACGACACGGTGCGACAACTGCCGACAAACGGCACATTCCCCACGCGAAGGCGCAATTATGACGCCAGCAGCAGCGGCGTCACCCTCAATATTCAAAATATGCCATCGACCGTCGCTTCGTTTGAAGCGCGCCGCATTGTCGAAGGCGGTGGACTTGGCTCCATGCTGCCCCCGATCACGACGGCCCCGATTGCCCAGCAGCAGGGCTCGACCTATTCCATTATCGACCGGGAGGCGACGGAGGACACGGTCACGCTCTACACGCTGACGCTTGCCAACGGGACGAACGCGCCGCCACCTGTTCCGTCACCGACGCCGACTGGACCCTCCCGGGGATCTTTCTCCGTATCGAAAAAATTGACGAACGTGATGTTGATCTGGTTCGATCAGATCTTAGAAGGGACCAGCATACCCGATGACTATTACGTGACGGCTGGGAGCATCTATAACGTCACACTCTCTCTTTCTCCGAAAATCATTTATGCGCGTGACCGTACCAAGAGGCCGTTTTTTTCCTCTTCGATAGGCTGGAGTTTTGCCGGAAATTTCAGAATGATGAGAAGATCCATTATGGGACGCGGTCATCAAACGGCGACCTTCCGACTCCGCGCGATGAAAAGCGGATTTCTCAAAGATATTGGTAGCGGGTCCGGGACAACTTCAACCATGTCTCTCGGTGATACGGATGCTGCAACGGTCACGATGCAAATTGATTGGCAGCTTATATCGGCTTAAATTCTAAAGTCTCCTGCAAATTTTGGCGCATATACTGTCTTAATCCTGACATTTAACTTATCCCGCGGCGTTTTTAAATAAGCCGTCGCGGGATATAATTGTTTCAAGGTGAGGAAATGAGGCGCGTTCCGGAGGTCACAAGCGCCTCAGAGAAACAACAATAAAAATGCGGGAAGGCCTGAAACATGCTCTCCATCAATATCAATTATGACTCTCAGGATTCGTCTAAAGGCAATAATGGCCAGCTCAAGGATGTTGCAGGTGTCAATGGCTCACCCATTTCCGTCATGCCGGGCTTTCCGGATCTGGAAGACCAGTTCAACCAGATGGGCATCACACATGTTCGTTTGCACGATATTTACGGTGTGGGCGACCTTGATAATGGCGCCGTTGCCGGTCTGCAGGATAATAATGACCAATTGATATCAAATGTGCCAAACGCGCAGGCCGGTCAGGCGCGTAATTTCGTCGCGCGTTTCGGCAATGTGCGCACCATTTACCCCAATGCCGCCACAGGCATGAGCCAGGGCAATTACGACCTCGCCTTCAGGGACGCGAATTACGACATCACCGATGACTACATCCGTCGGATCATGAATAATAATGCCAGCGTCAACCCGCAGGGCATCAATCGCGAGGTCCTTTTTCGCATCGGGCGCACCATCGATAGCGGTTATGAAGTACCCGCCAATTTCGACATTTACGTGACCCTCGTCTCAACCCTCGTCCAACGATATTCCCAGCAGCTCAACATGTCAGGGATACCCCGCAAGATTGCCTATTGGGAAATCTGGAACGAGCCTGACCTCACTTTTTTCTGGAACAGTAACGACCCCAACCGATATTATGAATTTTACTCAAAAATCGCCTGGAAGATCAAAGAGCTTGATCCGAATGCCAAAGTCGGTGGGCCTGGCGTCGCAAATGGTTATAATCCGGGCGGCGCCTATCTGGACGGGTTGCTCTCTTTCTGCCGATCAAACAATGTGCCGCTCGACTTCATCTCCTGGCATTATTACGGAAACAACACCTCCGACCCGCAAAATATCATTGATATCGGCAACAGCATTCAGAATGCCCTGCAGCAGAACGGTTTCGGCAATGTTGAAAGCCTGTGCACAGAGTGGAACTCAACGCCGCAAGCCTCCGCCAATGTTTTCACAAAAGTTCAATCCGCCCGCAACGCGGCCTATATCGCCTCGACCCTGATCTATATGCAGTCCTGCAAAGTGGATCGCGCTTATTATTACCGTGGCGATGGCCTCTCCTTCGGGCTGTTCAATGATGAGCCGAACCCGGCAAACCCGAATTTCAAAAGCTTCTGCACGTACGCGGCACAAGCCTTCGCGATGTTCAACCAGCTCCATCAGACGCCGACTTTGCTGACAGCGACAAACACAAATAATACGGGCATCAGTGTGCTGGCCGGCAAGGCGGGTGATACGGTGAAAATCCTGGTTGCGAATTTTCGCGTGGACCGGTCTTTGAGCCAACCGAACACGTTGCCCGCCGGTGGCCGACTCTATCAGCAACATTACGTGGATTCCGGTCGAGATGTTTCTGTCATGACGGATGATTGGACGATGCAACATTATTTTGCCGGCAAAAATCCCTCCTCATTGAACAATAACAATATTGTGACCCAAAATCAGACGGTTCGCCAAATTCCCACAAATGCGACTCTGACCGCCAAAAACCGTGACTACAGCAATAGTAGCGGGGGCGTCTCCCTTCAGATCGTAAACCTGCCTATGGATGTACAATCAGTTGAAACGCGGCGCATGGCGGAGGGGGGAGATCTTGGCGCCATTTTGCCGCCGACAGCCTCCCCACAGCCCTCCTTCAATATGAATGGTACAACTTGCACCGTAACGGATAATGGCGCTACCGAATATAGCGTCACACTCTACACCCTCACCCTCGGCAACACGCCCACAAACCCGAATAATCCCACCAATCCGACAAACCCGACAAACCCCACGAACCCAACCAATCCGACGAACCCGACCAATCCCGCAACGCCTTCGGCAGGGCGAGCCGTTGAGTTCCGCACGACGAATATTTTTGGACAGAACCCGCATATTCTCATGCCCGCGAGCCAGGTGCCGAGCAATTTCTACGTCCCGATATACGCGGTTTATCAGATGGTCATGTCGGTTGCGAATATCGGGATCACACGTTTCGCCGGGAATGTCGGTGGCGCACCCTTCAATCTGTTTCCCAGGACAGCCTTGGGGCCAAACGTCACGCGCGCCGTCTTCACATTGCAATTCACGCGGTCAGGTTACTTGCGGGACATTCTGCAATCGCCATCATCAAGCGGTCTGCGCATCACGATGCACGGCCAGCGCGGCGCACCTTATAATGTCGATATCCTGCTGACATACCAATACACGGCGTCATCTCTGATCTGAAATCCGTGCGCTCCGGGGGCGCAATCGGAACAACCGTTTTGATCGATCCTTCTCAAAGCGCAAGCCAATACGAAAATCAAAATATTGGCTGGCCATCCGGTTTATGCCGGGCGGTCAGCCGGTTCACGCATGCGGGCCTTGCAAAGGGCCATCCCGACCCGTTCTTATGTCCGAAATTTGTATTTCACAGGAACCGCAAATCAAAATTTTGTAATGAACTCACCTTTTACAGAAAATACCACAATATTGTGAAGAGATTTGATTCATAACCAAAAATATATTAATATTAAACATGTGAAAAGAATAAGATATATTTTTGTGTTTTATCCTAATAATAATAACAAAAGTGGTTCAATATGCTTTCGATCAATATTAATTATGATTCTCAGGATACGTCTAAAGGTAGTAATGGGCAGCTCAAGGATGTAGCAGGCCTTAATGGCTCACCCATTTCCGTTATGCCAGGTTTCCCGGATCTGGAAGACCAGTTCAACCAGATGGGCATCACGCATATCCGTCTGCACGACGCTTATGGCGTTGGTGACCTTGATAACGGCCTTATTGCCGGGATCGGGGGCAATAATGACCAGATGATTCCAAACGTCCCCAGAAACGAGGTGACGAGAGCACGCAACTTTATTGCGAATTTCAGTAATGTCCGCACCATTTACCCTAATGCCGCCACTGGAATGAGCCAGGGCAATTACGACCTGGCTTTCAGCAATTCCAATTATGAAATCACGGATGATTATATCCGGCGAATCATGAATAATAATGCCAGTGTCAACCCACAAGGCATCAACCGGGAAGTCCTTTTCCGCATCGGGCGGACGATTGATGGCGGGCCGGATCTGCCTGCTAATTTTGACATTTACGTGACACTTGTTGCCACGCTCGTGCAACGTTATTCCGCGCAGCTCAACATGTCCGGCATCCCGCGTAAAATTGCCTACTGGGAAATCTGGAATGAGCCTGACCTTCCCTTTTTCTGGAATAGTAGCGACCCGAACCGTTATTACGATTTCTACTCAAAAATCGCCTGGAAGATTAAGGAAATCGATCCGAGCGCCAGGGTCGGGGGGGCTGGGGTCGCTGCAGGTTATAACCCGGGCAGCGCCTATCTGGATGGGCTCCTGTCCTTTTGTCGGTCGAATAACGTGCCGCTTGATTTTCTCTCCTGGCATTATTACGCAAATACGACGTCCGACCCGCAAAACGTCATCGATATCGGCAATAATATCCAGAACACATTGCAGCGATACGGCTTCGGCAATGCAGAGAGTCTCTGCACGGAATGGAACTCAACGCCGCAAGCCTCCGTCAATGTTTTCTCGAAAGTGCAATCCGCGCAGAACGCCGCTTATATCGCCTCATCCCTGATCTACATGCAGTCCACCAAAGTTGATCGCGCTTATTATTACCGAGGCGACGCCCTCACCTTTGGCTTATTCAATGATGAGGCCAATCCAGTCGATCCTAATTTCAAGAGCTTCTGCACCTATTCTGCGCAGGCTTTTGCGATGTTCAACCAGCTCAAACAGACGCCGAACCTCCTCATGACGTCAGACACATTCACCACAGGCATCAGCATTCTTGCGGGGAAATCAGGCAACACCGTCAAAATACTCGTCGCCAATTATCGCATTGACCGCTCCCTCAGCCAGCCCAACACACCGCCCCCCAGTGGCAGGCTGTATCGGCAGCATTATGTTGATTCCGGCCGGGATGTCGCGCAAATGACCGATGACTGGTCCGTGCAACATTATTTCGGCGGTAAAAATCCAGCGACACTTCAGAATAATGACGTTGTCAATCGGCAATCTCTCGCGCCGCAAATTCCCAATAATGCTGAACTCACCCCACGCTCCCGAAATTACGGTGAAAGCTCAGGTGGCGTCACGCTCAATGTGACCAACCTGTCCCAGAACGTTGAGTCCCTGGAGACGCGTCGGCTTACGGAAGGTGCCGATCTCAGCGGTATCCTGGCGCCCATCATACAAAATGTTTCTTTCAGGATGAATGGCGCAACCTGTGTTATTACCGATCCCGGCGCTGTGGAGTCCTCAGTGACTCTTTACACACTGACTCTCGGTAATACGCCCCCAAATAACAACAATCCCAATAACCCTAATAATCCAGTCAATCCGATCAATCCGGGTAATCCTGTCAATCCAGGTAATCCGGTGCTTCCCGGAGGTGGTGTTGTAGGAGGAGGCTTTAGGTTCTTTGGCACTGGCACAATTGCAACAGCGCCCGTCATTTTGATACCTGGGCAGATAGTGCCAGCAAACGTCACGGTTACAACCGGTTCCAGATGGGTTCTCGATGTCACATTCCTGGATTCGTGGATCTCCAATTTTGGCGGTGCTTCGCCGGGATCACCCTTTACTGCAGATGTGCTATCGTGGGCTGGACGAGGATCAACGCGCATCGTCATATTACTGACATTCAATCGATCAGGACCTCTACGAAATTTGCTGGCCCAAACCCGTGCGGGGGTCAATATTTCGGTCGTACCGTCCGGGAGTTTTACATTCACGGTCGCAATGCTCTTATCGCCTCTATCCTGATAAAAGAAGAAGGGTCGTCACGGTCATGAGATAATATCTCAGTTACTCTCTGATGATCAGGCTTATTCAAGGACGCGGGCGCGTGTGACGATCGCCTCTGAGGAAACAGAAGTGATTTTCTCAGAGGCGTGGACGCATGTGATAGTTATGACGAGCGTCCATGCTTCATATCGACAGATTGGCTTGGGGGATAAAATATCTGACCCCGCCTCAAAGACATGAATTGCCATACACGTCAGACTGTCCGGCAAATTAGATGAAGGCGCCAAGCCAGCTCGTTGTGAAGGAAGAAGGATGCCCGCTTCCCATATTGCAGTGCAGGGCCGGACATGCGATGCCCCCTCTACGAGGCAGAATGACGCGCACCGGAACCGGTTCAAGCATGATGCCGTAAGTGATACTGAAAGTCAGAAACGGATATGCGCCACCTGATTGCCGAAGTTGAACGTGGAGGACGCGTTGAGTCGCGCCATTATGGAAGCGTCGCCATCGTTGACGCCTCCGGGCGGGACGTGCTCACTTTAGGCGATACAAGCCTTGCCGTATTTCCGCGTTCCACCGTCAAACCGCTCCTCGCTTTGCCCTTGGTGGAAAGCGGGGCCGCATCCCGCCTGAAGTTGACGGATGCCGAGCTGGCCGTCATCTGTGCCTCCCATAATGGGGAGGAAGCCCATACTCAGACTGTTGCGGGCATCCTGCAGCGCGTGGGTCAGTCGGTGGCCTGCCTGGAATGCGGCGCACATTGGCCGCTTGGGGATAAAGCGTGCCACGATCTGGCCGCCCAAGGGGGCCATCCTTCCGCGCTGCATAATAACTGCTCGGGCAAGCATGCCGGCCTGATCTGCCTCGCTCTGGACCAGCAGCTTGACCCTGAAAATTACGTGTCACCGGATCATCCCGTCCAACAACAGGTCACGGCGGTTCTGGCCACGATGACGGATGCGGTCTATGACGCGCAACATCGGGGAATGGATGGCTGCTCCATGCCGACTTACGCGATCCCGCTGCGTCAGCTCGCACTTGGTTTTGCGCGTTTCGGCGCGAGTGATATGCTGGAGGCGGATCGGGGCAAGGCCGCGGCAAGGCTGCGCGCCGCCATAGCGGCCGCGCCCTTCATGCTGGCGGGGACGGGGCGGTTTGACACGAGGTTGATCACCCATTTCGGCAGACGCGTTTTCTGTAAAATGGGCGCTGAAGGTGTCATGGTCGCCGCCCTGCCGGATGTCGGGCTCGGCATCGCCATTAAGGTGGAAGATGGCGCCAACCGAGCCGCCGAGGTCGCCCTTGCCGCCCTCCTGCAAAAAATACCCACTCTGACCGGCTCGGATGAGGACCAAACCTTCCTGGCATCGCTCAGCTGCGCCCCCTTAAAAACTGGAACGGGCGGGAAGTCGGCTGCGTCCGCGCATCTGAAACCCTCAGCCGGGTACCGCTTCTTTCAGGCTGAACCAAACCCGGGTCTCGTCAAGGCCTAAACCAAGCATGAACAATATCGCCGTGATCGTTTGTTCACATCACGAATGAAGCTGTAAAGCGCGGATCCTCCCCCTTCCCGCAGCCTTTGCTTGAGGGGATGGCGGCAAAGCATGTATAATCCGGTTTGATCCCACGGCAATTTGCCACTTTGCTCAAAATAGCGACCGCACTCCTCGCCACAACTTTCATTTGTTTTGTGGGGGTCACGCCCGTGTTAAGCCCCGATTGCACGGGTAACCCGCCCTATAGCCGAAAAATCCCGATGGTAACGCAGATCTGACCTGACCCCTCTCAACAGTCAAACCGCCCATCATGCGTCGAGTCCGAACGCGCCGACGCTCAACATCTTTAGACGACTGTATAAATAACACGATTTAAGCGTGGAATTGCCGCATCCTCTTGCGATTTCGGTAAGCGCATACAGCACAAGGAAATTTACAGAATGCGCGATTTTTGTTAATGGAAAATTCACTATCCATTATGACCGTAGAACGTCCATCCACATCAATATTCGTAATCAGGAATAAAATATGAGTGTATGTCTCGTCACAATAGCAAGAAATGAAAACCTCTATTTAAACGAGTGGCTCTCCTATCACCGTACAATTGGTGCTGATAAAGTCTATCTCTATTGCAATGATGATGATCCTGCATCCATGTACAGGACTGTTTTACCATGGATCGAGTCGGGTTTTATTGAGTTCAGGCATCAGCCTTTAGTTGGGCAGCAGTGGGAAGCTTACATGCACTGGGCCTATATACATCGCCACGACCACGGATGGGTCAGTTTCCTTGATGTTGACGAGTTTATCACTCTCCCTCGTCATGCGACATTGCAAGAGTACTTATGGTCATTCTCGCATGATGTCGATGTTATCTACCTGAATTGGTTCAATTTCGGGCATAACGATATTGAAAAACAATCCGCCGGTCGCGTCCTGCAATTATTTACAAAACGCCGTGCCCTGATGTGTGAACAAACGAAAATTCTGGTGCGCTCGACAGCTCTGGATCTGACCTTCCTTATGAATCACCCATGTCCCATCCAGCATGGCATTGGTTACCATTCCTACATAGATAATCCATTTAACCCACGAGGCGTCAACCGCGTATTCTCCGATGGCACGCCATTTCAGTATATCAACGCCGATGAAATCACCGCTGAAATTTCCGATCGGATGCGCGCAGCCGCAAGTATCTCCCATTACTACTTGCGCCATACCCATTATTATCAGGAACGTGTAGACCGCGGTCTTGCACTTCTGGCCCGCACCGGAAGCAATAGTTTCCTCCTCCACTGGAAGCAGAAACTGGATAGTGGTGAGTATCTCACGGAGATGAAAGAGGCGAATGCCGTGGAGGATCATTTTCTCCGTGACTGGTCAATCACCCGATATGGGCAATCGCATAACGATATTTTCCTTTGACGTCATGAGGCGTCCAATCGTCCGACAAGTTTCAGGTGTGAGGAAACGGTAAGGGGCTGCCAAAACCTGTTTCGTCCCGCGTCATTCATCAGCGTAGCGCCCGCACAACCCCACGGAAGCGGGCCTGCAACATGATGAGCATCACGCCTGCGCATCCTAAGCAAGAGAGGACTATTCAGACAGGGCTAGAAGCTGAAATTATCACGCGGGCACTTTCGGAGTTTATTATGCCAGAAAAATATGAAGCCGCGCAGATGACATAATAGCCCAATCAATCATCCATCAACACGGTTAGCCATCACATCATGTCAATGCCCCGTTGACGTCTGCAAACCGAGTCGCGGGAAGCGTCAGAGGGTGGGTGCAAGATTTTAATATCGGCACGTCATAAGAGCATCCTGTTTGGAGCATTCCTGAAAAACATATGCCATATCAATAGCTTATAAAAAATAACCGCTGTCATCGCGGCAGATTTTCGAGCTTCCCCAACGCCCCGGATGGCAATATCGCCCTCCGGCATCATCGGCTAAAAAGCTTGCGTTCACCTTTTGTTCGTTCTTATTATGTTCTCACGGAGGCATTTCATGCGCGAACAATCCAACCTTATCGTCCTACGTGAGCAGATCCGCCGGATCGAGCGCCATTATGCCCCGGCGGCAAAGACGCAATTCTGCGCGACAGGTCTGCCCGGCCCGGATGCCCATCTGGGTGGTGGGCTGTTGCGCGGCGCCCTTCATGAGTTTTTTGATACAAGCGGCTATGCTGCCCAGTCGACGCGTTTCATCGCCTCAATTCTGGGACGTCATCCGGGGCCTGTCCTGTGGATCGGCACGCAGCTTTCCTCCCTTTATGCCATGGGCCTTTCCCAGCACGGACTCAATCCGGAGCGTGTCATCTGCATTGAGGCTGAGGAGGCCGTCCTGCCCAGTATCTGTGAAGATGCCCTTCGTGAGCCGCATTTTGCCGCGACGGTCATTGAATCACCGCGCCTTTTCCACCTGACTGCCTCACGCCGGTTTCAGCTTGCTGTTGAGCAGGGCGGGGGGCTGGGCATTTTACTCTATCATTGTGCCCTGCCAGATGCGGCGAAGCAGCCCCCCACGACCAGCACAACAAGGTGGCTGATCACGCCTGAAGCACCCCGCACTGAAAATACACCTCACCCTGCTGCCGGACCCGGCGGCACCGTCACGGCGTCCCAAATGCCATGGCGTCTCGACCTTCAGCGTCACCGCGGAGGCCGACCGCATCAATGGTCCCTTTCACCTTTCGAGCTCCCTGACCCGATTATTCATGACACGGCGCATCCTTCACGTGTGGTTTCCACACTGGCGCACTGACTTCTGGCGGCGTCAACAAGAAGGGGGCAAACCCACAACACCATCGGGTATCGCGCTTTACACTTACGATCATCATCGCAATATCGTCATTGCGGTGGATCAGCACGCGCAGCAGCGTGGCGTCACGCCTGGCATGACCATTGCCCAGGCGCGCCATCTTGCGCCCGGCCTGACCATCGCCCCGGCAACGCCCGCACAGGATGCCGCCGCGCTGGAAGATCTGGCACGTTGGTTCAGCTGGGTCGCACCATGGTGCGCACCCGCCCCGCCAGATGGGATCTGGATCGACATCACTGGCAGCGCCCATCTGCATGGCGGGGAAGCATCTTTGCTTCAGACCATCCAGACCCGTATGGAAGTCAGCGGCCATCATGCCGTGCGCCTCGCCATCAGCGACACGACGGGGGCTTCTTACGCCCTCACGCATTTCGGGGCGGAAACCCGCCATATTGTCCCACCCGCCGGACAGGTCGCGGTGCTGGACCCCCTGCCCATTGCAGCCCTTCAGCTTGAACCCGCAACCCTGGCAGACCTCAACCAGATGGGCGTCACGCGCATCCATGCCCTGCGCAAAATGCCGCTCGCCCCGCTGGTGCGGCGCTTCGGGCCGCAACTCGCCCATCATCTGAATACCGCGCTGGGCCTGCGGGACAAACCGCTGCAACCCCTGACACCCACCCCCTCCCTTATTGTCCGGCGCAATTTGAGAGAGCCGATCATGACGGCAGAGGCCATCGCCATCGCCATGGAAGTCTTATTGATGGAGATCTGCCCTCTTCTGCAGAAACGAGGCCAGGGGGTGCGACGTCTTTCCCTCATTTGTGAGCGGGTGGACCGTGCCGCGCAATCCGTGTCGATTGTCACAGCCGAACCTGTCAATGACCCGGCTTATCTGCTGGCCCTGCTTAAAAACCGCATTGCCCATATTGAACCGGGCTTCGGCATTGAGGCCATGCGCGTCCATGTCACTGAAGCGGCGCCTGTTTTACAAATGCAGCATGGCCTGCTGGCCGCAACGTCAGATCATCAGGCCGCCCGATATCAGCTGTTTCTGGACCATCTGCATAATAAGCCGGGGGTGCGGGCGGTCTTCCGGCTTGTGCCAGCCCCTTCCGCCATCCCCGAGCGCGCGCAGGCACGGCAGGACTGTTTGAGTGTAACGTCACGCCCCGGCGAGGATTTTCCCGTTTTTGCGCCCCGCCCCGCGCGGCTGCTGCACCCGGCGGAACCCATACGCCTCGTAACGGCCGATATGGCCATCATCGACAACGTTACCCAGCCGCAGGATGCGCCGCCGCGCAGCTTCCGCTGGCACGGGCGCACTCATCATATCCGCCGCGCTGAAGGCCCGGAGCGCCTGCATGGGGAATGGTGGCACGCAAACACGGAATATGGCGCAACACGCGATTACTGGCATGTGGAGGATGAGCAGGGGCGCGGCTTCTGGCTTTATCGCCGTGGTGACGGTGTGCATCACTGGGCGGGGGATCAGAGCTGGTTTGTACATGGTCTTTTCTGAGATTTTTATTTCCCAACATCTGATTGCCGGGATATTTCATTTGACAACGGACAGCCTCACCCCCGCCTCGCCTGAAGATATCGCCTCAGCCCTGATGCATGCTTTGCGTTTCGATGCACGCCGCCGCATCCATGACGCGGATGAGCTGATGGCCCGTCTCGTCGCCGTGCGCCTGGTTGCACATCTGCAACGCTGCGGCTTCGTCATCTACACAAAGACGCCGGCCCCACCGCAGGGACGTATCCCCATGCGGGCAGAACAACCGGCAATAAGCGCCGCCCCCGCCATCCCGAATGGGGTGGTGTGCGGTGATGATGCGCTGGATGATTCCACATGACGGAAAACTGCCTCCCGGTGCCGCTTCAGGTTGCGACCCATTATTCCTTCCTGCGTGGCGCCAGTTATCCTTCCGAGCTTTTCACCACAGCCGCGGCAATGGGCTATAAAGCCATGGGAATCGCTGACCATCAGACGGTCGCCGGGCTGGTGCAGGCCCATTGCGCCGCCAGGGAGGCGGGGATCCGCCTGATCCCGGGCTGTCGCCTGCAACTGATGGATGGCACGACCCTGCTGGCCTACCCAAAGGACCGCACAGCATGGGCGCGGCTGTGCTTCTGGCTGACACTCGGGCATAAACGCGGCACGCGTGAGACATTTGCGCTTGACTGGCATGACCTCGCCCATCCCGCCCTGCCAGCCAACCCCGCCGCCCCGCCGGCGCATCCTGTCGCGGCAGGCGCAGCGGGGTCACACGGGCATAACGACAACCCTGCCGATGCAGCACAACACCAGACCAACACAGACCAGACTTATCCAGATGACAATGGAGGGTTCTGCTTTATCCTGGTCCCGACGCCACGGCCCTATCGCGCACCACGCGACAGGGTGGAAGACGCCGCCATCTGCGTTTCACAACTGCATCAGATGAAGGCCGCCTTAGGGCAGGAAGGCACGCCACATCATTTATTTCTGGCGCTGACGCGGCATTTCCATGGGGGTGACGGGCACAGACTGGCCATGCTGGCCGATATGGCACGGCGCACCCATATCCCGCTGATCGCCGCCGATGACGTTATGTACCATATTGCCGAGCGGCATATTCTGTACGACACACTCACCGCCATCCGGGAAAAAAGACCGCTGGAGCAACTGGGCGCCCGGCGCGACCCCTTGCGTGACCGCCATCTGCGCAGCCCGGCCGAGATGCGCCAGCTTTATGCGCATGATCCGGATGCGCTGCGACGCACGCAGGATATCGCCTCTTTATGTCGCTTTTCACTTGATGACCTCAAATATCAATATCCGCAGGAAAGCGACATGCCGGGGGAAACGCCGCAACAGACGCTGGAACGTCTGG
Organism: Sorlinia euscelidii; assembly: GCF_036452135.1. Classification (NCBI taxonomy): domain Bacteria; kingdom Pseudomonadati; phylum Pseudomonadota; class Alphaproteobacteria; order Acetobacterales; family Acetobacteraceae; genus Sorlinia; species Sorlinia euscelidii. The sequence goes on along the minus strand of NZ_JAWJZZ010000002.1, from coordinate 366,079 downwards.
TCACGGCCGCCACACCGCAATGCTATCCTTATGGCACGCCTGAAAAAGTCCGCCAGCAGATTGCGCATGAGTTGGCCCTGATCGCGAAGCTGGATTACGCACCGTATTTTCTGACCGTCAACACAATCGTGCAATTTGCCCGCTCTCGCGGGATTGTCTGTCAGGGGCGGGGCTCAGCCGCGAATTCCGCCATATGTTACGTGCTGGGTATCACCTCAATCGACCCGGTCCAGAGCGGCCTTTTGTTTGAGCGCTTCGTATCGGCTGAAAGGCGGGAGCCCCCCGATATTGATGTCGATTTTGAAAGTGACCGCCGGGAAGAAGTAATTCAGTGGATCTATCACCGTTACGGACGGGGCCATGCCGCCTTATGCGCCACCGTCCACCGCTACCGGGCCAAAGGCGCGCTGCGCGATGTCGGCAAGGCGATGGGGCTTTCGGCGGATCTGCTGTCGCTTTTATCGACGCATCTGGCCTCCGCCCTGGGTGACGATGCGCTCTTCCGGTCGCGCAGCGCCGAAATGGGGCTGGACCTCAGTGACCGGCGAATGGCGCTGACCGTCCATCTCGCCCGCCAGATCCTGGGTTTCCCCCGGCAGTTAGGGACGCATCCCGGTGGGTTTGTCCTGACGCACGACCGGCTCGATGGCCTGGTCCCGATCCAGCCTGCCGCGATGAATGACCGCCAGATTATCGTGTGGGACAAGGATGATATCGACCAGCTTCGTTTCATGAAAGTGGATATTCTGGGCCTCGGCATGTTGGGCTGTATCCGGCGCTGTTTTGAGATGCTGGGGGCACATCGTTATCTGCATCTCGACATGGCCAGTATCCCGGCTGAAGACAAACCCACTTACGCCATGATCCGTAAAGCGGACACGCTGGGCACCTTCCAGGTTGAAAGCCGTGCCCAGATGGCGATGCTGCCCCGCCTGAAACCCACCACGTTTTACGACCTCGTCGTGCAGGTCGCCATCGTGCGGCCGGGGCCGATCCAGGGCGATATGGTGCATCCTTATCTGCGTCGCCGTGAAGGGCTGGAGGCCGCTACATGCGCCTCACCCACCCTGGAAAACATATTGGGCAAAACGCTGGGCGTCCCGCTTTTTCAGGAACAGGCCATGCAGATCGCCATTCAATGTGCCGGTTTCACACCGGATGAGGCGGATGCCTTGCGCCGCGCCATGGCGACATTCAAATTTACGGGCGGGGTTTCCCATTTCCGGGATAAGCTGGTGCGCGGCATGATTGCGCGCGGTTATGACCCCTCTTTTGCGGAACGCGTTTTTTCCCAGCTTGAAGGTTTCGGCTCGTACGGTTTTCCGGAAAGTCACGCCGCGTCATTTGCGCGCATTGCGTATGTCTCCTGCTATCTGAAATATCATCATCCCGACATGTTCTGCGCGGCGCTGCTCAACAGCCAGCCCATGGGGTTTTACGCCCCGGCACAGATTGTGCGCGACGCGCGGGAACATGGTGTGGAGGTCAGGCCCGTCGACATCAACCACTCCCAATGGGATTGCACCCTGGAGGGGCGGCCTGGCGGCCGACGCCATGCTGTCCGGCTGGGGATGCGACTGGTCAAGGCACTGGCGCATGACGACGCCGCACGCCTGATTGCACGGCGCGTCCCGCTTTATGAAAATATCGCCGATGTCTGGCACCGGGCCGATGTGCCTCTGGCCGCGCTGGAGCACCTCGCCCAGGCCGATGCTTTTCGGCATTTCGGGCGCGATCGGCGTCAGGCATTGTGGGATATCAAGGGACTGCGCGACCGGCCCCTGCCGCTTTTCGCAGCGTCATCCCGCACACGCAACCGCCCTGAAATCGCCTGTATTGAACCACCCGTCACGCTGCCCCCCATCCCGCCACAGCGCGATGTGCATGCGGATTACCATACGACATCTCTCAGCCTGAAAGCCCACCCCTTTGCCTTTATCCGCCCGGCCCTGGCAGAACGCCGCATTCTGCCCTGCGGCGCCCTTACGGAAAAGCGGGATGGCCAGCGTGTTTCAATCGCGGGCTGGTGCTGATGCGCCAGCGCCCCGGCACGGCAAAGGGGGTGATGTTCATCACCATTGAGGATGAAACCGGTTTCGCCAATCTGATCCTCTGGAAAAACCGTATTGAAGCCCAGCGTGCCATTGTCATCGCTGCGGGCGCGCTGGTCTGCCATGGGATTTTGCAACGTGAAGGCGAGGTGACGCATATTGTCGTTGAACGTCTGGAAGATGCCGGCCCCCTGTTACGTCCCGAACTGGAGGAGGGCGAGATACAGACCACCCCGCTCAAACCCCGCGTGCGCAATTTTCAGTGACGCCTTTTTAAAGAGATGCCTTGCCGGAGCCGCTTCAAGGCCAGGCACGGCGCTGCGGCAGCATCGCAAGCGTCCAGGACATCTCCCGACTTACGCTTGCTCACCCTCTCCCTTGATCCAGACCTCAATCTTCCCGGACACTTTGATGGTCATCGGGCGGCCACGGCGGTCCAGCGTGCGGCCGACAGCGAGGCGGGCCCAACCTTCGCTGATGCAATATTCCTCCACATTGGTCCGCTCCTCACCGTTAAGGCGGACGCCAATGCCTTTGCTGAGGATGGCTTCATCATAGAACTTGCTGTCCGGGCTTGAACAAAGCCGGTCAGGCAGGGCATCACTCATTCTTCTCTCCTTTTCTGCCGGGCGATACCGGCAATGGGCGCGCGGTGCGGACTGGATCAGGATGTCTCCCGTCAGGTGCGCGCCGCCTTTTCTTCCATCAGAGGATGCCAGCCCGTCAAGCCATCGACATTCTGACGCAACTGCGCTGCGCCTTCCGCGACGACTTTAAAAGCCGCCTGCGCCAAAGCCTTGCGGGTTTTAAAATCCTCCGGCGCGAGCGGCTTATGCATCAGGACTGAGACGCGCTTGCCACGATGTTTGACAAATTGCCAGACATGCGGCCCCAATTCCATATCCCCGTACCAAGCAAAAACACCGCGCCGCCGACGATGAACAGGCAATCCATCCAGCGTGTCATAGGCGATGGAAACAGGCTGGATAAGGGGCGCCATCCCTTTCGGGTAAGTCGGGCCACCGAGGGCGCGCGCAGATGCGGGCAAATGGGGCGGCTTCGCGATGGCGAAAAACGTGGAGGTAAAGTTCAGGACGCGGCAACCATCTGACGACGTCCCTTCCGGAAAAAGAATGAGGTTATCACCGTCGATCATCCGCGACACCATCGTGTCACGCTCCTGCGCGGTGGAACTTCGATGACGACTGACGTAGATTGACCGCCCGATTTTGGAAACCAGCCCCATAATCGGCCATGTTCGGATATCGCCCTTGGCGACGAAAACGGAATAAAATCGCGCCCCAAGCACGGGGATATCAAGCCAGGAGCAGTGATTGGCAACGTAGATGACGGGCCGCTCGCCACGTGCGCGCCCACGTCGGCCGCCCAACGTCCCGGCTGCCTGGCCGATCTGATTGATTTTGATGGAGAGGATCAGGCACATGCCGCGCCATATGATACGTGTCCAACGGATTTTGGATGTCCCCGGCACCAGCAGAAGGAGGGCTTCAAACCCGACGGAGAGCGGCACCCAGATTGTCACGAGGGCGAGGCGCATTGCCCCGAGAAGGCGATCAAACCAGTCCAGCGTGTCATCAATCGTGACATGATCTTCAAGCGGCGGCAAAGGGGTGCCGCCTCTGTTGAGCGATGTCGGTGACACTGACAGCCTCCTGCACGAGCAATCTCATATCGGACTGCCGCACATTGCCGGTCAGCCGCACTTTCCTTAATGCGCGTATAACGCAAACACAACCGGCCAGGCACACGGCCTTGATGATGGCCCTCAGTAACCGTGCATGGCCAGAGTGAGATAAAGTTGGATCAATGCGGGCTGGAATAGATATTGCAGGACCAGCAGCACGACGATGGGACTGAAGTCAAACGCGCCAAATTGCGGCAGCAGGGAACGGATCGGGGCGAGAACCGGCTCCGTGATCTGGTTGAGGACCATATAAAGGTTAACGAGGAAGCGATTATCAGGCCGCAGGATACCGAAGCCGAAAAGCATACTCATCACGCAGGCGCCAATGAGAATATAGATAAAAGCTGGAATGATAAATTTTATGACGATCAGCACAAGACCAGACAACATTCTCAAACTCCTTAATGGACAATTGGTCCAATGCGACCGCGCAAAGATCGGGTAGATCGTTCCTTTAAGCAATCGATAAAAGCATATTTTGCTTCAGAGCCACCCATGTCTGACGGAAAAATTGCCCTGTAAATCAAGATTTTAAAGGCAGCTTGCCTGTGTCTGCAGTCAGAGGCGCTGTCACCTCCGCCCGAGTCGTTTCGAACTTGTAAAGATTTGAGACACTTCCCGAGCCTTCGCAACGATTTCATTACCCGGGGATTTTGACCGGCGCGACATTTTGCGCCGGTGACGCGAGTCGCGACGTTGGCGCTGTATGATCGGTGAGATCACCAGGTCACGCAACTCATCTGTTGACAAGACGGTAAAGCCGCGTATGTATCAGGCCTTCGTGGGGCTGTAGCTCAGTTGGTAGAGCGCCTCGTTCGCAATGAGGAGGTCAGGGGTTCGATTCCCCTCAGCTCCACCACGATATCCTCTGAAAACCCGTAAAATAAACGCCGGGCGTGTCGCTATCGTGAAGGTAAGCGTCCACCCATGCGGGCTGAAAATCACTACCAAAATATTAAAGTTAAATTTACTTTAAAAGAATGTTGACTTTTACGTCAACTTACACCAAAAATTCTCTGTCTTTCAGACTCTAACTGTCGGCGTATTTTACTTTTCGAAAACTTGTTTCACGTTGATGACATCCCACATTTGCACCGGGTTCGACGTTACTCGTCGCGTAGCGCTCCAGCGATGACGGCGTTTAACACGTCCGGCGTCCAAAGGGTGCTTCAGAACTATTGTGCCGAGGCATTTAACCGCCATGCGGGTCATGGATATTAGCTTTTTCAAAATTCTGTTTTTACTGAACTATTTGACGATCCGATAAAACCTTTATCTTTTCAGTGATGGTGGGCTGAATGTCTAATCTCTTACCGATCGTTATCGATCAGTTGACGAAGCATTTTAAAAGTGAACCGAATCTGATCACGGCGGAAACCCGCCTTGTTGAGGATTTGCAGGCTGACAGCTTCGATTTCGTCGAAGTGGTTTTTGAGCTTGAAACGCGTCTGGACATCGTCATCCCTGACGACTTTTATACCAGTAAGCTCAAGACCGTTGAGGACATCGTGCTCGCCCTTGAGGAAGTCATTGCGCAGAAGCAGGCTGCTCTCAGCAATTCGACCGAGGTCGAAGGGGCCGCCACGTGACGAGACGTCTCCAGGAAATTCACCGCGTTGCCGTGACGGGCGTCGGCATGTTGTCGCCGCTTGGCCATAATGCCGGTGAAAGCTGGACATCACTACTTGAGGGGCGCGCCCATCTGACTGAGGTTGAAGCCGGCATGGGTGCCGTTTCACGCCTTCAATTTGCAGGCCTTGTGCCCGGTTTTCAATCGCCGGAGATGGTCAGGAGGGTCGACGAAGCGCTCTCGTACCGGGACCAGCGTCGTCTGGATCGTTTTATCCTCCTCGGCGCGCTTGCGGCGGAGGAGGCCATCTCCCAGGCAGGATTGCAGGATCTGGAGATGGCCACGCGGGATCGGGTCGGTGTCATTATTGGCTCCGGCATTGGTGGGCTGGGACATATGATGGCGGCGGCGGCTGATCAGCAGAATGCGCGCCGCCCTTTTTACCTCCCGGGCGTTCTGATCAATTCCTGCGCGGGTGTGATTGCTGCGCGGCATAAGTTCACAGGCGCCATTAACGCCGTCAGCGCTTCCTGCGCGACGGGCGCCTATGCGCTTGGCGATGCATTGCGGCGGATTCGATACGGTTTTAATGACGTTGTCATTTGCGGCGGGACGGAGGCCGCGGTTCTGCCAGCAGGATACAAAGCCTTCATGGATCTCGGTGCCCTCGCCGCCACGCGCGGGCAGGAAGCCTTGACCGCCTGTCGGCCGTGGGACAAGGATCGCTCGGGCTTTATCCTCGCGGAAGGCGCCGGCATTCTTGTGTTTGAGAATTATGATCACGCCGTGGCGCGCGGCGCGACCATTCTCGCCGAGGTTTCCGGCTATGGCCAGTCGGCCGGGGGCGAAGATCTCGTCGCGCCGCAGCCCGGAGGGCGGGGCGCGATCCAGGCGATTCGACGTTGCCTGGATGATGCTGGATGGACGGCGGACAGCATCGATTACATCAACGCCCATGCAACAGGCACGCCTCTCGGCGATGATATCGAGCTGGAGGCGATCGAAGCTGTGTTTTCCGAGGCCGGGTCCCCCGTCATCTCATCCATCAAAGGCCTGACAGGTCATACTTTAGGTGCAGCTGGCGCGATTGAGGCCATTATCTCCGTCAAGACGCTGCAGGAAGGCATCGCACCGGGCACGCATAATTTTAGGGAACCAAGTCGCACGAGCGTGATTAAACGCTTGAAGGCGCCTATGCGCGGTGCCTTCCGCCGGGTCCTTTCCAACAGCTTCGGTTTTGGTGGGGTCAATGCGTGTCTTGCCTTTGAAAAAGCCTAGGTGACAAGCCGGGAGTAAATTTGTTGCAATACAAGATCGTCTCGAGAAACTCGGAGGTCGCTGCGCATATTGTGACAATCTGGGACGAATATGCGGATCTCAGTAAAGGTGAGCTTCTGGCGGAAGCTGTTCACCAACTCATTGCGCGCAAGGTCAATCTTGCATCGACCGACTTACGCCACCTGGAGAGCCCGCAATCGCATTTCTCCGGGCTGAGCTTTGCCAATTGCGACTTGCGCGGCGCCAATCTGCAGAAATCCGACCTGTCGGACGCTGATTTTTCCGGTGCTGATCTGCGCGGTGCCGACCTCTCGGAAACTGATTTATCCCGCGCCTCATTTTGCGGTGCCATGTTGGATGATGCCAATCTGTCACGCGTTGCTGCCATTTCAACGCGTTTCTCCGGCGCGCAACTGAACCGGACTGACCTGCGCAGCAGCGCCCTTGAAGGTGCGGACTTCAGCGGTGCGGTTATAGACGGCATTCTACTCGATAAAGCCAATATCGCTTCAGCCACCTGGCACGGTGTCGATGTGAGCAAAGCAGATATCAGAGGGGCCCGTTGGCGCGATGTGACGCTCGAGAAATGGCCGATCCATATTTTCGGGATTGATTACCGCATCGTCCTGCTGCCCGGCTATGTCGTCATCGGGTCGGCCATGATGCCCATTCGCGCTTTGCGGGAGCTGACCTCGCGCCGCGCCATTGAGCATGGTGGTCTGCGCGCACTCCGCTTCCATGCAAAGTTCGGGCACATCATGGAGGCCCTCTTCGCGTGCAAGGCCCTGGACGACTATCTCCTCCCTGAAAATGCCCCGGTGAAAGAGGCGCTGCACGTCGATTGACGGTGACGGAATGTCGCACCGCGCAGACGCATTATTTTACAAAATATGACTCACATTTTATGAAAATTTGTTTTAAACTTTCGTGAACGTCCCCGCTGACCTTGGCGATGTTGCCAGAGAGTCGGCTGGAGGTTTTTAAAAATTTAATGTTGCTCAAGTAATGCTGTCTTGCAACGTCAATTAAGAGGTTCGAGATGTTTGAGGTTGAAATATCCAACATGGCGGGCGACAGTGTGGCGCGCCGTATAGCTGTTCCTGACTCAATCAACCCCTCGGACCGAACAGCCTGCCTGGCCGCCGCTTTCAAGCAGCTTCTGACGGAGGATGCCCCTCTCAGCGGGCTCAATTTCGACGCCCTTCACCTCACGGACTGCGATCTTTCCGGGCGGGATTTCTCCGGCAGCTCCTTTAATCACGCGATCCTCCACGCCTGCCGGTTTGACCACGCGCGCCTCAATGGTGTCCACGCGATGGGCGCACAATTCGCGCATTCTTCATTTCAGGGCGCGCAACTTTACGGTGCCATCCTGAAACTGGCGGATTTCAGTATGACTGATTTGACGCAGGCGAATTTCTGCGGGGCCTCCCTCGTTGAAGCTGATCTCAGAGGCGCATCTCTCTCAGATACGCGTTTCGATGGTGCCGCTTTATCTGGCGCGACGTTCGACGATGTTGATTTCGCGGCGGGATCTTTCGCCGGTTGTGCCCTGCGGGAGGCGAAGGTTGGGCATTTCCTCTGGGGAAATGAAGATGTTTTCCATCCCCCTGTGACGTTCAGCGGCTCCGTCTTTCCAGTGCGACTCTTCGAGGATTTTCTGATGATGGCGGGCACAATGTTCCCGCGTGATCAGATCGAAGGGGGTGACAGCGACGACGCAACGCCGGCGGAACTGACTTATCTAAGAGAATATCGCGACCTTTTAACGTTTTTCATGGATGCGCAGGTCAAAGACCGTTCCACCCATGGTCCCGCTGATCCCAGCCTGACTGGGGTACATTAAGTATCGCCCTACGACGACAACCCGTCACTTCTTGACAAATATTTGAGATTTTAACGTCGGGCTGGCCTGCGTCACTTGTTTTCATAAGTAAATTTTGAATTTAGTAGCCATTAGGGGGAATAAAAATGAATTATGAATGGATTGACGGCGTCAAATGCGGCATCATCGATGGTAGCACTTCTGAAGTTAATAATAAGACTTTGGAGGAAAATCAGGGTGCGGTGTTCAGGTCAGGCGGCAAAGGCAACGGCAACACCCTCAATGGCGGTCGGCTTTATCTGGAAGGCGGATACGTCTCCAATTCAACGGTCAATTACGGTTATGTCAAGACGAGCGGCGGCACGCTTGACGGTATTCAGATGGTTGGCGGAGAAGCGAACATCAATGCCGGGACAACGCTACAGGGGAACATCACCGTCAATGGTTCGGCTAAAGCCACTGTCGGCGCAAACGGCTATGTCTACGTCTCGGGTTATGTCCGGATCTACGCGAAAGCGGGGTCGGTCACGATCAATCAGATCGGCGCCGCGTCACTTTATTTATATGTGGGCGCCAGCGTCTACGTAACAAAAGCGGCGCTCAAATCCCTGACCGTCACTTCATACTCCACCAATTATTCTTTCGATATAACCGATCTTGATCCGACAACGATTATCGGTGTGTCACGCTCCACCGGTAAACTCGTGATTCACACGACGAATGGTGACGTCACGATCAATGGTAATCTCCAGGGATATCAGTTCAAACCTGACGGGAAGGGTGGAACGATTGTTTCATCATGCTTTGCGGAAGGCACGTTGATACAGACGCCTGAAGGCGAAAAGCCTGTTGAGACACTTAAATTAGGTGATCTGGTCTCGACCCATCGCGGTCCTCAGCCCATTCGCTGGCTCGGCAAGAAGCATATTGATTTGCGCGGCGCGACCGATCGGGACAATTTCCTTGTCCGTATTAAGGCGAATGCGTTTGAAGCCGGAAAGCCCAAGCGCGATCTCTGGGTCACACCGGAACATGCCGTCCTCGTGGGAGAGAGATTGATCCCCGTTCGGATGCTCGTCAATGGTGCATCAATTGCCTATGACCTCAAGCGCCGCCAATATACATATTACCATTTCGCGTTTGAAAAACATGCGGTTGTCTTCTCGGAAGCGCTTCCATCCGAGAGCTATATGATCGGCCGGAATGAACGGGATTTCGGCACGTTTGAAACTTCGGGCGACACTCTGGACGCGACACCCGCCTTTCCATTTGTGACGGAGATCTCGGAGGCGCGGAAGATCTGGCAGGCGCTTGCTGATCGTTCCGATGCGATTGGCATCCCGGTTGCGATGTCCTCATCTGCCACGCCCGTGCGTCGGGTTGTGCGTATCAAGACGGACCTCGGGACGCAGGCCACCTTGAAAGACGTCAATGAGCGCCATGCTGTCTTCTCCATCCCCGCAGGCACGAAATATGTGGTCGTGGAAAGCGACGCATGGCGGCCTGACCAGATCCACGGACCTTACTGGGATGACCGGCGTCACCTCGGCGTGCGCGTGGGTGCCGTCAGGGTCTCTGACCAACAACGCAGTGTCATAATCGATGATCACCTCAATGAGACCTGTCTGGGCGGGTGGAATAATATTGAGGATGGCTGCTCACGCTGGACAAATGGCAAGGGCATCATCCCCTTGGCCCGCGCACCAAAATCCTCCGGCAAAAAAGAGCTCGAACTCGCCATCGCCTTCCCAGACCGCGAAGAAATCGCTTTCTGAAACAATCAAAAACAGGCCGCGTCACTAAAGCCCGCGGCCTGTCTCTTCACCTTACTATACATTGAATTTGACAGTCAATGATCGTAAAGAGCATTAGCTGAACGATATCGCGCGCCGTGTGAAGCGTGATGCCTTTCTTAAAACGTCATTAAACCTTGTCATGATCAAAACAGGGTGATTTTATAGATTGACCTTTCATCATGATGCAGGTCGATTACCATTGCGAGATCGCGTCATCTGCGGAAGAATCGCCATGTGCTTGAATATACTTCATAAATCTTCAGGCGAAATCATCGCCTCGGTCGCACGTCCTTCCGAGGTTGGTATGGAGGATCCGGGTAGGTGTCGCGGTACGGCTGTTCAGCAATGCGCCCAACTTGGCCAACATCTCATTGATGCGGATCTCAAGGGCGTCTCCTGCCGCCATGCTGATCTGAGGGGGCAATGCTTCATCGGCTGCATTCTGGATGACGCCGATTTCAGCGGCGCCTCTTTGCAAGGCGCCGACTTCTCGGGGGCCTCCCTCCTGCGTGCACGGTTTGACGACGCGTCACTCTCCGGCGCGCGGTTTCTTAACACTGATCTCAAGCAGGCAACGTTCAAACGCGCCAACCTTTTGACGTCGTCGCTGATTGGCGCCACGCTAAGCGACGCCGATTTCCGCGATGCACATCTTATGGCAGCGCGCTTTGACGGCGCAGATTGCACACGCCCCGATTTCCGTCAGGCGGATCTCAGTCATAGCTCCTGGGGCGCGACGCGGTGCATCAGTGCGCTCTTCCAGGGCGCCACCTGGAACGGCATAGAGCTGGAGGGCCATCCGGTCCAACTCGATGGATTTGGCTGTAATGTCGTCCTGCTGGGCGATAAAGTTCATGTTGATGGGCACATCGTGCCTGTCAAGGACGCGCTTAATATCTCAACGCAAGAGGCCATCTCCATGGGGAGCCTCTCCTGGCTTCGCTTCGTCACGCATTTCCGGCGGATTTACCCTTTACTTCCCGATGCCCTCATTGACACGCCAAGCGTTTGAATAAACAGGTTGATTTCAGGTAAAAATAAGTCCTGGCGGCTCGGATACGGCGCTCACTGAAATCATTCACGTCTCTCAATAGCTGAAAATCACAACATGGCGCTTGCGCGGCGGTATGTTAAGAGGCCATGCTCGCGTGCCCTACATAAGCTGATGTGCCGCGGCCATATGGAAAATGGGCAAATCTATAATACGATGATGACCGTAGTACTCAGGTACTCATTTTTATAGAGCGCACAAAATCTGAATCGAATCCTAATTTTCCATTTGTTCAACAGCATTCTTCCATGTTATCGATTATCTAACGAATCGCTAAACCAATATGTCTTGTTTAAGACTGTAGAAGAATGAATCATGATGTTTTTCCTTTCATTTACTGATCTTAATCGCGGTTCTTAACCAAGGAATTATGTAACAGAACCCTGAAAAACCCGTCATGAGCAGTCTCCGAAAGTTTTTTCACTATCGGTTTGCTGTGTGGATCCGTGTGCCCGTCTTGATGTCGTGACGGCAGTAAATGAGGTGCGTAGTGTGTTGTTTTACTTCCTCCGCAAAACTCCAGATCAACCCCGCCACTTCGTCATTGCTGATGATGAACGATCATCCGCCTGCAAGGCCCTCGCAACGTCATCACCACATGACACCACATTGGTCAGCCAAAACCTTCGACGCGTTTTTCTGCATGATGCGGATCTCTGTAGCCGCAACCTGACAAATGCCGATTTACGCGGCGCATCGCTCTGCAGCTGTCGGCTCGATCATGCAGTCTTGCGCGGTGCAAATCTGTCAGGGGCCGATCTCGCAGGTGCATCTCTCATCAATGCAAGTCTAACCGGCGCCGACCTTTCGTACGCGTCCTTTATCGGCGCGGACCTCTCCGATGCGGACCTGACGGGCACCATCGCGCGCGGGGCTGATTTCCGCAATGCGACACTCACGAATACGCGATTTATCGGTGCCGTCTGCACCATGGCGCGTTTCGGCGGGCAGGATCTGGCACGCACGGATTTCTCCGGCGCCGTCCTGACGGAATTGCGTTTTTCCCCTGCTTTTTGGGAGGGGCAGGTGATTTACAACATGCCGATCAGTTTTTCAGACGGGGAGTGGCGCATCTCTTTTGTCAACGGGCGGGTCGTGAGAGAGGCGCGGCGAGGGCCCGCGTCTCTCAACCGGGACGCCCCTCATGCGGAAGGCTCAAGGCCGCCAGCGAATGAGCCCGACCCCATGAAAGCCGACCCTGTGGCAATAACAATCAATATTGAAGAGAGGACTTGAATTCATGGCAACGACTTGGATTGTGTCGCCCGGTGATAACGGTACGGGATGGAATAAATGGATCAATGGCGGCGACAAATTAATTTTTCAACCGAGAACTGTTGGTGGAAATATCACCGTCAATGGCGGTAGTGTGCAGCTAAACGCCGATGTGACCATTCGCGGACTCACAATGAATGATGGTGAAATTTATTCCTCGGGCCCGGGGCCGACGATTGACGGTTTGACGATCAATGGCGGTCGGTTTCAGATGACGGCCCGCACCACGCTGCTCAATAACATCACCCTCAATTGGGGTGATTCAGTCGCATGGGCGGGCGGACCCATTTATTATAATGCCTCGACGGTTCTGACGATCAACGCGGGTAAAATGAGGTTGCCAACCCCAGAGGCCCTCGATAATTCCGGTCCTCTGCGCGTTAATCTTGGCCCCAACGGGCATTTTGAAACTTACGCTAAAGACCTTGGTCACTATTACTTCAACGTTACCGGCGACTCATTCAACATCGATATCATCGATTTGAAATTCTGGAGTCGGCAAGTCAGCAGCATTACGCCGACATCATTCGGGATTTCCATCAATCTGACCGATGGGCGCTCGCTCACCCTCAACGGCAATTTCCCCGGCGTTGAATGGAAAGAGGGACCTGAAGGCAGTATCGAAATCTTCGCCTGCTTCGCTGAGGGCACACTCATCCAGACGCCCGACGGAAGTCGCCATGTTGAGGCGCTTGCTGTCGGGGATGCCGTCATCACGCAGGACGGCCCGCGTCAAATCACCTGGATTGGTCGCAAGACGCTTAACCTCCATGGTACCGTCCCGGATGAGAGCCTCCTCGTGCACATAAGGCCTCACGCTTTCGGGGACCAGCAACCCGCCCGTGACCTCTGGGTTACGTCTGAGCACTGCGTCTGGGTGGCGGGTGCCATGATCCCGGTTCGGTGTCTGATAAATGACACCTCAATCTCTTATGATCGGGACCGCCTGCATTACACTTATTATCACTTCACCCTTTCCGAATATGCCGTCATCTACGCCGAGAACCTGCCGACGGAGAGCTACCGCCCCAACGCGTCGCGCCAGCGTTTCGACTCGGTTGAGCCGGATGCTTCTTCTGTCGCGTTCAATGCGCAACTCCCCCTCCTGCATTCAGCTGAAACTCTCAAAAATGTCTGGTCAATGCTCGATGAGAGGGCTGCGTCACTTGGCTATGGCGGTCATGCCAGGCAGGATGCTTCCTCTTCCATCCGGGAAGTGAGATTGAGGACGGACACAGGTGAGGCAGTGACTTTCATCTCAGCCCATGGCACGAAGGCGAAATTCTCCGTCCCGCCGCGTGCAAAATTCCTCGTGATTGAAAGCGAGGCGCGACGACCTGATCAGGAGATCGGACCCTTCATTGATGATCGGCGTCGCCTTGGCGTGCGCGTGGGGACTGTCGCTGTCCATGAACGCGGTCGGCGCAATCTGATCAATCGCCACCTTACAGCGACGAACATTCAGGGGTGGAATAATGTTGAGGACGGACAGTCTCGCTGGACCAACGGTTCGGGGATTATCCCACTCCGTGCTTACGGGCGGCCTGAATATGGCGTGGAAGTCGAGGTATGCTTCCCGGATGTGCATGTCCTCAAATTCGCGGTGGAGGCCCCGGCCGCCTGAGTCTGTCTCGGGCTTTTAACGTTGCCCGGCATAGTGGCTGCCCGCGTGAGCGCCGTTATCATGCCGGGCAACGTGCCTTCAAACCCGAGGGCAATAAATTCGGGTTTAAAACATCTCGGGAAGATGTGGTTTGGGGAGGTTCGAGCCCATCACCTCAGATTCAGCCCGCCCTAAATAAGGTCGGGCTGGTATCGTCTGAGCCATAGGGAGAACGGTGTTGGGTCTATTTGGACCCGCGTAAAACCTGTTTCTTCTTGATTTGCGCAATGGCTTTGGCCGGGTTGAGGCCTTTCGGGCAAGTCTGCGTGCAATTCATGATGGACCGACAGGCGTAAAGCTTCATCGGGTCGTCGAGATTTTCCAACCTCTCCACCTCATGCGTGTCACGCGAATCAACAATCCACCTTTGCGCTGCAAGCAGAGTTGCCGGGCCGAGATATTGGTCCCCATTCCACCAATAAGACGGACAGGAAGTCGTGCAGCAGAAGCACAAAATACATTCCCATAATCCATCCAGTTTTTCGCGGTCCGCAATGGATTGACGTCGCTCTTCATCCTGCGGCGGAGGGGTTTCATTTTTCAGCCAAGGCTCAATGACTTCCAGCTGCTTATAGGCGCCGTTCAAGTTAGGAACCAGATCCTTGACAACCGGCATATGCGGTAGCGGGTTAATGGTCACCGCGCCTTTGATGCTCTTAATCGGCTTGAGGCAGGCGAGCGTGTTTTCGCCATCGATATTCATCGCGCATGACCCGCAAATACCCTCCCGGCAGGACCGGCGGAAGGTCAGGGTCGGGTCGACCTCATTTTTAATGAAAAGCAGCGCATCGAGAACCATGGGACCAATTTTATCAAGGTCCAGCTCGTAGCGATCCATCCGCGGCGTTTCGCCGGCATCCGGTGACCATCGATAAACCTGGAAGAACCGGCGATTCTTTGCGCCCGCCGCCGCAGGAAATGTCTTCCCCTGGGTGACTCTGCTTTCCTCGGGAAGCCGTAATTCAGCCATTGCGACCTCTCCTTAGTAAACGCGCTTTTTGGGGGGAAAAACCTCAACATCATCCGTGAGGGTTTTAAGGTGCACCGGCCGATAAGTCAGCCGCACACCGCCCTCCGCATCGAGGTAGGAAACTGTGTGCTTCATCCAGTCCTTGTCATCACGCTCCGGGTAATCGTCATGGGCATGGGCCCCGCGCGACTCATGGCGGGCAAGGGCGCTTTCAATTGTAACTGTCGCATTGGCGAGGAGGTTCTGATATTCCAGCGCTTCCATCAGGTCACTGTTCCAGATCAGGGAGCGATCCCGTAAAGCAATCTGCTGACTATCCTTCCAGAGGGCGCGTATTTTATCGCAGCCTTCCGACAAGGATTTGTCGTTTCTGAATACGGACGCATGCGCCTGCATGGTGCGTTGCAGGCGCTCCCGCAATTGTGCCACTGTATAAGTCCCATCAGCGTGGCGCAATTTGTCGAAAGAGCCGATGATTTTTTCGACTTCCGCGTCCGGCGCCATCGGTACAGGAAGTTCGGGATCAATCCGTTCCGCCGC
Source organism: Sorlinia euscelidii (assembly GCF_036452135.1). NCBI lineage: Bacteria > Pseudomonadati > Pseudomonadota > Alphaproteobacteria > Acetobacterales > Acetobacteraceae > Sorlinia > Sorlinia euscelidii. The sequence continues at coordinate 350,355 of NZ_JAWJZZ010000002.1, read as the reverse complement.
CCGCCGCGCCGCCGCGCGGCCGAACACGATGAGATCAAGCAGCGAATTGGTTCCGAGCCGGTTTGCGCCATGCACGGAGACACATGCCGCTTCACCCACCGCCATCAGCCCGGGGACAATGTGATCGGGGTCGTCCTCCGTCGGGCTGACGACCTCACCATGTATCGTGGTTGGCACGCCCCCCATATTATAATGCACGGTCGGCAGGACGGGTGCGGGCTCCCGCGTGACATCGACGCCGGCAAAAACCCGCGCCGTCTCCGAAATGCCCGGCAGGCGCTGATGCAGAAGATCAGCACCCAGATGCTCAAGATGAAGCATGATATGATCTTTATTCGGACCACATCCCCGCCCTTCATTGATCTCAATCGTCATGGCGCGTGAGACGACATCACGCGATGCGAGATCTTTCGTCGTGGGCGCATAGCGCTCCATGAAGCGTTCACCATCCGCATTGGTCAGGTAACCGCCTTCACCGCGGCACCCTTCTGTCAGCAGGCATCCAGCAGGGTAAATCCCGGTAGGGTGGAATTGCACAAATTCCATGTCCTGCGTCGGTAGTCCCGCGCGCATTGCCAGGCCGCCCCCATCACCGGTGCAGGAATGCGCCGACGTGCAGCTTAGAAATGCGCGGCCATAACCACCTGTAGCGAGCACAACCATTTTCGCGCTGAAGACGTGGATCGTGCCATCATCGAGGCACCACGCCACAATACCGCGACACTGACCCGCCTCATCCATGATGAGGTCAAGCACGAAGAATTCGACGTAGAAGGAGACTTTATGCTTAAGGCATTGCTGGTAAAGCGTGTGCAGAATGGCGTGCCCCGTACGATCTGCCGCCGCGCAGGCACGTGGCACGGGTGCCTGCCCGAATTCCCGCGTGTGACCGCCGAACGGGCGCTGATAGATGCGACCATCCTCCGTGCGGGAAAAAGGCACGCCCAGATGTTCCAGCTCTTTGACCGCGCTTTCCGCCTCGCGGCACATGAATTCGATGGCGTCCTGGTCCCCAAGCCAGTCTGAGCCTTTGACGGTGTCATACATATGCCACCGCCAGTTATCCTCCTCCATATTACCGAGAGCCGCACCGATCCCGCCCTGCGCGGCCACCGTGTGGCTGCGCGTCGGAAACACCTTGGTGACGCACGCTGTCCGAAGACCCGCCGCCCCCATACCGAGCGTGGCGCGCAACCCCGCACCCCCCGCACCCACGACGACAACATCATATTCGTGGCGGATCACGCGATAAGAATCGGAGATCGTCATTTATCCGCTCCTACCCTGCTTTGACGTCGCAGCCGTAAAAGGGACAGCACGACGCTCACTACAAACCCCACGCAGAAAATGCGCGTCAGGAGCTTAGCCGCTTTTTGCCGCGCCCCCCTGAGGTAATCTCCGATAATGACCTCCAGCCCCAATTGCATGTGGCGCGCCGCGAGCCCCGCCATCAGCGCCACGGCAATGGCGTGACGCGGCCTGCCAAATCGCGCGACGAGGACATGACGTGATTTGCCGATCGCGTTGAAGGCGAACAGACTGGCCCAGAGTGTCAACGGCATCAGTATGACCGCACTCGCCCGCTCCTGAAGCCAATGCGGGCGTCCTTTTTCGTGAGGGTGTTCTTCAGCTTGGGTTTTCATGACTCAGCGCCTTTGCGACGACGTGCGCGCATTGTCAGACTTCCAAGGACGATGGTTGTGATCATCAATGTCATGACTAAACTGCGCGGGCCGTCTCTATTGATCTGCGTTTTTTCCAGTCGGTGCGCATCGTCCCAGATGAGGTGACGCAGGCCCACCACAAAATGGTAGATAGAGGCGGCGCACCACCCGGCCAATGTCAGCCGCGCGACCGGGTGGCAGAGCAATGCATTGGATTTCCGGTAAGTAGCCCCACCCCGAGCAAGTCCACGCAGCCAGAAGGCAAACATCCCCAGCCCCACAGTTGAGACGACCCCGGCCATACGGTTACCGATCGACATCAACATGGACAGGCGGAATTTATAGATTGTCAGATGAGGGGATTTCGGTCGCCGTACCCGGTTACCGTCAGAGTTGACACCTTCATAAAGGGAGTCGCGGCGATCAGCCACCATGGTTACACTCTCAACCTGCCGTCATGGGAGGGCCAACATACATCGGTGACGCCGCAGCGTCACCCGTCACACGGCATTTGTGATGCGAAAATCGTTAAAGAATGCCTAAATTATCGCGCCCCACTCTTTACCTTGGCAGGGTGGGTTGATACCGGACAAACCGTCAGGCGATAAACGGAACGTCATGAGCATTTCATAATGAAGGATTTAGTCATGCATAATGGCGCGACGCCCACGCCTTGCGGACTTAAAGCACTTTATCGCGAGGCGCTTGCCTCAGGCCGGTTAGAGCCTGACGCAGCCCAGGAAGAATGCGTCGATGTGCTGGACGCATTCGGGCGCGATGCCACGCAACAGACATCACATTCAACCCTGGGATTGCGCGTTACGATCAGGCGACGCGCCATACGATCCGCGCCGGGGCGTGGCCTCTACCTTCTGGGGGAGGTGGGACGCGGCAAAACCATGTTGATGGATCTGTTTTTTGACAGTCTTGATTTCCGGCAGAAGCGACGAGTGCATTTCCACGAATTCATGCAGGAAATTCTGAAGGCCCTCAACAGCCCCCAGTTGCGCCAGAAACGTTATGATGATCCCCTGGCGGAACTCGCATGGCGGATCGCCCTGCATAATCGCGTCCTTTGCTTCGACGAGTTTCAGCTCAACGACATGTCGGATGCTGTTGTCAACCTCCGCATCATTGACCTGCTTCTGACGGCGGGCGTCCATATTGTGATGACATCCAACACCCATCCGGATGCGCTGTTGCAGCATAATCGCCAGGCGCAAACGACGATCCGCCCGCTCATCACGCGAATCATGGCGCATGTACGCGTCATCACGCTGGCGGCGCAGCGTGATTACCGACGCGCACGTGACATGGCTGAAAATGCCTGGCGTGTGCCTCCGGACGCGGAAAGTCGCGAGATCTTCTCGCGGATCTTTAGAGAAGTCTCTCCGTCCGAGCCGTCAAGGGCGCAGCTTCAAATCGGGTCACGCCAATTCCCCATCGCCTGTAGCGGGGACGGGGTGGCGCGATGTCAGTTTACGGAACTCTGCTCCGTCATGTCCGGCACGGCGGAGTTTATAGCGCTGGCCGCGCGTTATCCCGTGGTAATGATTGAATCCATCCCGCAACTCTCTCCTGACCGCTATGATGAGGCGTTACGTTTCATCCGTTTGATCGACGTGCTTTATGAGAATGGGACGCGTCTCTATGCGTCCTCTGACGTATGGCCAAAAGATCTTTACCCGGCGGGGGAAAATGTGACCGCATTTCAACGCACTATATCACGCCTTGAAGAGATGCGCTCCCGCTCATGGCATGATCGGCCGGGTATATCTATGTCTCAAGGGTAAGGTGAGCGGTCAATGGTGGGCGCACTAGGGCTCGAACCTAGGACCCGCTGATTAAGAGTCAGCTGCTCTACCAACTGAGCTATGCGCCCATTGACCTCATGTCGTGGGCAAGGGTTTTATCAGCACGTTGCCCCATCGACAAGCCGGATTCGTCTTTTTTTTACGGTTTCAAAAGACGCATCAGATTTTCAAACTGGTCCAGACTGCGATAATCCAGACGCAGATACCCGCCTTTACCATCATAGGCGATTTTGACCTTAAGCCCGAGATGGCGCGCCAGGTCGCTCTCAAGACGGATAATCTCATCATCCCGCGATGTTTGCCGCCGCGGCTTGGCATTGGTTGACGTGACCTGTTTCGCCAGCGCCTCCGTCTGGCGCACATTGAGGTGCCGGGCAATAACGATGGCCGCGCCGGAAATCGGGTCCGGATGCGCCAGAAGTGCGCGCGCATGGCCCGCCGTCAGCTTGCCGGATTTGACCAGCTGACGCACCCCGTGAGGCAGATTAAGGATGCGCAGCGTATTGGCGATGTGGGAGCGCGACTTCCCGATGGCGTCGGATAATTCCTCCTGAGTCAGGGCGAAATCCGTCTGGAGTCGCTGAAGCCCTTCCGCTTCTTCAATCGCGTTAAGGTCAGCGCGTTGCAAGTTTTCAACCAGCGCGGCCGCCATAGCGTCCGCATCGTCAAAGTGACGAATATGCACCGGCACTTCATGCAGGCCCGCACGCTGGGCCGCACGCCAACGACGCTCACCGGCGATAATCTGAAAGGTATTTTCCTGATTCGGCATCGGACGCACGAGGATCGGCTGGAGGATGCCGCGCGTCCTGATGGACTCCGTCAACTCGACGAGGTCCGTCTCATCAATCGCCTGGCGCGGCTGGAAGCGCGCGGGTTCAAGTTGGTCCACCCCCAGCACCGACATATTCTGCGCGCGTTCCGTCACTTCTTCAGACGGCTGAGCGGGGCCTTCCTGATCATCGCCCAGAAGCGCGGCCAGGCCGCGGCCGAGTCGGAGTGGGGGAGATTTCTTCATGCCGGTTGATCTACCTTTACTTTCAAGCAACGTCGTGAGAGCTCGTCCGCCAATGCCCTGTAGGCAAGGGCACCGCTGCTCCGTGCATCATAATCAAAGACGGAGCTTCCGTGGCTTTGCGCTTCAGAGATGCGGATATTGCGGGGAATAAGCGCCTCGAGAACTTTATCACCGAAGAAACTGCGCGCGTCGGCCGCCACAAGTTCGGAGAGATTATTGCGTCGGTCATACATTGTCAGCACAATGCCTGAAATCGTTAAGGAAGGGTTTAACGCTTTACGAACGCGGTCAATCGTCCGCGTCATTTGCGTAATGCCTTCTAGCGCGAAAAACTCGCATTGAAGCGGAATAAGGACTCCCTGCGCGGCAACGAGCGCATTTAGCGTCAGCAGGCCCAGGCTTGGCGGACAATCCACGACGATCACGTCATAAGTTGTGCCGACCACCTCGACGACATCCTTCAGGCGGCTCTCACGTCGGTCTTCCATGGTCAGCTCAATTTCCGCACCTGCCAGGTCATTATCCGCCGCGATGATGTCGAGATTCGGGACCATGGTCGGGCGTGGCAGGGCGGCGGCATCCTCGCTCTGAATCAAGGCTGCGTAGGTGCCATGGCTGCGCCGATCATAACCCACACCGAGGCCGGTTGAGGCGTTCCCCTGCGGGTCAAGATCGATCAGCAGGACGCGCCGCGTTTCAGCGAGAGCCGCTGCCAGATTGATGGCGGTTGTCGTTTTGCCCACACCGCCTTTTTGATTGGCGACGGCAATCACGTAAGCTTTGTCATCCATCTTTTATTCCGGCTCTTTGAATGTGAGAGACTTTAAGTATGACGCCCTCAGGGCGAGCGGGTTCATTAACAATCTCAACGCGCATATCCCATATTCGTCGCGCATTGTGCAATTCTTCATCGACGTTTTTTCCCTTCAGAAAAAGGGCAACGCCATCAGGCTGAAGAAGCGGAGCAGACCAGCCAATCAAGCGATCCAACGGAGCCAAAGCACGTGCGGTAATGATCGGCGCCGTTGGCAGGGAAATTTTCTCAATACGATCACAGATCACTTTTGCGTTGACCGCACAAGCGCGCGCCGCTTCACGAAGAAAAGCACATTTTCGCTGATCCGACTCAACCAACGTGATGTCGATGTCGCACGCGATGCCGAGGACAAGGCCAGGGAAACCCCCTCCCGATCCGAGGTCGATCACGCGACTCCCTGCGGGAATAAGAGGCATCAGGCGCAGGGAATCCGCGATATGCCGCGTCCATATATTTTGCACGTCGCGCGAACTGACCAGATTGATGCGCGCATTCCATTTTTGCAGCATCGACTCAAAATGCCGCAAGCGGGTCATTTGACCGTCATTCAGTCGCATCAGGCTGCATACCGGACGTGCGCCAAAAGCGCGATCAATGCCGCAGGCGTCACGCCGGGCACGCGCTGCGCCGCAGCGAAACTTGTCGGACGCGCGCGAGAAAGTCGCTCCTGCATTTCCAAACTGAGTCCCCCGATTTTGGCATAATCAAGGTCGTCCGCAAGGACGAGATCTGACTCGGCTTCCAATTGTTTGACCTCGCGCGCCTGTCTCCGCAAATAGCCGCCATAGCGCGCCTCCGTCTGCAAATGGTCGCGAACGCGGCGGGGCAATGCAGTATACCAGGGTGCGATGGCCTTCCAGTCACTCACTGTCTGCCCCAGAGCCAAAATATCCATGACGGACCGCTTGCGGCCATCCTGGGAGACGGTCAGCCCGGCCTGCTTGAGTTGCGCGGGATTCAAAGTGGCGGCAGATCCCTCTTTAATGGCCGCGTCGATGGCGTCACGATCCCGTATGAAGGCTTGAAGGCGCGCCGATCCGACACAGCCATATGTCGCGCCCAGCGCCGTCAGACGCAGATCGGCATTATCCGCCCGCAGCAGCAGGCGATATTCCGCGCGCGAGGTGAACATACGATAAGGTTCAGTCACCCCTTGCAGGGTGAGATCATCAAGCATCACGCCGATATAAGCCTGGTCTCGGCTCAAAATGAGAGGCGGCGCCCCTGAGACAAAGCGCGCCCCATTGAGCCCGGCAATAAGGCCCTGCGCCGCCGCTTCCTCATAACCTGTCGTGCCATTAATCTGTCCGGCGAAATAAAGCCCCTTAATGCCGCGCAGGTTGAGGTCAGGCTGGAGGGCGCGTGGGTCGACATGATCATATTCCACGGCGTAACCCGGCGCGGCGATCTGCGCATGTGACAGGCCAGGAATTGTCGCAATGATCCGCTTCTGAACCTCAAGCGGGAAGCTGGTGGAAATGCCGTTCGGGTAAATGAGATCGCCGCCGGGATGGCCGGGAAGCGCCTCCGGCTCCAGGAAAATCTGATGGCTTTCCCGCTCTCCGAACTTGACGATCTTATCTTCAATCGACGGGCAATAACGCGGGCCCCGCCCCGCAATCGCGCCGCCATAAAGCGCTGACGCGGCAAGATTATCGCGGATAATCTCATGTGTTTCTGACGTCGTATGGGTAATACGGCATGACAGAGTCTTGTTCGCGAGGTGCGACGTCATTCGGCTGAACGGTTCCGGCGTAGGGTCGCTCGGATCCTCCTGCAGGGCCTCCCAGTCGATGGTTGCCCGCAAAAGCCGCGGCGGCGTACCGGTTTTGAGCCGGGACATGGGCAGATCCATGCCCCGAAGACGCGCAGCGAGGCGGATCGCCGGGTTTTCCCCTAGCCTGCCCGCAGGCGTTTGCTCATGCCCGATATGGATAACGCCACCCAGGAAAGTGCCAGTCGTCAACACGACCGCACCCGCCCGATATTCCCTGCCATCCGCACAAATGACACCCGCCACACGACCCGACTCGACGATGAGATCGGCGACCTCCCCACCCACGATTTCAAGATGGGGTGTCTCCTTAAGAAGCCGCCCCACCGCTTTGGCGTAAAGATGACGGTCCGCTTGCGCACGAGGGCCATGGACTGCGGGGCCTTTAGAGCGGTTCAGCAGCTTGAAGTGAATGCCCGCCGCGTCCGCCGCGCGCCCCATCAGGCCATCAAGCGCGTCTATCTCCCGCACGAGATGGCCTTTCCCGATCCCGCCAATCGCCGGATTGCAGGACATGGCGCCAATCGTCTCAGGGCGTTGCGTCAGAAGGGCCGTGTGCGCGCCGAAACGCGCAGACGCGCTTGCAGCCTCACTCCCGGCATGGCCGCCGCCGATGATAATGACGTCAAATTGATACGACATGATGAAGATTATTTCCCGATGCAGAACTGGCCGAATATCACATCCAGCAAAGATTCGACATCTATTTGACCGGTAATCCTCCCTAAAGCGCGCATGGCGAGGCGCAGCGACTCCCCGCGCAGTTCCGGGAACGGCATTTGACGCGCCTCTGTAAGATAAGCACGCGCTTCCTCAATCCCGGCGCGATGGCGGGCCCGCGTCAAGGGCGTGGCCGTCACGTCCTTCAATTTTTTGATGCGCGTCGCCAGCAGATTCAGGAGAGGGTCGATGCCCTGCCCGGTCAACGTGCTGATGGCGAGATCAAAGGTCGGCTCTGCGTCACGATCACATTTGGTGCGGATCATCACGGCATCGCTTGAAATTTTTTCCGGCGGCGAACCTTCGTAGAGATGCAGGACGACGTCCGCGTGTTTCACGTGAAACAGTGCCCGCTTGATACCCTCCGCTTCAATCTCATCTTGCGTCTCCCGCAATCCGGCCGTGTCAAGAAGGCGCAGCTTCATGCCTTCAAAAAGCCATTCGACCGCAATGACGTCGCGTGTCGTCCCGGCACGCGACGTCACGATGGCCGCGTCATAACCTGCGAGTTTATTCAAGAGGCTTGACTTGCCGACATTCGGCGCGCCCGCGATGACGACGGTTAAGCCGCGCTGTATGATTTCACCACGGTGATTTTCGAGGTGCGTTCCCATTTCTTCAAGGAGCGCGCTCAATTGTAACTCGATATGCGCAGTTGACGCCGCCTCACCCACCTCGTCGGGGAAGTCGATGAGGGCCTCCTGCTGTGCCAAGAGGTGACTCAGTTTTTCCCGCCAGCCAACATAGAGGCGTGATAAGGCGCCTTCAGATTGCGCGAGGGCCTGTTGGCGCTGCATTTGGCTTTCCGCCGCCACAAGGTCCGCGATCGCTTCAGCCTGGATGAGGTCAAGGCGTTGATGGAGAACGGCGCGGCGTGTGAACTCTCCGGGCTCGGCCGGGCGGGCGCCATATGTGACGAGTGCCGCGGAAACCGCATCGATCACGGCCGGACCGGCATGGAGGTGCAGTTCAGCACCATCCTCCCCTGTGTAGGAATGCGGTCCAGGCAGCCATAAAATGACAGCCTCATCGAGAATATCGCTTCGGAAGCGAAGACGCCGCAGGCTGGCACGCCGTGGCGCTGGCAATGCGCCGTTGCATAAATTCTGAACGATGAAACGCGATCGGGGGCCGCTGATGCGCATCACGGCAATCGCGCCGCCCAGGCCTGACGCGAGGGCAAAAATCGTTGCATTCTCAGGGGGCGGGGTCGTAAAAACTGTCATTTCATTCTATACGGAGATACGTGTCATGCCTCAACTCTCCTTCCATGCGCCTTTCGGCGCGTTAACGCTCAGTGAGGAAGATGGCGCGCTCGTTTCTCTGGATTGGGGCTGGGGCCGGGATCAGGATGAGACCCCCCTTCTAGCACGGGCGCGAGACCTGCTAGAAGGGTATTTTGACGGCGAGGTCAAGGAATTTAGGCTTCCGATGCAGCCTTTCGGGACACCATATCGCCGTCGAGTCTGGGAGATGCTCCGTCATATCCCTTACGGTGAGACCGTCACTTATGGGCAAATCGCGGCGAAAATCGGTGGAAGTCCACGCGCCGTCGGCGGCGCTGTCGGGGCAAATCCCCTTCCGATCCTCATTCCCTGCCACCGCGTTGTCGGGCATCATGGTCTCGGCGGCTATTCCGGCGGAAATGGGGTGGAAGATAAGATTTTTCTACTTCAGTTGGAGGGTGCCTGGCCCTCCGCCGCGTCAAACCGGATCTTTGACGCCGTTTAAATGTGACGGCGGCAGTGCGCCCGGTAGAATAATGACGAAGCGCGCCCCGATAATGCCACCGTCCTCCCGGAGGCGGTTTTCAGCATAAATCTGGCCGTTTGAAGCCTCAATAATTTGCCGGCTGATCGATAAACCAAGCCCTGAATGCTGTCCAAAAGACTCGCTTTTCGGCCTTTCCGAGTAAAACCGGTCGAAAATCTCCTCCATTCTCAGCGGCGGAATGCCCGGCCCTTCGTCGCTGATCGTGATGCGGATCTTAACGCCCGCCTTTTCACCCTCCAGCGTGATTCTGCCATTCTTCGGTGAGAAAGACAGTGCGTTATTGATGATGTTGCGAAGCACCTGCACCAGCCTATCCTCAACGGCCCAGGCGTAAAGTGGGTGAATTCCGATTATCTGAACAATAATCGTCGGTTCATCAGGTCGCCGGGTCGTCTGATGCATGTCGCGCAACGTCGTCAGAATATGCGCGATATCGGTCGCCGAAGCGCGCATCCGGGAAAGCTCAGCATCAATCCGGCTGGCAATAGCGATATCCGTGATTAGACGGTCGAGCCGCCGCACATCGCTTTCGATAATGCCCAGCAGCCGCTTCTGCTGCGTGTCCGACGTGATGCGGGGCAGGGTTTCGATGGCCGAGCGGATAGAGGATAGCGGGTTTTTCAATTCATGACTGACATCGGCGGCGAAGCGCTCTGTCGCGTCCATTCGCGCCCACAGCCCCGTGATATTTCGTCGAAGCGCGCGTGCCAGGATGCCGATTTCGTCCCGTCTTGCCAGAAGATCCTCCGCAATATCGTCGATCCTTCCAGGCCCTTTCTCAAGATCATTTGAGGCGACAGCCAATCTTAATAAAGGGCGTGCGATCGTCAGGGAAAGGTACCATGACAGAAAAACCGTCACCCCCAAAGCAACCAGAAAAAGTGAAAGAATTGAAGATCGCACCGCCAGCACCGAGCGATCCACCTCCGGCGCGCCACGCGTCAATTGCAGAATGCCGATCGTCTGCCCCTCATGAATAACCGGTTCCGCAACAGTGATGATGAGCTTGTGACCCGCTGTCCTGCGAATGTAAGGCGGCGCATCATCCCCATATTTCCCGGGGACGCGGGCCGGGCGCGCGGGATGATCCGTATTCTCCAGCGTGACAATGCCATGACGCGAGGAAAGCGGAAGAAGCGAGAAAAACCACGAATAAAGCCGTGTCACGAAGTGCTGTGGCACGGGCGGTAAGTCGAGGTCACGGACCAAAGGTGACGCCGCATCGGAATCAGGGAGAAATTCGATATGGCAGCCCGTGTGATTCCCGCGACGCACACAGATAAAGGCGCCGCGACTGGTGGCGACAACACGCCCTGCCGGGCCGTAAAGTCGGGCTTCAACGAGGGGGCTTGGTTCTGTCAGACGAAGGAGGAGCGGCCGGGCCAGCGCCGCGTCCAATATATAGTCATTCGTCATAAAGTTCCGACCGGATCGGCGTGTGACGGCACTCTGGCCGAGAGCCGCGGCGTAGATATGCGCCTGCTCCCGCAAGGCATTTACCTCGGTTTCGAGAAGGGAATTCTGAAAATCCTTCAGAAAAAGAAGTGTCACCGCCAGGAGCGCGAGGGGCAGCGTATTGAGAAGAAGGATACGTCGCATGAGCGGCGATGAGAATTTTCTAAGATCAGGCCGCGCGCGATGCCCCCAGCTTCGGATTTTATCAGTGAAGATGCGCGTTTTTGATCGAGACATCTTCAAGCACCCATTAAACTAGATGGAGACATACCAGTCAGGCCCGCGGCGCAGCGACGTTCAACAGCGTCAGCGCTCCTTATAACGATAGCCAATTCCGTAAAGTGTTTCGATTTGGTTAAATTCTCCGTCCACCTGCCGGAATTTTTTACGCACGCGCTTAATATGGCTGTCGATTGTCCGGTCATCAACATAGACAGCATCGCCGTAAGCGGCGTCGATCAGTTGATCGCGGGATTTAACAATACCGGGCCGCGTGGCCAGCGCTTTAACGAGCAGGAATTCCGTCACTGTCAACAGGATATCCTGCCCGTTCCACAAACATTGATGGCGCATCTCATCCAGTGTCAGCGGCCCGCGCGTCAAAACGCATTGCGCCGCCGGTCCGCCCTCCGCCCGGCTTGCATCCTGTCGGCGCAGTAAGGCCCGTATCCTCTCCAATAGCAGGCGTTGGGAAAAGGGCTTTGTAATGTAGTCATCCGCGCCGAGGCGCAATCCCATGAGCTGATCCAGCTCCTCATCCTTCGAAGACAGGAAGATCACCGGAAGATTGGATCGCGCGCGCAGGCGTTGCAACAGCTCCATCCCATCCATGCGCGGCATTTTTATATCGAGAATGGCCAGGCTGATGGGGTGGGATAACAAGCGTTGAAGCGCGGCTTCACTGTCACTGAACGTTTCGACATCAAAACCTTCAGCCTCCAGCGTCATCTGGACCGAGGTCAGGATGTTGCGATCATCGTCCACGAGGGCGATCACGTGCTTTGCGGAAGTCATTAACTTGAGCCTGACAATAAAATTTAGTGCTGAACCAAGGGTTGGGGTTGGCTTTCAGCCGATGACTGCTACCTATAACGCATCGGCATGCTGTGCCCAAGTAAGGATAGTAAACCGATATGCCGCCTTGCAACGTGTCGTTGAAACGACTCGGGGCACCTTAAAAGTCTCGCGCTTTCAAGGTATGGGGGCAGATGTAAACGCGGCCCGAACCGGGCCAGGCAGTAAGGCTTGATGACGATGACAAAGGAAAACGCGAACCCCGATGAGTTGACCCCTGAGGGCGAAACCCCTCACGAAGGTGTATCATCGGAGAATATTGCGGCCGACACCGCCGAAACAGGTTCAGCCGATGACAATGAGGCGCGCATCCAGGAATTCAAGGATAAATGGATGCGGGCAGAGGCTGAACTTCAGAATTACCGGGCGCGCTCAAAACGCGATATTGACGATGCGCGCCAATATGCCATCCAGAAATTTGCCCGCGATGTCGTGGAAGCCGCTGAAAATCTGCAACGCGGCCTCGCTTCACTCCCGCCGCGGTCAGAAAATGATGACCCGCTCCTCTCGAAACTGCGTGAAGGGCTGGAGAGCACGGAGAGATCGTTCATCAGCATTCTTGAGCGTCATGGAATTGCCTGCGACCACCCGAAAGGCAAGAACTTCGACGCCAATCTGCATCAGGCCATGGCGGAAACTGAGTCGGCTGAGCACGCGCCCGGCACAGTGGTTGAGTCCTGGACACCGACATGGACATTGCATGGAAGGTTGCTGAAACCCGCCATGGTGGTTGTTTCCAAGGGCAAATCCGAGGGTGGTGAAAGCACTTAATTTCGGCGGCGGGGACTTGAAATTCCCCCTTACGGTTCTTAAAATTCGGTATCAGATACGCTCCGGAGCGTAACGTTATACCAAAGGGTCATGATCGGTGCCTTGCAGGGCTGGTGGTGACCGCTGAAAGGAAGCAGAAATGAGCAAAGTTATCGGTATCGACCTCGGCACGACCAATTCCTGCGTCGCGATCCGGGAGGGCGATGAGAGTAAAGTCATCGAGAACAGCGAAGGCGCGCGCACGACGCCATCCATGGTCGCATTTTCCGACAATGGGGAGCGCCTTGTCGGTCAGGCCGCGAAGCGTCAGGCTGTCACCAATCCTTCCAACACGCTTTATGCCGTTAAACGCCTGATCGGGCGCAGCTACAGCGATCCGACCGTTGAAAAAGACAAGGCGATGGTGCCTTACGAGATCGTCAAAGGTGAGAATGGCGATGCGTGGGTCGAGGCGCGCGGTGAGAAATACGCACCGTCACAGATTTCCGCCTTTGTCCTCGGCAAAATGAAGGAAACGGCGGAGGCCTATCTGGGAGAGAAAGTCGCCCAGGCTGTCATCACCGTCCCGGCGTACTTTAATGACGCGCAACGCCAGGCCACGCGCGATGCGGGTCGGATCGCCGGGCTTGAAGTCCTGCGCATCATTAATGAGCCAACAGCGGCCGCCCTGGCTTACGGCCTTGGCAAACGTGATTCCGGCACGGTCGCCGTCTATGACCTTGGCGGTGGCACGTTTGATATTTCGGTGCTCGAGATTTCCGATGGCGTGATTGAGGTCAAATCGACCAATGGCGATACGTTCCTCGGTGGTGAGGACTTTGATAACCGCATCATCGGTTTCCTCGCCGATGAATTCAAACGCGATCAGGGCATTGACCTGCGCGGCGACAAACTTGCGTTGCAGCGCCTGAAGGAAGCCGCTGAAAAAGCGAAGATTGAGCTTTCCTCCTCCAAGGAGACGGAAATCAACCTGCCCTTCATCACGGCAGATGCGTCCGGCCCGAAACATCTCGTCGTCAAATTGTCTCGCGCCAAGCTGGAAAGCCTGGTGGATGATCTGATTGAGCGCACGTTGGGCCCGTGTCGGGCTGCGTTGAAAGATGCCGCGATCAGCGCCAATGAGATTGATGAGGTCATTCTCGTCGGCGGTATGACGCGTATGCCGAAAGTCATCGACACGGTGAAGCAGTTCTTCGGGAAGGACCCGGCCCGTAACGTCAATCCGGATGAGGTTGTCGCGATTGGTGCCGCTATTCAGGGCGCTGTCCTGAAAGGTGACGTCAAGGATGTTCTGCTTCTGGATGTCACGCCGCTCTCACTCGGCATTGAGACGAAGGGCGGTATTTTCACCCGTCTGATCGACCGTAATACGACGATCCCGACAAAGAAGAGCCAGGTCTTCTCCACGGCTGAAGATAATCAGAGTGCTGTCACCATCAAGGTCTTCCAGGGTGAGCGTGAGATGGCCGCGGATAATAAACTGCTCGGCAATTTTGACCTGACCGGCATTACGCCCGCCCCGCGCGGTGTGCCGCAGATTGAAGTGACATTCGATATTGATGCGAATGGTATCGTCAATGTCTCCGCTAAGGATCAGGCAACCGGTAAGGAACAGCAGATCAAAATCCAGGCCTCGGGCGGGCTTTCGGACACAGATATTGACCGCATGGTGAAGGATGCTGAGGCGAATGCGGCGGCAGATAAAGCCAAGCGTGAAATGGTGGAATTGCGCAATAATGCGGAAGCGCTGATCCATCAGACGGAAAAGTCGATTTCCGAAACGGGTGATAAGCTTCCCGAAGCGGATAAAGCAGAAGCGGAAGCCGCGGTCACCGCCGTGCGTGAAGCCGTCGATGGCACAGACCCTGAAGCGTTGAAATCCGCGACAGAGCGCCTCACCCAGGCTGCGATGAAGATCGGTCAGGCAGCTTATGCGGCTTCCCAGTCAGAGGAAGGCGCTGCGGAAAACGCGTCATCAGGTGAGGCAAAGCCGGACGATAATGTTGTCGATGCTGACTTTGAGGATGTTGACGACAGCAAAAAAAGCTGAGCCATCGCGGGAGATCATCCGTGATTTGATTGAAGTGGCGTGCCCGTCTTTCCTGGGAAGGGCGGGCATGCCGCTTCAGGCAGCATTATTTTTACCGTCCCGGGTTGAACGCGACCTGATTGATATCATCCCGGGCTTTGAGACTTCCTGGCGAGACACGATGCCAAGACGCGCCTGACAGAGGATTCCATGGCCACCAAAGTGGATTATTATGAGGTGTTAGAGGTCACCCGCACCGCATCGCAGGCTGAGCTCAAAACAGCCTATCGCAAAATGGCGATGCGCTTTCACCCCGATCGTAATGCGGGGGATGCGGAGGCTGAACATAAATTCAAGCAGGTCAATGAGGCTTACGACGTCCTGAAGGATGAGCAGAAGCGGGCCGCCTATGACCGTTACGGACATGCGGCCTTCGATGGCAGCATGGGCGGTGGCGGCGGGTTTGGCGGTTTCGGCGCAGGCGGGTTTGAAGATATTTTCGATATGTTCGGCGATATGATGGGCGGCGGCCGGCGCCGCACGCGTCAGAGGTCGGGCAATGATGTCCAGACACAGATTCATATCTCTCTGACCGAAGCCTTTTCCGGCGTCAAGAAGACCGTCAAATACGCGACACGCGTCACATGTGAGTCTTGCTCGGGCCGAGGGTCCGCGGACCCGAATAAGGGCAGTGTGCAATGCCCGACATGTCATGGCGCGGGCGCGGTCAGGGCGCAGCAGGGTTTTTTCCTGGTGGAACGCCCCTGCCCGACATGTCACGGCACAGGCAACGTCATTTCCGACCCCTGCAAAAAATGTCAGGGTGCCGGCACGACGCCGACGCAGCGTGAGCTAGAAATTGATATCCCGGCAGGGATTGAAGACGGCACACGCATGCGCGTCACCGGTGAAGGCGAGGCCGGTGGCCGGGGCGGGCAGGCCGGGGATCTGTATCTGCATATTGCGGTCGCCAACCATGCGCTCTTCCATCGTGAGGGGGCGAATATTCATTGTCGACTTCCGCTGCGTATGGCGCAGGCCGCTCTGGGGGCGGAAATTGAGGTGCCCGTCATTGACGGCTCTCGCGCCAAGGTCAAAATCCCGGCAGGTAGTCAGGCGGGCGATCATTTCCGCCTTAAAGGCAAAGGGTTCTCCGTGCTGAGGTCATCGTCGCGCGGGGATATGTATCTTCAGCTTGCTGTTGAGACGCCGCGCCATCTGACGAAACGTCAGCGCGAGCTGCTGGAGGCTTTTGAGGAAGAAGCGGGCGAGAACCAGGCACAGGCCAATCCGGAAAGCACAGGTTTTTTCTCCAAAGTCAAAGAATTTTTCGACGGAAGGTAAAACCATGCGCATCGGTGTTGCAGGCATCACAGGCCGTCTGGGTCGACTTTGCGCAGAGGAAGTGCGGGCGCGAAGCCTGACCCTCTCGGGCGGGACGTCGCGAACGGAGAATGCAGCGGAAAATATCTTCTCCGAGCCTGGCCGCCTCGCCGCGTGTTCGGACGTCATCATCGATGTCAGTCACCATGCATTGATCCCGGATCACGCGCGTGACCTCATCCGCCATCAATGTGCCTGGGTTATCGGCACGACCGGGATGGATGCGGCTGAAGAAGCTGTGATTGCTGACGCTGCAAAACATATCCCCGTCCTACGAGCGGCGAACTTCTCCCCCGGCCTGAACCTGCTGCTCGACATTGCCCGTCAGCTTTCCGCTGCTCTGCCAGCGGATGATTACGATGTGGACGTGACGGACATTCATCACCGGCAGAAAATCGACGCGCCGTCCGGCACGGCGAAAGCGGTGGGCGCGGCTATTGCGTCGGGTCGCGGCGTCAAATTGGAGGATGTCGCCCGTTACGACCCTTCCGGCCCGCGTCAGACAGGCCAGATCGGTTTTGCGGAACTGCGCGCCGGACAAATAGTCGGTGAGCACAGCGTGATTTTTACTTCGGGTGATGAACAGATTACCATCAGCCACCGCGCTTTTGACCGACGGGTTTTTGCCCGCGGCGCCGTCAATGCAGCATTGTGGTTGCACAACCAGTCCGCTGGTCTGTTCAATATGACGGATATATACAAATAAAATAATTTGTCAGAATTACCCTTGACCCGTTCAAGCAATTCCGCCAAGCCAGTCTCTCCATTTTTCGTTGGAGAGATGGCTTTTTGCCGTTTCTCCGTCCATCACTCATTCCCTGCGAGGTCCCTGAGTGCGTAATTACGGCGATTTTCTCTTCACATCAGAATCCGTTTCTGAAGGCCATCCGGACAAGGTCGCGGACAGGATCAGCGATACTGTTCTGGACACTTTCCTCAGCGCTGACCCTGAAGCGCGCGTTGCGTGTGAAACCATGTGCACGACCAATCGCGTCGTCCTGGCGGGCGAGGTCCGTGGCCCGGCATCCGTGACATCTGACATGCTGGTTGAGCGCGCGCGCGACGCCATACGCGATATTGGTTATGATCAGGAGGGTTTCTCCTGGAAAACAGCCGACATCACGTCATTTCTCCACGCGCAATCTGTCGATATTGCCAAAGGCGTGGATAGTGAAGGCAATAAGGATGAGGGTGCTGGAGACCAGGGCATCATGTTCGGTTTCGCCACACGTGAGACGGAACGCCTCATGCCCGCGCCGCTTTTCTACGCGCAATCCATTCTCGAAAAGATCCGTGATTATCGTAAAAACGGCGATGCGCGGGGGGATGGGCTTCTGCCTGATGCCAAAAGCCAGGTGACCCTTCGCTATGTAGAGGGTAAGCCGGTTGCCGCGACATCCGTCGTTATCTCAACGCAACATGTTGAGGGCATGCGCCAGAACACCATTCGTGAAATGCTGCGCACTGTCGTGCGGGAAGTTCTCCCTGAAGGCTGGATGTGCAAGGAAGAGGAATTCTACGTTAACCCGACCGGCAATTTCGTCATTGGGGGCCCGGATGGTGATGCCGGGCTGACCGGTCGTAAAATCATCGTCGACACGTATGGCGGCGCGGCCCCGCATGGCGGCGGTGCCTTCTCCGGAAAAGACCCCACCAAGGTGGATCGCTCCGCCGCTTATGCGGCGCGCTATCTGGCAAAAAATGTCGTCGCAGCTGATCTGGCTGATCGCTGCACGATCCAGCTCAGTTACGCGATCGGCGTGTCCAAGCCACTCTCCGTCTATGTTGATCTGGACGGGACCGGCAAGGATGTCGATGAGGCGCGCCTCGGGGACGTGTTGTATCAGATGGTCAATCTGTCACCACGCGGCATTCGGGAGCATCTGCGCCTTAACCGGCCCATTTACGCGCCAACTTCGGCATACGGCCATTTCGGGCGTATCCCTGACCCGGCGCTGGATAATTTTACGTGGGAGCAGACGGATCTGGTCGATGACCTGCGGCGGGCTTTTAATCGTTGAGGCCCTGTGCTGATCAAATCTCTTTGCAAACCGCAACCTGACAAACTTTATGGTCGGCCGCGAATTTACTCCCTGCGGCCCCGTCAGCAGCGCCTTCTTGATGAGGCGCTGCCGCGTTTCCGCCTGACGGCAGATCAGGCGACAGCGCCGCGTGGCGCCTTCAATGCCGCGCCGACAAACAACATCTTTCTCGAAATCGGGTTTGGCGGTGGTGAGCACGCATTGGCGCAATCCGAAGCCCACCCGGATTGCCTCTATATCGCGTCCGAAGTTTTTGAAAACGGCCTGTGTTCTCTCCTCTCCCGCCTCGTGCCGGAGGGGCAGGAGGCGAAAGCGCCGCCACCTGATCACCTGCGCCTGTGGCCCGAGGATGCGCGCCTGCTTTTGCGCGCTCTGCCTGACGCCTGTCTCGACCGCGTCTACCTGATGTTTCCTGACCCATGGCCGAAGGCGCGTCACGCAAAAAGGCGCTTTGTCCACCCGGACAACATCGCGCTTCTGGCCCGCACCATGCGTCCGGGCGCTGAATGGCGCATCGCAAGCGACCATCCTGTTTATCAGGCATGGGTGCAAGAGGTGATGGCCTCACAAAAAGCCTTTAAGCGCGTCGCTTACGCTGAAGGTGAACGCCCGGACGGGTGGTCCGCAACACGATATGAAAGCAAGGCGTTGCGGGAGGGGCGTGTTCCGTTTTACTGGACTTATCAACGTTGTGAGACAACGTGAAAGGTTGCGCAACCGATGACGACATCTGAAATTGAGCGGGAGGAAATGTCATTTGACGTGCTGATCGTCGGCGCCGGTCCTGCCGGTCTATCCGCCGCGATCCGCCTGAAGCAGCTCAAACCCGAGGCTTCCGTCTGCGTGCTTGAAAAAGGGAGTGAGGTCGGGGCGCACATCGTCTCCGGCGCGGTAATTGAATCACGCAGCCTGGATGAGCTCCTCCCTGATTGGCGCGACCTCGACGCCCCTCTACAGACGCAGGTAAGTTCTGAAAAGTTTTTCTTCCTGACGGAGGAGCGCGCCTTCGCTCTGCCATTCTTCGAGCGACTCATGCCAGCCCTGTCAAATCATGGCAATTACGTCGTCAGTCTTGGCAGTTTCTGCCGCTTTCTGGCCGAACAGGCGGAAGCACTGGGCGTCGAAATCTATCCCGGCTTTGCCGCCGCCACCCCGCTTATTGAAGATGACCGTTTATGCGGCGTCATTGTCGGGATATGGGTGTTGGCCGCGACGGTCAGCCAGGGCCGCAATACGCGCCAGGTATGATCCTTCGCGCGCGACAGACGATCCTTGCGGAAGGCGCGCGCGGGTCGGTCACCAAAGCCATTATGGCGCGATATCATCTGCGAGAGAATGTCGACCCGCAGACGTACGGTCTTGGCGTCAAGGAAGTGTGGGAAGTGCCGCCTGAGCAGCACCGTCCCGGCTTTGTCCAGCATAGTTTCGGCTGGCCCCTTGATGATCAGACCTATGGTGGCGCCTTCCTCTATCATTTCGGCGAAAATCTGGTCTCGTTCGGCTTTGTTGTCGGACTCGATTATCAAAACCCCTATCTTTCCCCTTTTCAGGAAATGCAGCGCGTCAAGACCCATCCCGCTTTTGCCGAACATTTCAAAAATGGGCGTCGATTGATTTACGGTGCACGGGCTTTGTCTGAGGGCGGGTTTCAATCCATCCCACGCCTCTCTTTTCCCGGTGGTATGCTGACCGGCGACACGGCGGGGTTCCTCAACGTGCCTAAAATCAAGGGCACGCACACAGCCATGAAATCCGGCATGCTGGCAGCGGAAGAAGCCGCTTCGGTGCTTGACGCGCCGGGGGGGCGCGTCGCAACGTCTGATCTCAATGCACGTCTGGAAAAGAGCTGGCTCGCTGATGAGCTTTATAAGGCGCGGAATTTCAGGCCCGCTTTCGCGCGGTGGGGCACGCGGCTGGGCGCCATCTATGCCGGGCTTGATACGCTTCTATTCCGTGGACGCGCGCCCTGGACGCTGCATCATCGACATCCCGACAATATTTCACTTCAACCAGCAGCCACCAGCAAGGCCATCCCTTACCCCAAACCGGATGGCTCACTTACTTTTGACCTGACATCCTCCGTCTATCTATCCGGCACAAATCATGAGGAGGGTCAGCCCGTTCACCTCAAACTGCGCGATGAAGCGCTGTGGAAGGCGGTAAATCGCGACTTTTACGATTGTCCCGAAACCCGTTATTGCCCTGCCGGCGTTTATGAAACGATTGAAGTCCCGGAGGGACGCGCTCTTCAAATTAATGCGCAGAACTGTGTTCATTGTAAAAGCTGTGATATTAAAGATCCTGAACAAAACATTGATTGGCGTCCACCTGAAGGTGGTGGCGGCCCCAATTACCCTGCCGGGATGTGACCTCAGACACATTGTCGTCCGTCCTGCGCCGTTATTTATACGAGTGAGAGCGTGATGAAGATTATAGTCCCGGTCAAACGCGTGATCGATTACAACGTCAAGCCGCGGGTCAAGGCCGATCAATCGGGCGTTGACACGCAAGGCGTTAAAATGTCGATCAATCCGTTTGACGAAATTGCGGTTGAAGAAGCCATCCGACTGAAGGAAAAAGGTCAGGCATCCGAGGTGGTGGTGGTTTCCATCGGCCCGGCGGAAAGTCAACCTATTTTGCGCAATGCCATGGCTATGGGCGCGGACCGCGCTGTCCTTGTCCAGACGCAGGATGCGGTTGAGCCTTTGGGCGTCGCCAAGCTTTTGAAGGCGATCATCCTAAAGGAAGCCGCAAATCTGGTCATTATGGGCAAGCAGGCCATTGATGACGATATGAATGCCACAGGCCAGATTCTGGCAGCACAGTTGGACTGGCCGCAGGCGACTTTCGCAAGCCGGGTCGAAATGGCCGATGGCAAAATCGAGGTAGCGCGGGAGATTGATGCTGGCACGGAGCGGCTTCGCCTCTCCCTCCCCGCCATCGTCACGGCGGATCTCCGGCTGAATGAACCGCGATACGCCACCATGCCGAATATCATGAAGGCCAAGAGGAAGCCGCTTGAGACGATTGAAGCCGCATCGCTTGGCGTCGATTTCGCCCCGCGCCTTGATATTATCAAAGTCGTCGAACCGACGGAGCGCCAGGCCGGCATCATCGTATCCTCGGTTGAGGAACTGGTAGAGAAACTTCGCACCGAAGCAAAGGTCGTCTGAGTATGACAGCGCTTGTTATCATTGAAACCGAGGCCGGTAAGGTCAAACCCGCCAGTCGATCCGCGATTACGGCGGCGCGACAATTGGGCGACGTCCATGCAATCCTCTTCGGCGATGGCGATGTAACGCCCCTTCGCCAGTTAGAGGGTGTCTCAAAAATCCTGCACGCACCATCCATCGCTATGATTGCGGAGGATATGGCGGCGTTGATCGCAGAAAAAGCTGGTGATTACACGCATATCATCGGTGCAGCGACAGCGTTGTCAAAAAACGTCCTGCCGCGTCTGGCGGGGTTGTGCGATGTGCAGCCCATCACGGAAGTGATTGAAATTCTGGACGCGTCAAGTTTTGTGCGCCCGATCTACGCGGGCAATGCGCTCGCCACGGTCCGCTCTCGCGATAATCTGAAAATCCTGACGGTGCGCGCCGCGAATTTCGATCCAACGCCGGATCTTGATGCGGGGTCGGCCGACGTCGACGTATTGACCTCGGAGGTTGCCACAGACAAAGCCGAACTTCTGGGCGTTGAGCTGACGCAATCCGACCGTCCGGAGTTGGAGTCAGCGCGCGTCGTGATTTCCGGCGGACGTGGCCTCAAAGATGCGGAAAATTTCAAGCTTCTGGACGGCATCGCGACACAGCTCAACGCGGCCATCGGCGCATCTCGCGCTGCCGTCGACGCCGGGTTCGCCCCGAATGAGATGCAGGTCGGCCAAACGGGTAAAATCGTCGCGCCGGAGCTTTATATCGCTGTCGGCTTATCTGGCGCGATCCAGCATCTTGCGGGCATGAAGGATAGTCGCGTCATCGTCGCGATTAATATGGACCCGGAGGCACCCATCTTTAAAGTGGCGGATTATGGCCTTGTCGGCGATCTCTTTGAGGTGCTGCCGCAACTTGAGAAATCGCTCAACGCCTAGGCGCATTTTTTCGCAATCGGGAGAAGGGCTTATTACGAATATCGCACACCTGCATGAGTCCATCATAAAAACCTTTATCCTTCAGCAACGCCCGCCAACAAGGCGGGAATTATCGACACATTTGCGTTGCGACGACGTGCAGGTCAGGACCGGGCTCCACGCTCTCGCTGATGACCATGGCGTTGTCCTCCACCCTGGTTCCGATGAGATATGGATTGCGCATCCATTTTCCGCTGCGCCGACAACGTGTGTGGTGACATTGGGTGACCGCAAATGGTGGGGCAACTGTATCTGGTGCGCGCTTGGAGTCGTGCATCTCATCGGCGGAACAGGGACAATCGAGACCCGACTGAGCGCTATTGACGCGCCCGTGACCGTCAGGATCGAGAATGGCGTTTTGCTGGATGAAGATTTCGTCGTTCACTTTCCGATAAAGATGAAGCAGGCATGGGAGAATGTTGTCTACACATGCTCGGTGCAATTGCTTTTCCGTGACGCGGCACAAACGGATGAATGGTGCGCGGTCAGAAATATTCCGAGGGGCGACGTGCGTCCTATCAGACAGATCTGGGAATTTGCGAAAATCTGGTACGGGCGCCATGCTGACGCGGATTGGAAGAAATGGACCGTGAAGGAGGCCATCGAGATTTTCGCGCGCCACCATCTTGATGGCCCCACCTGGTCACTTTCTGAAGAGGCGGCACGTTTTTAGTCGGGTCGCGGCACATCAGCTGCGACGTCCCGACGGCGCAGAAGGGTTCTACGCCCGCCGCTATCCCGCGTGTAGATCTGCCACGCATCGCTGAGAGAACATGAATTTCTGACCGCTATTGTCCGGCCTCCCGATGCTGTATCTTCCAGACATGACCAGAGCGGAGTGCACAGGAAATATGCTGATCTCGTCATGGATGGAGGAAAGTGGCGTGGCCTTCGGCACAAGTGGTGCGCGAGGACTCGTCACTGCCATGACGGACCGGCTCTGCTTTGCCTATGTCACAGGATATTTGCAGTGGATGCGCGAGGTGGGCGCCTTTTCACCCGGGATGGAAGTCGCTTTGGCGGGGGATCTGCGTCCCAGCTCGCCTCGGATCCTGCGTGCCTGCCTGGAGGCCGTGCGTAAAGCCGGAGGGCGCCCTCTGTTTTGCGGGTTTGTCCCGACACCCTGCCTCAGTCTCGCCGCTTTCAGGAAAAAAATCCCCTCCCTCATGGTGACGGGTAGCCATATTCCGGCGGATCGAAACGGGATCAAATTCAATCGTGAAAGTCAGGAATTTTCCAAGGAAGATGAGGCAGGCATGCGTCGGCAGCATGTCACCCTCCCGGAAGGATTGTTCGATCATTCAGGCGATCTGATCACCGCGCCGGAACTGCCCGCGCCCATAGACGTGGTCACGGCTTTTCTTGCACGTTACCGTGATTTCTTCGGTGATAATGCCCTCAAGGATATGGTGGTCGGCGTCTATCAACATAGTTCGGTCGCGCGTGACCTGATGGTCGATCTCATCAATGCACTTGGCGGGCGCGCCGTGCCTTTCGGGCGAAAAGCGACGTTTCATCCCATCGATACGGAAGCGCTCACGCGGGAAGATACGGCGTTGCTGCGAGATTGGGCGGCGCGACACCAGGTTTCGGCCATAATCTCTTCAGATGGCGATGCGGACCGACCGCTCCTGACCGATCATCACGGCAATATGATCCGCGGCGATATTATGGGACTGGTCACGGCGCGTCTGTTGAAGGCAGCGTTTGTCGCGACGCCGGTGACAAGCAATACAGGCTTGGAATTAAGTCAGGTTGTGCCCCGCATCGCGCGCACAAAAATCGGTTCACCTTATGTGCTCGCTGCCATGTCCGACCCTGCGCCTGTGCCGGAGGGCGCGATTATCGGTTATGAAGCGAATGGCGGGTTGATTTTGGGACGACGCCTCTTCAACGGCCACCATATCCTGGACGCGTTGCCGACACGGGATTTTGCATTGCCGCTCATCGCCACGCTTATCTCAGCTCGGGATTATGGCGATGATCTGAACCGACTGATCGAGGCCCTTCCCAAGCGCGCAACCGCGTCAACTTGCCTTAAAGACACATCGCGGGATCAGGGCCTGGCGCTGGTCGCGCATTTCAGTGCCTGCGCGGAGACAGATGCATTCCGGGCGGCACTGGGGATCCCTGGCCATCTCGACCATATTGATGAGACGGATGGCACAAGGCTATTCTTTACGTCGGGGGACATCCTGCATATCCGCCCGTCCGGCAACGCGCCGGAATTGCGGCTTTATGTTGAGGCGAATACTCAGGCGGGAGCGGATCGCCTCCTCAAGGCGGCGGAGGCCTACATCCGCACGCTATAGAGATTGCCCCGCAGGCCGATGCAGAACCGCATCCCGGCGCTTCAGCGCCGCGCTTAACTATAGAATTTTGAGAAATGGTGGAGCCAATCGGGATCGAACCGACGACCTCCTGAATGCCATTCAGGCGCTCTACCAACTGAGCTATGGCCCCGCCTTCTGGCGGATATCTCACCGTGGAGCCCCGTATAACGGGCCGTTGAAAGGCTGGCAAGTCCTAACTTGCTGAAACACATCACGCCACCACGCCCAATTGTCGCAAGGCGGAGAAAAGGGGAAGCATGGGGAGGCCGAGAATCTCATCATAAGCGCCTTCGATTTTCTCAAAAAGCTGCACGCCCCGTCCTTCAAGCTGATAACCCCCGACTGAACTGAGAACCGCTTCCCCAGCCTGATGTAGATAATCATCAAGGAAAGCATCACTGAAATGGCGCATCTGAAGGTGTGGGCGCGCGAGATGCGTCCATAGGGGAGCGCCATGCTGGTAGATGACGCAGGCCGTCTGCAAAATATGCGTTCGCCCCCGCAGAAAAATCAGGATGTCACGCAGTGCGGGCAGGTCAGGCGCCTTATCGATCTGCCGGTCTTCACAGGTCAGGATCTGATCCGCGGCGATGACCAATGCGCCTTCTTCAGCATCTGGCCTCAAGCTGTAACAGCGCGCCTTGGCATGGGCGAGTGCAACCGCAATCTCTCCGCCTTCAGCGCCTCGCGCGCGCGCTTCATCTCTTATGATGGCTTCATCCACATCAACAGGACATGCCCGGACAGAAAGGCCCGCTCGGCTCAGAAGATCAAACCTTGTCCGGGAAGCGCTGGCGAGGATGAGCGGCGTGTGTCTCTGTTGAATCGTCATATGAAAATCTTCTCTCACGGAGTCGGGACTCGATGAACGTATTTTCACACAGGCGACGTCACTCTGTTAATCCGGATCGTGAGTACTGGGGTACATGGGGAAAAAACCGCCTCATCGGGAGGCCATGGTGGAGTACCGTGGATAGGGCCCTTCCGGGGGTTTGCAGGTGAATTGTACACAGCCCTTCTGTGGGTAAATCTGGATAGATTCATGCAGCCCTTGGTGACAGCCACGTCCAGAGTTGTACACAGTGTGGGAAACATGTGGTACATTTTTTGAAAGGCGGGTACCCCGTCTTCCACAGGGCTCTACAAAGACAATCACTTTCTTTTCTTTCTTCTTTTATGTTTATTGGCTCGTATGACGTGCAATTCCCCGCCGACTGAAACGATCACTCGCCCCGTCTCAGCTGAAAAACCGCTTTTACGCGCTTTAAGTGGGCATCCTGTCTGGCCGCCCCCTATGTGGCTGATGCGGCAAGCCGGGCGGTACCTGCCTGAATTCCGTGCCTATCGGGAAAAATCGCCGTTTCTGACGCGGTGCCTGACGCCGGATATCGCGACAGAACTGACATTACAACCCATCCGGCGTTTTGGCATGGATGGGGCCATCTTATTCTCCGACATTCTGATCCTCCCCCATGCGATGGGGCAGGCATTGGATTTTGTGGAAAATCTAGGGCCCGTCCTGACGCCGATCCGCGACGATGCGGCGCTTGAAGCGCTGCGACCGGAGGCCGTCACTTCATTCATCTCCCCAGTCCTGGAGACATTGCGCCATTTGCGCCGTGCCTTGCCGCCCACAACAAGTCTGCTGGGATTTGCCGGAAGTCCCTTTACTGTCAGTTGCTACATGGTTGAGGGTCGGAGTTCCCGCGATTACAGCATGACGCGGGAGGCGATGCTGAAAGCGCCCGCATTTTACGACCGGCTGATAACGCTGCTGACAGACGCCACGGCTGAAATGCTGATCGCGCAGATTGATGCCGGGGCGGAAGCGGTGATGTTGTTCGATAGTTGGGCGGGGCTTTTGCCGCCAGGCCTCTTTCAGCGTTATGTCATTGCGCCGACGCGGCAGATTGTCACGGCGATTCGCGCCCAATATCCGTACGTCAAAATCATTGGTTTTCCCCGGCTCGCGGGCGTCATGGCGCCGGTCTACGCGAGGGAGACCGGGATTGACGCCCTTGCCTGTGATACGGGGGCAAGTTTAGAAATCGTGGCGAAAAGCCTACCGGATTCGATGGCTCTGCAAGGAAATCTTGACCCATTGATCCTCAAGGCGGGGGGAGATGCGCTGACCCGGGAAGCACAGAATATTTGCCGTTCCATGTCGCATCGGCCGCATATCTTCAATCTCGGCCACGGTGTCATGCCGGAAACCCCGCCCGAACATGTCGCCATGCTGGTCGAGGCCATACGCACGCAGAAAAGACCCGATATTTCATGACGGAAAATTTTATTCCCGCCGCCCTCAAGCTCATCATTTTCGATTGTGATGGCGTTCTGATCGATAGTGAGGATGCTTCCTCACGCCTGATTGCGGAAGTCGCGTCGTCATGCGGTGTGGAAATGACGCCGGGTCAAGCTCTGGTCCGCTTCTCCGGCACGCAGTTTTCCGTCGTCAAAAAGGCGTTGGAGGCGGATCTGAAGAAATCCCTGCCGGACGATCTTGTGACGCAGATGCAGGCGCGCATGGTCGCGATGATGAAAGATGAAGCCCGGCCCGTTAAAGGCGTGGAAGCGCTCCTGAATGATGTGAAGGCGCTCGGTTACGCTTTTCGCGTGGCCTCAAATTCCTCGCGGGAAGAAATGGATGCCAAATTTGCGCGCGCGGGTTTGACGCCCTTTTTTCCCGATGACCGCATTCATTCAGCGTTCGACGTGCCCCGCGCCAAACCGGCGCCGGATGTCTACCTTGCCGCAGCTGCGGCGGAAAAACGATCCGCGCAGGAATGTCTCGTGGTAGAGGATAGTCTCCCGGGCGCAAAAGCGGCGGAGAAAGCGGGCATGGCCTGTGTTTTTCTTCATGAAGATGGTCAGCGCCCGGCGGATGCGCCCCCGAATCTTACCGTCATCCGGTCGCTTTCCGAGCTGGGACGGGCTTTGAGAAATGCGAGAGGAAGGACGTAATGGATATTTTTATCCCCTACCTGCTTTGGCTGAAAGCTTTTCATATGATTGCCGTCATCGCCTGGATGGCGGGAATGCTCTATTTGCCACGTCTCTATGTCTACCACACGCAGACATCAGTGGGCAGTGTGGAGAGTGCGCGGTTCATTTTGATGGAGCGCCGTCTTTCCCTGGCCATTATTGCGCCTGCCATGACTTTGACGACCCTGCTCGGCATCATCCTTGCTCTGATACCCGGCGTGATTGACTGGCATGCGGGCTGGTGGTGGGCGAAACTCATCGCAGTGGTGGGTCTCTTCGGGTTTCACGGCTGTTGTGCACGATGGCGCCGCCAGTTGCGACATGAGCAGCGCCTTCATTCTGAAACGTTTTTCCGCGTGGTTAATGAGGTTCCGACGCTTCTCATGATCATCATCGTCATTGCAATCGTCGTTCGGCCCTGGGGCTGAAAGAGAGAAGCGTTGATGGTTTTTTTCAGCTGTAAGTGAAGGGATATTGGGCGCCGGTGATCTCGACCGAGCATTGCCACAGGCGCTTCTGGTCGGATTCCTTACGCGCTGAAGCGGGAATGTGAGCCGGGCCGACAGGCCCGTTTCTTTCCCCGAATTTCTGCGGGCCGAAATAAGCGCCGCCCACATCGCCACCGAGCCAGACAGGCGCCAGAAGTGGCTGCACGCCATCGGCGACATCCTGCGCGAAATGATTGAAAATCGCAGCGCCGATCGGTTCAATAACGCGCTGATAGAGTCGCTGTTTAAGAGTTGGAATCGTCTCCTGATGCGGGATGCTGGCGATCATATTTGTGCGTGTCCATCCCGGATGCGCAGCACAAGATTGTACAGGCATGTCATGCTGACGCAGCAATCTGTCCAATGAAAGAGCGAACATCAGATTGGCCAGTTTGCTCTGACGATAAAACGTCATAGAATCATAATGTCGCGCGGCTTTCAGATCCTCAAAATGGATCCGTCCTTTCAAAGCGGCGCGCGAGGCCACGGTGATGACCCGCCCTCTGCCACGGATCAACGCGGGAAGGAGGCACGACGTCAGCAAAAAATGCGCAAGATGGTTGGTGCCGAATTGTAGCTCCTGACCGTATGAAGTCAGGACGCGTTCCTGCGGACCCATGACGCCAGCATTATTAATGAGAATATCGAGCCCTTCGACATCAAGGCTTTGCGCGAAGGGGCTGATCCCTTCAAGTGAGGATAGATCAAGCTGGGAGTAGCTTATATCAGCTTCAGGCATTTGTTTTTTGAGATCATTGACACGACTCTGCCCTCTCTGGGCGTTGCGTCCTGTCATGATGACGCGGACACCGCGCGCGGCGAGTTGACGCGTGGCCTCAAGCCCCAGACCATTGGTGCTGCCCGTTATGACGGCTGTTTTTCTGCCGCCTGTCTTCTGAGTTCTGCCCATTCTCCGTCCTTCGGCAAATGCGGATCATGTTGCGCCGCATTCATCGCGGCGAGCATAAACCTTTTTTCGTTTCTTTTCAGCAGGATGAAGATAATGAGGGCCACAATCAGAAAAACACCACCAATCGTAAGGGCAAAGGGCCCGGAGAGATTGAGAATGCCTTTACCGAGAAAATAAGTCGCCGCCGCATAACCTCCCGCCCATGCAACTCCGCCCAACGCGTTATAGACCAGAAAGAGCCGCCAGTTCATATGATTGGCACCGGCGAGTAAGGCGGAAAACAATCTCAGTATAACGACAAATCGTCCGAAGAAAACAACGATTCCACCATGGCGTTGAAACAAGTATCTTCCGAGTAACAGGCGTTTCGGCGTCAGTCCGATTTTACGGCCATGTTTGATCAATAAGGGAAAACCGACCGCACGTCCGATAAGATACCCGAAATTATCCCCCATGATCGCGCCGATGATTGCCGCCAGGGCAATCCAGTGGATGCCAAGATGATGGGTTGATGCGGCATAGAGAGAAGAGGCAATAATTAGGCTTTCGGCCGGTAAGGGCAGACCCATGCTTTCAAGCATGACGACGCAACCGACAATGCCGTAACCATATTCCCGGATGAGATGTTCAAGAAAGTCTAACAGGTTCGTCATCCTCCGGCGGCTTGATCAAAGGAAACAAAAATCGACATCATCACCCATCATGTCAAAGCCTTTCTGGAGCCGGACCGCATACCGTCATGACAAAAAGACAAACACCCTCACCCGTGAAGCAACATTCTCCCTGGGTCACCGCCGATTTCGTGGCCGGGCGCACCACCCAGCTTGCCGAAATACGCACCTCGGCCGACACGATTTACTGGCTTGAGACGCGCGCCGCTAATGGGGGGAAGACAACCCTCGTCGCGCAGAAAAACGCGTTCCCGCCCCGTGACGTGACAACGCCCGATGTCAATGTCAGATCTTCGGTCAATGAATATGGTGGCGGAGCCTATGCGGTCAGCGCGGAGGGCCGCGTCATCTTCACCAATGCCGTGGATGGCCGCATCTATCACATCCCAGACGGCGTGCAGAAGGTGATGGGCGGCACGGATAATTGTCGTTACGCCGATTTTTCCCCTCTATCAGCGGCGCAGGCGGCATTATGCCCCTCTGCGCCGGAAGCTGTATTCTGCATAAGGGAGGATCATCGCGCCGGCGGGCAGGCCGAGACGAGCATCGTCTGGGTCGCGGCAGGGATCGAGACGGTTCTGGTCAGGGGGCAGGATTTCTACGCGTCACCGCGCCTGTCGCCAAATGGGCAATATCTCGCTTTCGTCAGTTGGGACCACCCCAATATGCCCTGGAACGAAACCCAACTGAAATTGGTGCGACTGGATTGGGCAGCGGGACATCCTGCCATCGCGGGGATAAGAGTCCTGGTAGGGGAGGATGCAGCTTGCAGCGTCATGGAGCCGGTCTGGCAGGATCAGACGACGCTCTTCGCCCTTTCCGACGCGAACGGTACCTGGCAGCCGGTAAAATTTGAGAAGAAAGAAAATTGGGCGGGCGCGTTTCTGCCAGACTCGGGTTTTGAGATCGGCGCGCCACCCTGGGTATTCGGTCATCAATCCCTCATCTGCCTGCGCGATGGCGGGCTTCTGACGCATGGCGTTAAAAATGGGATGCCACACGTCGCGTCTTTTAATGAAGATGGCTGGCGGGACGCGCATTTCGGGTTTTCAGCCGCCGTGCCCCTGCCAATTGGTGATGCGTTCGCCTGGCTTCACACCCCAAGCGATGCCCCGCCTTCAATTCGCATCGGGCGCGATCTTGCCCAAAGCCGGGTTCTGCAAACGGCTTTCACATTCCCGGACGGGATCGGCCCGGATGATTGTGCCCATCCGCGTGCTCTGTCTTTTCCCACGCGCGACGGGGCGACGGCACATGGCTTCTTTTATGCGCCGGTCGATGACACTGCTCTCGCGGATGCGGCGGGGCGTCCGCCGCTTATCGTCACGGCGCATGGCGGCCCCACAGCGGCGGCCAATCCGGCTTTTTCATTCAAGGTGCAGTGGTGGACGACGCGGGGTTTTGCCTTACTGGATGTGAATTATCGCGGGTCCTCAGGGTGGGGGCGCGCTTACCGACAGGCTTTGGAGGGGGAATGGGGCGCGCGTGACGTGACAGACTGTATCGACGCCGTGCGCTACATCTGCGATCAGGGCCTGGCGGATCCGAAGCGATGCGTCATTCGCGGGGGCAGTTCCGGCGGGCTGACCGTGCTGCAATGTCTGGCGCTTTCAGATATATTCTGTGCCGGGACATCGCTTTATGGCGTTGCGGATCTCATGACGCTGGTCGCTGAAACTCACAAATTCGAGTCCCGCTATCTTGACCGCCTCATCGGGCCGCTTCCCGCGACGCGTCATCTCTACACCTCCCGTTCACCCGTTCATCATGCGGCGCAAATCAATGTGCCCGTTCTCTTCCTGCATGGAGATGCAGATCAGGTTGTGCCTCTGGCGCAGGCGGAGGAGATGTATCAGCGTCTGAAGGATCATGGCGTCACCACCGAGATTAAAATCTACCCGGGTGAAGGCCATGGTTTCCGCCAGGCAGAAACATTGCGGGATTCCTTTCAGCGGGAATATGACTTCTATCTGAGTGTTTTTCGCGGCGTGGCGTGATCGAGGTGATTAACAACCCAGAACGCGGTCAACACGGCGACACTGCCGAAGATGATCATCCCCACAGCCTGTCCGTAAAGAATGCCGAAAGGCCCCCAATGTGCGCCGATCCAGACAAGCGGGATGGTGCCAAGTGTGGCGCGCCCCCAATTGAACCCGGTTGAGAAAAGCGGGCGCGAGAGATTGTTGAAAATCGTGTTGGAAACGAAGAGAAGCCCGAGGAAGAAATAGCTCGCGACCAGATAGTCGCAAAACAGGTGCACAATGTCGAGCGCGACACCTTTCGGCGCAAAGATCGTCACGATCTCGTTCTGAAACACATAAAGCGTGATCCAGGTGATGATGACGCAGACCATCGTCATTTTCAGGGAGGCCACCAATGTTTCCCGCACACGATGATAATATTGCGCGCCGTAATTCTGCGAGACGATCGGCCCGACTGAGCCTGTCAAGGCAAAGACAAAGGCGAAGGCGACCGGGATGATCCTGTCAATGGTGGTTTGGCCGGATATGGCTTCCGCACCAAAACGCGCCATGG
Organism: Sorlinia euscelidii; assembly: GCF_036452135.1. Taxonomy (NCBI): domain Bacteria; kingdom Pseudomonadati; phylum Pseudomonadota; class Alphaproteobacteria; order Acetobacterales; family Acetobacteraceae; genus Sorlinia; species Sorlinia euscelidii. The sequence continues at coordinate 317,967 of NZ_JAWJZZ010000002.1, read as the reverse complement.
CATGTGTAACAAAAACCCCCCCGAAAGGCGTTGCGATATTTGTCGCGACGGCGGGCAGGGCGACGGCCCCGACTTCCTTGAGTGAGGCGCTGAAAAATTCCATTCGTGGCCAGGTCAGGATGCGATGGCGGCGCAGGCTGAGATAAGCGGCGGTCACCACCGCGAAGCGGGAAATGATGGTACTGATCGCGGCGCCGACAAGGGCGAGATTGAACCCGAAAATCAGAATGAGGTCGAGCAGGGCGGACACCACCGCCCCGATCAGCGACACCTGCATGGAGCGACGCGCATCGCCCGTCGTGCGGAGAAGGGCGGATTGCGCCATGCCCAGACAAACGAGGGGAAGGCCGAATGATGTGATTCGCAAATAGGTGGTGGCCTGGCGCAACACCTCACCTCGCGCCCCGAGCGCAGCGAGGAGATCATACGCGAAAATCAATGTGACGACGCCAAGCGCCGCGCTGATACAGAACATGAAAGCGATAAAACATGACGCGTAATAACGCGCGCGGACGAGGCGTCCCGCACCCAGGAGGCGGCCGATTGTCGCGCCCAACCCGATCGTCATGCCGATCGACAGGGCAATCTGGATGTAACTGATACTACCGGCAAAGCCGATGGCGGCGGTCAGGTTCGGGTCATGAAGATGGGAAATATAGTAGAAATTGAGGAGGTCAACCGCAAAGACGGCCATCAGGCCGATCGCACCGGTAGAGGCCATCACGAAAACATGGCGCCGAATGTCCCCATGCGTGAAACGCGCCGGGTTGGTTTCCTGGGGGTCAATGACAGGTGCCTGCTCAGATGAGACATCGGCGGCGTCAGCCTGGCGACCAAAACGTTTTTTCGGGGAGAAAATCATGGAAGTTAAAACTGCCACATTACGTCATGGGACGAAAGATTGTTTATGGATGCAAGATTTTACGCAACAGCGTACACACGGTTGTGCCACATATCGCGTGATGCGGCGGTGCCTCCCTTCGGTCCCGCGATCAGGGAAGATGGCACCGCCTTCAATTTGACAAAGTGGATGACGCAGAGAAGGTTCAAGCACCATGACGCAGCAATCCCGGATTTCCGACCGTGAGGCCCTTCACGTCGAGCGTCGCAAAAAATTGATGATCAGGCGGGCCGTGGCAGAGAGCCGTCTCAATATCCGGGATGTCTGCACCTTGATTGTCACGGCCACCATCATGCTGACAATCCTTTACTTCGCGGCGACAATCGTGCTGCCATTTGTCTTCGCGCTAATCATCAGCCTATTAATGATCACGCCCATGCGTTTTCTGCATCGGACTTTGCGCCTGCCGAAGCCTCTCGCGGCGTTGACGCTCATTCTCGTCATGTTTCTGGTGGTAGGGGGTATTGCGACGGCGGTTTCCGTCCCGGCGACATCCTGGCTTGAACATACGTCGCAGAATATCGCCCTGCTGCAGGAGAAACTGGTTTTTCTGAATGGGCCGATCGATTTCCTGCAGCGCGCTTATAACCGCATCATCTCATTTTTCATGACGTCCCAACAATTTGCGCCATCAGCAAACGTCTCCGGCCCTCATGAAGTTACCTCACCCGCTTTTTTCGGAAGTTGGGGGGTCACCGTCCTTTATGGGACGCGCACCATTCTGGTCGAATTTTTCACCACAATTCTTCTGCTGTTTTTCTTCCTGTCGTCCGGGGATGTTCTGCTGCGGCGCATTATCGAGGTCATGCCCCATCATGCAGGGCGCAAGCGCGTTCAGCAGATGATGGCCAAAATTGAACGTAACGTATCGATTTATCTTGCGACAATCACGGTCATGAACGGTCTCGTCGGATTGCTGAATTACCTTCAATGCTGGCTGCTGGACATGCCCAACCCGCTCCTCTGGGGCGTGCTGGCTTTTCTGCTGAATTATATTCCGATCATCGGCCCGCTGACCGGTGTCGTCATCTATCTTTTCGTCGCATTATCGAGCTTCCACGCGGTCATCTGGGCTTTCGCGCCGCCGCTCATCTACCTCCTCATCCACCTCATTGAAGGGGAGACGATCACCCCGCTTCTGCTGGCCAAACGCTTCACGCTCAACCCGGTGCTCGTCATATCCTCCCTCGTTTTCTGGGACTGGATGTGGGGCATTGGCGGGGCCTTCCTCTCCGTGCCCATGTTGGCCGTGCTGAAGATCGTCTGTGACCATATTGATCGCCTGACGCCGTTAGGGCACCTCCTTGGCAGTTCAGACCCTGTATCGATCCGGGGGCTGGAGGATGAGGAACGTCGGAAATGACGGCATCGCCGGAAAACCGGGAGGCCAAAGCTCGAATGGAAAACTTAATTTAATTCCATCTTGATAATGATAACGACTCGCATTAATCTGCGCTCTCAGAGGAATGTGACCTCTGGCGCCCGAGATTGAGTGTCAGGAGGCCGTCCCGTCTGAAGGATCAAAGATTATGGGCGTGAGTCTCTCTCCATGGCAGATGTTCCTGACGGCTGAACCGGTCGTAAAATTTGTCATGACCCTTCTGGCGCTCGGCTTTGTGACGGTGTGGGTCATCCTTATTTCCAAAACAATCGAATTATCACGCCTCAGGCGACGCCTCATGGCGGAGGACAAAATCCTTAATGCATCGCACAATATGGATGATGCTTTCCAACATCTTGAGGATGAAGATTATCTTGGTCACGGCATGATCCTCGCTGTGAAAGCAGAACAGGAACGCTCTCGCGATATCACGGCGGATCGGGACGGCGTCAAGGAACGTGTCATTCTGCATCTGGAACGGATCGAGGCGGCCGAGGCCCGCGCCCTGAATAAAGGGACGGGCATACTCGCGACAATCGGGGCAACGGCGCCGTTCATCGGTCTTTTCGGCACGGTCTGGGGGATTATGCGGTCCTTCACCGGCATTGCGGCCAGTCACGCGACCAGCCTCGCTGTGGTGGCGCCCGGTATTGCCGAGGCCCTGCTGGCGACGGCGATGGGATTAGTGGCCGCGATCCCGGCCGTCATTGTCTATAATCATCTTTCACGTGAAACAATGCAGTGCCGCGCCCATGTGGCCGACCTGACATCGGGCCTGATGCGGATCGTCTCGCGTGATCTTTCCCGCCAGGCCTTGAATGCCCCCGCGCCCGTCCTGCAGCTCCGCAGCGCAGCTGACGCTTAGGCAGGCGATGATGAGCCTCCGAATCCGACATGCTGACGAAACAAATCAGGAAGCCCATGAAATCAACGTCACGCCGTTTATCGATGTGATGCTGGTGCTGCTGATTATCTTCATGGTGACAGCCCCGCTTTCAACCGTCAGCGTGCCGGTGGATCTCCCAGCTTCCACCCAGCAGGCCAGACCTCGACCTGAAAAGCCCATTTATCTCACCGTGCAGGCGGATCGTTCGATTTCCCTGGGGGAAGAGAAGATACCCGCGACCGGGCTCATTGCGGCGATTGCTGCGGCGACAAAGGGCAATAAGGATGAACGCATCTTTCTGCGCGCCGATAAGGCGGTCGATTACGGAAGCCTGATGCAGGTGATGGATCAACTCGTCACCGCAGGTTACGCCAAAGTCGCCCTCGTCCTCCTGAAGAGGGAATGAGTTTTGCCGCGTTTCGATGAAACGTGTTTCTCAACTTGGCATATGCGCCATGTGGCGAATGCGCGGCGTCATGGGCAACGCCGGTGGCTCTCAAGCTTACTCATGACGGGCGCCGCCATCGCCCTCGCCTTGTTGTTGAGCCTGATTGTCGTGAGAGAGTTGGCCGAAACAAAAGGTGACGCCAGCGAGGCGCAGCAATCCATTCAGATCTCCCTCATTCACGCGCCTGCGCCCCCGCGCCTTCTCGACCCGGGGCCCCTCACGCAACCCAATCTGGCGGCATCTACACCCATCTCGCCGCCCCGTATTCCGGCCCCGGAGACATCGTTGCAAACGCCGCCTTTGGCTGTTCCTAAATTTCGGAAGTTGCGCAGAAATCTCCATCGCGACCTGGTGAGCAAATCGACGGCCCGGGAGCGTACGCCAGCACCCCCGGCTGAGAAAGCGACCGCACCGCCTGCGTCGGAAAATGCGATGGACCATCATGATCTGAAGCAGGCTGCCGCCTCAAATGGCGCGCAGGATAACTGGATGGGACGTGTTTATGCGCGTCTGAAGGCCTATCGACGCTACCCGAATGAAGCTAAAAGCGCCGGCATTGAGGGCAAGGTCGGCATCTGGTTCTCCTTTGACCGCTCGGGCCATGTCGTCGACAGCGGATTGGCGAAGTCCAGCGGGAATGAGGCGCTCGATGAAGCCGCTATCGCGCTCCCAAAAGATGCTGAACCCATTCCCCTTCCACCGGATCCCGATCGGCTGACATATCCTTATCGTCTGACGATACGCATCGGCTATAAGCTGCGCTGAAGCCAAATTTCCATGCCTCTCGTCAAGCTTGGAAGGACAAAACGCGACGGGGCGTCCCGCATGGTGATGCAAACGGAGCCGGATTTTCGCGTTCTCCTTTTCAAGTTACGCTTTTTGTTAATAATCTTGCGGTGGGCGCACCGTATCGGCTAACCGCCTTTCTGACCATATCACCAGGGTGGGAATCACAGGAATGCGCCAGATCACGGGTTCCCGACGCGTCATTGCCGTTTTCATTCTGATTTTTATCGTCCTGACGCTTTGGACGCTCCACAGTTATTTGCACCGGTCAAAAATGACGGACCATTCCACCCCTATCCGGGTGGAAAAAGGGGTTGTCATTCTTGATGACAGCGACACCGTGCGCGATCAGATCAAAACAGGCCCGGTCGAAGCCGCCTCCCGCCTTCATGAGCACGACGTCCCGGCTTTTATCCGGTCCGATGAGCGCACGACAGTTGAAGTTTTCCCGCCCGTCACAGGGCGTATTGTTGAGACAAGCCTGCTGGCGGGACAGCCTGTCAGTCGCGGCCAGGTTCTCGCCGTCATGGAATCCAGTGATTTCAATCAGGCCCTTGCGGATTACCGCTCCGCCATCGCGCAGGAAACTTATCAGGAACGCGTCGTGACACGCGCCCGCAACGTGCTCAAGGTCGGCGGGAATGCCGCGAAAGATCTTGATGGCGCCCTGAACGCCCTCGCGCAGGCCCAGGCGGAACGTCAAAGGGCGGAGCGCCGGCTCAAGGCATTGAATATCGGCCCGGACCAGGTGACGTCGGGACAGGTCAAAATCCTGTCACCGATCGACGGTAATGTGCAGCGCACCATCCTCGCCCAAGGCAAAAACATCACGGATGCGACAATCAGTCAGGCGACATTGGAGGATCTGTCGTTGGTCCAGATTGAGGCTTACGTGCCGGAGGATGCCGTGGCCACCATCAGAACGGGCCTGCCCATGCATGTCACTTTCGATGATCTGCCGGGGCGCGTCTGTGATGGGACGGTTGAGCGGATCGACCCTGAATTGCGCGATGAAATTCGTCGGATCATCGCGCGCATGACCTGCCCCAATCCTGACAGGGTCCTGCGCCCGAACATGTTTGCCCATGCCCGCATTGATATTCCGATGCCGCCCATGCTTTTGATTCCGAAATCATCCGTCGTGATGAATAATGATCAATTGATCGTTTTCGTCAAAGTGGCGGAAGGTCGCTATGCGCGCCGTTTTATTGAGGCCAGTTTTGATGAGACGGATCATGTCCGCGTCAGGAAAGGGCTGAAGCCCGATGATATCATCGTCACGCAGGGCGCTATTCTTTTGAATGACGCGGTGTGATGCACGACGCTTCTCCGCTCCCCGATCCTTTGAAGAGTGAAAGCCGGATCGGGCGGATCATGACGGTGTGCTTCCATGGTCGTTTTGTCTGCTTCGCCGCCGCGATTATCATGGCGCTCGCAGGACTTTTCGCGTGGGAGACAATCACCGTTACCGCGTATCCCGATTTGAGTCCGGTAACGGTGCAGGTCATCACGCAGGTGCCCGGTCTGGCGGCGGAGGAAATCGAGCAACAAGTGACCCGCCCGCTGGAACGCGCCCTCAGCGCCGTGCCACGCCGCGCTGCCATGCGGTCAAGCAGCACGTTCGGACTCTCCATCATCACACTTATTTTTGAGGAAAACACGGATATTTATCTGGCGCGGCAACTGGTCTCGCAGGATTTTGCGGAAGTCGCACTCCCTGGTGGGGCCGCGCCGCAATTGGGGCCGATTACAGGCCCTGCCGGTGAAATCTATCGTTACACGCTGGAATCGACGCAAAAGAACCTGATGCAATTGACGGATCTTCAGACATGGGTCGTCACCCCGAAACTGAGATCCGTCAAAGGTGTTGTCGATGTCGATAATTTCGGCGGCATCACGAAGGAATATCAACTCGTCCTCAACCCCGACGCCCTTTATCGCTATAATCTGGGCGTTGATGACGTGGTGGCGGCGATTCAGCGCAATACAGGCAATGCGGCGGGTGGCAGGGTGACACGCGGGGAGCAATCCTACGTGATACGCGGCGTCGGCATCATTCATAGTCTTGATGACATCCGGCTGATCGGCATTAAGCAGCAGGGCGGCACGGCCATCCGCGTCAAGGATCTCGGCCAGGTGCAATTCGGCCATCGGATCCGGGAGGGTATACTCGGTAAGGACGGCAATCCTGACGCGATTGGCGGGATCGTCACGATGCTGACCGGCACGAATCCCAGCGAGGTTTTGAAGGGCGTGCATCACTGCGTCGCTGAATTGCAGAAGCAGCTCGTACCCATGGGCGTTCGTCTTGTTCCCTATATAGACCGGAAAGATCTCGTCGATGCCACGACCCATAAGGTCGGGGAAACGATGACCGCGGGCATTCTGCTCGTCATATTGATCCTCTCGCTTTTCCTCGGCTCACCGCGCAGCGCGCTTGTCTCCGCCGTGACCATCCCCCTGGCGCTCGCGACCGTCTTCGTGCTGATGAAAATTGTGGGGCTGACGGCCAATCTCTTCTCCCTTGGTGCCGTGGATTTCGGCGTGGTGGTTGATGGCGCCATTGTCGTGACGGAGGCCGTCCTTCGCTTGCGGGAGCATCATCCCGACAGGCAGCTGACAGCGGATGAGGTCATCCAGGTCGCCCGCCAGTCCGGGCCCTCCATTTTCGCGTCGACCTTGATCATTATCGCCGCGTACAGCCCGCTTTTCGCCTTTCAGGGGGCGGAGGGCAAATTATTCCGCCCGATGGCTTTCACCGTCGGTTTCGCACTTCTCGGCGCGCTGATCTGCGCCTTATGTCTCGTCCCGGCCCTCGCTTATTATGCGCTGCGACAGCCGCGCCGCATCATCTCCGTCAGGCCAGTGATCTGGCTGACATCCGCCTACCGACATCTGCTTGAGCGCGCTCTCGACAAGTTCAATATGATCTTCATCGGGGCGGTCTGTGCGCTGGTCGCGGTATTGTTACTGGGGGCCAATATCGGCCGTGCCTTCCTGCCGCAACTCGATGAGGGGACGCTCTGGATACAGGTGCAGCTGCCCTCCGGCATTTCGCTGGAAAAAAGCTCGGAAATCGCGACCCAGCTGCGCCGTGCTGTCAGAACCTTGCCGGAAACGACCTATGCCATCACGCAATTGGGGCGGAATGACTCCGGCACGGACCCATGGACTTTCTCTCACATCGAAATGCCGGTCGGCCTTAAACCTTACGCGTCCTGGCCCGCGGGCGATACGAAGGCGGATTTCCTCAACCGTCTCCGACAAAAATTATCCGCCATACCGGGTATTGGTTTCGGGATCAGCCAGCCGATTCAGGATGGGCTCGATGATGTTGCCGGGGGCGCGCATAGTCCGCTCGTCCTGCGCGTTTACGGCCATGACTTTTCAAAATTGCGCGCGCTGACGGGGCGCATCGTCGCCGCTCTCAAGACGGTGCCGGGCACGCGGGATGCTTCCGTGTTTCAAGGGCCTAAAATCCCGCAGATTGTCATCCATGCCGATCGGCGGAAAATGGCGCGTTACGGTATCGATATGTCGGGCTTCATTGCTCTGGTCGGCAATGCCATGGGGCGCGGTGTCGTGACACAGGTTTATGTGGAAGATCGGGTCCATGATGTCACACTGAAATTGCCGGATACGGCGACGGCGACGATGGAAACGCTCAAATCCCTCCCGGTACGCGCCACAGGCGGCGCGCTGATCCCGCTTTCCCTTATTGCTGATATCTCGCTGGATATGGGCGAGGATAATATCACCCATGAGTTTGGCGAGCGGCAATTGACGATCCGCGTGGATAATGGTGACCGCGCACTCTCTAAATATCTTGCAGATGCCCAGGAGGCCATCGCGCGGGATGTCTCTTTCAATGCTGACCAGTTCCACCTCGAATGGGCCGGGAATTTTGAGCAGGCGGCACGCGCTCAGGCCCGCTTATCTGTCGCTCTTATCGCGATGCTTGGCTTGATGCTCCTCCTGCTGTTTCTGGAGTTCAGGGCCTTCCGGTTTGCCGCCCTCGTTCTGGGAATTGTCCCCCTTGCCACATTAGGGGGGCTCATCGCTGTCTTTATGCGGGGGGAGACGCTCAATATCGCGACTGCGGTCGGGTTCATCGCGCTTTTCGGTGTGGCGGTGCAGAATGGGATCATCATGGTGGCCGCGATCAGAAGGCGCCTCGCCGAGGGGGAGGCGATACGTGATGCTGTGCTGGATGGTGCGGTTGAGCGCTTCCGGCCGATCATCATGACGGCAACCGTCGCCACGGCGGGGATGCTGCCTGCGGCCTGCGCGACGGGCGTCGGGACCGATGTTCAACGTGGCCTGGCAACCGTTATTGTGGGCGGGCTCGGTATCGCGACGCTTCTGACGCTTTTTGTCCTGCCTGTTTTCCTGTGCCGAATGGAAGCCGCATGGTCCCGGCGGATCGCGCGCAGAGAGGTGCGCGGGACATGACACGTTACCGCGTTCTTCCCCTTATCATCTTACTGTCGATGGTGGATGGCTGTGCCGTCGGGCCGGATTATTCACGCCCTGAAATGGACAAAAACGCCGGCTATCGACCCGGCTCTATGTCAAAGACAATCCACGGCACGCCGGGTGCGGGACCGTCCGGGGCCGTGCAGACGCTACTGGAAGGGGAGGACGTCTCGGGTCAATGGTGGCGGGCTTTCGGGTCATCGAAGTTGGATGCCCTCATTGCGCGCGCCTGTGCCGGCAGCCCCAATCTCGCGGCGCTGAAGGCACGTCTCAGATCCGCCTATGAACAGACGGACGCGCAGGGGAGCAGCTTATTACCGACAATCGCGGCATCTTTTAACCCGACCAAAAACAAGACGTCACGCGCTTACTCGCCTGTGCCTGGCAATAATCGTTACCTTTATGGCTTGCAGACGGCGCAGTTGGCCATCACCTACCAGCCAGATATATGGGGCGGTAATCGGCGGGCCGTTGAGTCGCAGGCGGCCCAGGCCGAGGCGCAGCGCTTCGAGCTGATTGCCGCAACGAATACCCTCATCAATAACGTGCTCGTCGCCGTTATTACGCAGGCGCGCCTGCGGGCCCAGTTGATCGCGACCGGGCAGATCACAGCCGTGCAGCAGCGCGTCTATGATGTGATGGAAAAGCAATTTGCGTTGGGGGATGTGTCAAAGGCACAATTACTTGCGCAACGCGCGGCGCTCTCCCACGCGCAGTCGCTCATGCCGGATCTGAGGCTACAACTCGCCAAAACGCATGATCTCATCGCAGCCCTTATCGGGACCACGCCGAATGAGGATCTGCCGGCGTTTGATCTTGAGGACTTCCAGCTTCCCGCCAATTTACCTGTCACATTGCCCTCGGGCCTGCTGGATCAACGCCCCGATATAAGACAGGCCGAAGCCCGCTTGCACGCGGCGACGGCCGATCTGGGCGTTGCCACTGCCGATCGGCTGCCAAATGTGCAGCTCTCCGCTTTCCCGGGGCAGGCAGTGAATGCGATGAATCAGTTCTTTGCACCGGGAATGGGGAACTGGTCCATCGCCGCGATGGTAACGCAGCCTATTTTCCAGGGCGGTGCTCTGCTTCATACGCAGCGCGCCCGCCGTGCGGAGGTGACTGCCGCCGTCGCCACGTATCGGGACACGGTTCTCTCAGCCATTCAGGATGTTGCGGATTGTCTCCATGCCTTACAGCAGGATGCAGATGCCCTTAGCATCAGCGCCGCTAATGAGAAAGCCGCTGTCGAAAGCTTCAGTATTTCACGCAGTCAGGCTGATATCGGCGATATCAGCCCTGTCCTGCTTCAGGCCAGCGTCCAGATTGAGCTTGAAGCACGCCTTAATCTGATCAGCGCACGCGCTGACCGTTATCTCGATAGCGTGGCGTTGTTTCAAGCCGTAGGCGGCGGTTGGTGGCATCGACAGGATGCCGACATGCCCGACCCTGGAACAAGTTGGAAAGCGGCCTTCCAACAACGCGATTATTAACGCGTGCTTTTGCAACCTTGAGATGTATTGCGCCGCATTTAGACGGGTATTTGCGCCATATCAAGAGGTAAATCGTCATTTATCAATGCCCTATAAGCGCATCAACGGGCTATTTTTCTCTAAGAATCAATTAAATAGAATGGTTCGGTAAGAATTAGAAGTAATTATCACGAATTGATCAGATATCTGGACCGACCCTATGGCAATCCGTATAAAAAACGGAGTTAATATTCGGTTTCAAACAATAGAATCAGGCTGCGGGCAGGTCATTTGCTTATCGCCCCAGCGGAGTCGAAATAATGGCAATTCCTCAAGAGGGCACTTACAAGCTGAATGTCGCGCAACTCAGAAACCCACGCACTGATAATAACATGCCTGGGCGTTGGAAATTCACTATTGGCGAGAAACGGGGAGCCAAGTCGAACGACCTCGCGCCCGACATCGACGTGACTTTCAACGGCGATAAGATTTCCCTCACCATGCCGAATGGCAAGAGTTATGTCATTGATCCCGCAAGTATCGCCGTGAGCGATGAAGATCCTGGCACGATTTTTGTTCAGGATCTTGAAAGTGGCTCCTGGTGGGTCTTCTCGGTTTCGGATCTGCCAACGTTGGAATTGGGAATGACTTTTGACTACGCCCCGCCGGTCGGAACAACGGAGCCGATGAGAGGTGAGGCGACCATGGGTGAGTGGCGCCCCAACGGAAGTTACATTAATTACATCAACGGCAAGGACTCATCCCATGTGAATTTTGGTCCGCCGGAATGTTTCTTGCCCGGAACGTTGATTGAGACGGAGGAGGGGCTCAAGCCCGTTGAACAGATTCGCCTCGGGGATCGTGTCCTGACCCTATGGGGCCGATATCGTCAGTTTCTTCCCGTGATCTGGGTTGGTTCAAAGTCAGTGAGAGTGCATCCGGATTTATCACCTGATATGGCAGGGTATCCCGTCATTATCAAAGCCGGAGCAATTTCGGATCACGTCCCCCAGCGGGATCTTCGCGTGACGTCTGAACACTGCATCGCGCTGGAAAACCGCCTTATCCCCGTGCGCATGTTGGTCAATGGGGTTTCAATTTTCTACGATATGACCGTGACCTCCTATGAGGTTTATCATGTCGAGACAGCGCGCCACGCCATTATCCTGGCGGAGGGGCTGGGCGTGGAAACTTATCTCGATACGGGCAACCGAAATCGGTTCGAGAAACATGTGGGCATTACGCCTGTTCTCGATAGAACTCCTGAAACAATTTATATGCCGGTTTTGCCGATCGGGATGGCATTACAGGAAATGAAGCGTCTCTGGACACGCATCGCGCAGCGTGCCGCTACCCGATCTTCAAAGCCCCGACGCGCGGTTAAGCCCGGAAAGCGCCGGCCATCACCTCGACTCAAAATTCTGTCCGAAAGTGGGGCCGCTTACCGATTGACGCAAGTCGCGCCCAATATCTTCAAGGCGCGGCTCCCCGCTTCGGAGACAAAAATCGCCTTCGAGTCGCCGTCTTTTCGTTTCTGCGATTTAAACGGGCCTTATCACGATGATCGGCGTCGCCTCGGTGTGCTTGTTGAGGGGATCGACATCACCACCGACGCGAAAACGGACGGTAAAGCGCGGGATGTGGCTTTCAAACGCGGAGCAGGATGGATTGAGCCTCATGCGTCATGGCCTTGTTGGACGAATGGCCACGGAGAGCTTCATCTCGCACCACCGGAAAAGAGTGGTCAAATGCATATGGTCGTGCGGGTTAATGCGGACGTTTTGAAGCCCGTCTGACAGAAATTCCTGTCAGAAGCGGGGCGGGACGCGCGGTGGCTTATTGCGGAGGTTTCGCCCAGCGCCAGAAGCTTCTTCCCTGCCGTGCCAATTCCCGATGGGAAACAGTGACCGGCCCATCCTGACTTAAACCGGGATGGGTGTGATCGGCTAACTTCTCCGCGATATCCTCAATCATCGTGACTGAACGGTGCTGCCCACCAGAGCATCCGACAGCGATTGTTGCGTGACGTTTCCCTTCACTCACAAATCGCGGAAGAACCAGACCCAGCATATCGAGGATCTGATGGAGAAATCGATCATAATCCGGATCGGCGCGCACATAGGCCTGCACTTCCGGGTCCAGACCGGTTTTGGGTCGCAAAGTCTCATCATAATGCGGATTACGGAGGAACCGCGCATCGAAAACAACATCTGCCTCTCGCGGCAGACCGGCGGGAAAAGCAAAGGACATCAGTGACAATGTCAGCGCACCGCCATCCGCTCGCGATCCGAACCGAGCTTCAACCATCTGTCTAAATTCGGGGAGGGAAAGGCCTGACGTGTCGATAACAAGGTCAGCATACGCGCGGAGCGGCGCCATCACCTCAATTTCCCGCGCGATATTCTGCGCGAGGCTGAAGCCGGCATTCGGGTCATTATCATAAGGGTGTCGCCGCCGCGTGGCGGTGAAGCGTTTCAGCAGCGCATCCGTATCCGCCGTCGCAAAAATCAGCTCACTGCGTAATCCTGCCCGGGTCCTGAGTCTTGCAACGAGATCGGCAACGGCGTCAATGTTGAAACCGCGCGTGCGTTGATCAATACCAATGGCAAGATGATGGTCCGCGCGTGAAACGAGTTGTTCTACGAGGTTGAGCGGCGGATTATCGACGACTTCATAGCCGAGATCCTCCAATACGCGCAGCATTGAGGATTTGCCCGCACCTGAAACGCCCGTTACCAACAGGACACGTTGAGGATCATTCAGATTCAGAACTGACCTCCCGACTCCAAACCCATTTTCAGACCTCATCTTGCCAGGCCATGAGTCGATCATACCCTGCGAAGCGTCATCACGTGCAAATTTACCATGGCACGCGTACGTTAAGCAATGTAATGAACGTTATGTGTAAGATGTGGAGAAATCAGGCCATGACGATGCCATGAGGGTGGAGGCAGGCAAACGCACGTTATCCTTTGATTGTGGCATCGATAAGGCGGGAAGGATTTAAAATCAGAGCATGTCGGACTACAGCGAAATCAATGGTGCCGATGCTGATGGCGTCATACCCGAGTCCATCATCGCTGAATGTCGTAACGCCCTGACGACGATGAATAATCATCTCACCCGCGATGAGATCGGGCTGAACGACATTCGTCGCATTGTTTTTGCCGTGCGGGACGGGGACGCTCTGCTGGCATGTCAAACTGTTCTGGCAGGCTGGTTTGATGGAATCAGCCCCATTATGACACTACGCGTTCAACCCCGGTTTCGCCTGAAAGGCCAACGGCTCTCTCTATCCGTCACGCTTGAGGCGGCGGATGCGCCGATGTCGGTTTATGATGATGAGGAACTGTAAATAACGCGATATTGCCGGGTAGCGGCGGGAGGGGCCCGCCGCACCATGGTTTAGAAGCCGCGCCTTATGACGTGAGTGACATCAGCGCGACGTCACCCCCCAGGGCGGCGGTGTTATCCGTCACGACTTTTTCCCCCACCAGCCACTCCGGGCGTGCCGATTTAATATCAAAGATCGGTACAATCAGCCCCTCACGCGACGTGAGGGTTGAGGCGGCCTGTGCAGCCATAACGGAACCATCTTCCACCAGCGCTATATCACATTCCGGTAAAGCGCCCGGGTCAACCCGCAGGATTGATCCGGCGAGGAGGCGCGGCATATGGCGTGCCCATTCCATCGCGGAGTCCGGGGCAAGAACGAGGGCAAGATTGCCCGTGCTCAAAGCAAGTCCGATCGCGTAAATAATGTTTGGCCAGCTTTCCGCCACGCACAGAACACGCCCCCGCGGTGTCAGCATGTGAATATTCGTCTCGCCGACAGGGCTCGGCAGGTCCTTTGAGGCGCCACATAAAGTGGTCATGATCAAAGGGCGGATCCGCCGTGCGGAAGGCTGATCCCGGGATTCCAGATGTGTCAGGAAGGCGCGGGCGGCGGCGGGCGCGGCCCCACCAGGCCATGTGAGCGGCGTGTCACCGGACAGGCCGAGCCGTGGCACGAGGAGCGGCCCCCCCGCCTTCGGCCCCGTGCCGGAAAGGCCCTTCCCCCCGAAAGGCTGGGAGCCGACCGTGGCGCCGATAATATTGCGATTGACGTAGATATTGCCAGCATGACTGCGCGATGTTGCGTGCTGAATTGTCGATTTGACACGGCTTTGAATACCGAAAGTCAACGCGTATCCCGTCGCATTGACGGCGTCAATGACGCTCGATAATTCCTGACGCTCAAACCGACGCACATGGAGGACCGGTCCGAAGACCTCCTGACCGATATCCGCAACGCGACCAACTTCAATAATTGTGGGAGGGACAAACCAGCCCGCCTGCTGAACCAGCCCGTTTTTAGGCTGCCAGATGACACGTCCGGCGTCACGCATGGCGGCGATATGGTCTTCAATGCGTGACTTGGCCTCCTCCGATATGACGGGGCCAATGTCGGTGCTGAGCTGGCTCGGATCGCCGACCGAGATCTCATCCAGGGCGCCTTTCAGCATGTCGATCACGTGTTCTGCGCAATCATCCTGAACCAGCAGCACGCGAAGGGCGGAGCAACGTTGGCCGGCACTGTCGAAAGCCGAGGCGATGATGTCCGTGACAGCCTGCTCAGGTAATGAGGAGCTGTCGACCAGCATGGCATTCTGACCGCCTGTTTCAGCGATGAAGGAGACGGGCTGGCCCGTGCGCCCGCGCCGCCCCAGAAGGACACCACTGATCAGCTTTCCGACTTTTGTTGAGCCCGTGAACATTACGCCGTCAATGCGTTTATCGGCCACAAGTGCGGCGCCGACATCGCCATCTCCGGGCAGAAGCTGCAAAGCCGGGAGGGGAACGCCACTTTCGTGAAAGAGACGGACAGCCATGGCGGCGATAAGAGGTGTTTCCTCAGCGGGCTTGGCAATGACGGCATTACCGGCAGCCAATGAGGCCGCGATCTGCCCGGTAAAGATGGCGAGCGGGAAATTCCACGGGGAAATGCAGAGGATGATACCTAACGGGGTGATCGTCGCTTCTGAATCCTTCGTGGCGACCTGCGCACCGTAATAACGCAGGAAATCCACCGCTTCCCGGACTTCACCGACGGCATTGGCGTAAGTCTTGCCGGCTTCCCGCACCAGAAGGGCGATCAGTTCGATCATATGCGCTTCGAGGGCGTCGGCGCATTTATCAAGAATATCACGCCGTGCCGCTGGCGTCATTTTGCTCCAAGTAGCTTCCTGATCCGCATTCCCGAGCGCCTTCTCGATCGCGGCGTCTGAGGCATAAGTGACCTGCCCCACAATGTCGCGGTGATCAGCGGGGTTGATCACGGGGCGCGTTGCATCCCCTGACGCATCATAATGTGCGATGAGGGGGCGGCTGATATAAGTGTGATCCGTCTCGCGCAAAGATTTATCGAGTGTTTCCAGCATACACTCATCCGTCAGGTCCAGCCCTTGGGAATTCCGGCGCGACGGGCCGAAGATCTTTTCAGGGAGGCGGATGTCAGCATGCGGCGCGCCGAGCGGTGACACTTTCCGGGCGAGCGAAACAGGGTCACGGATCAGCTCATCGAGCGATATTTCGGGGTTGGCGGCCTGATTGACGAAGGACGAATTCGCGCCATTTTCAAGCAAGCGCCGTACGAGATAGCACAGGAGTGCGCGGTGCGCGCCGACAGGGGCATAGATGCGGCAGGGCGTCGCCAATCCAGCCGGGTCAATCACCGGGCCGTAAACAGCCTGGCCCATGCCATGCAGGCACTGAAACTCATATTTGCCGGGCTGATGCGGGCCTGCCATGGCGTGGATGGCCGCGATCGTGTGGGCATTATGCGTCGCAAATTGCGGATAAATTTCCTCTTTCGCCGCTAGAAGCCGCCGAGCACAGGCGAGGTAACTGACATCTGTGTGGCACTTCCGGGTGAAAACGGGGAAGTCATCGACGCCTTCCACCTGGGTGCGCTTGATTTCCGTATCCCAGTAAGCGCCTTTCACAAGGCGCACCATCAGGCGATGCTTTGTCTGCCGCGCGAGTTCGATCAAATAATCGACGACATGGCTGGCGCGTTTGCCGTAGGCCTGTACCACGAAGCCAATGCCGTTCCATCGCGCGAGTTCAGGCATGTGGCACAGGGCTTCGAGGAGGTCGAGAGACAAGTCGAGGCGGTCACTCTCCTCCGCATCAATATTCAGGCCGATATCGTGATGTCGCGCCTGTGCGGCGAGCGATTTAAGGCGTGGGAGCAGTTCCCCCATCACCCGGGCTTTCTGCGCGCGCGCATAACGGGGATGCAACGCGGAAAGTTTGATGGATATTCCCGGCCGGGCATAGAGTGAGGCGCCCTGGGCCTGATTGCCGATGGCGTCGATCGCGGCGCTGTAATCGTCAAAATAGCGCGCAGCATCCTCAGCTGTTAACGCCGCTTCACCCAACATGTCGTAGGAGTAAGTGTAGCCGCGCGTCTCTGGCTCACGACTGCTCTGCAGAGCCTGAGCAATGGTCTGGCCCAGCACGAACTGCCCGCCCATACGGCCGATCGCGCGCTCAATGCCCAGACGTATAAAAGGGGCGCTGCCCCGCGCGAGAAGGCCCGTCGGGTCTCGGTGCAGGCGTGCCGCGGCCGTCATCGCCAAAGCGGCGGCATTGACCGTTAATGGTTGCTCCCGCCCCACAAAGCTTTGCCAGTCATTATCGCCGACCTGGTCCCGGATCAGCGCATCTTTCGTGGCCGCATCCGGGATACGCAATATCGCCTCCGCAAGGCGCATCAGGGCCAGGCCTTCCGGGGATGAAAGGGAGAAACGCTGCATGATGGCTTCGACACCGCTACTGCCTGCACGTTTACGCTGCTGGCTCGCGAGGAAACGCGCCGTTTTTGTGGCCTGAGCGGAAAGCTCGGGGGCGAGAGTGGCCTCATCAATAAGAGCTGCAACGCAATCCGTTTCGGGGCGCCGCTTTGCCTCGGCAATAGCGCGCCGTAACGAGCTGAGTTCGATGTGCTCTTCCAGGAAGCTGCTGAATGGTGTCATAGGGTCTCATCACGATCAGAGGGGCGCCAAACAGACGGAACGGTGTCAGGTTCGCTTGAAACGCAGTATGGCATTGAACCCCGCCCTCCGCGAGACTGTAGAGCGCCTACAGATACGAAAAAGGTGCAGTATCGCCGTATAAAAAATTTTTGTGAAAATTCCGCTTGCCACTGACAAGACTGACTAATCTCTCGCCTTTGACCGCATTGGACCGAATTTCGCAACATTTTGAGAAAAGCAGACGCCCAAAAAAGTCTTTTTAAGAAACTTGTTACGAAGTCTTAGTACTTCGATAAGAAACATTGTCGGCCAACCAAGCCCACTTCGACAAGGTGAAGCTGCCGGTAAAAATTTGCGAGAAAAAGGTTTTTTAAGGCCAAAGCAAAACGGCCCGTCATAAAATATGACAGGCCGTCAGCGTCTCAACGGTTCGGCGTTAACCGGCGATTGAGCGCCCTTTGGAGCCGAGATCCTGGAAGCTTTCATTGAGGCGGGCGATGATCGCCTTTTCACCCTCTCTCAGCCATTTACGAGGGTCGTAAAACTTTTTGTAAGGCGCGTCCGTCTCAGGGTCGATCTGGTAGCGAAAAGCTTCATCATGAGAGAAAACAAAATCGCCGATACCATGCGCAAACGCGAATTGCACATCCGTATCGATGTTCATTTTAAAGACACCGTAGGAGACGGCCGCCGCGATCTTATCTTTCTCGGAGCCGGAACCCCCATGGAAGACGAGGCTGAGCGGCTTGTCGGGCAGGCCCTTTGCCTTCGCCACATATTGCTGGGAATGCAGCAGGATTTCAGGGCGCAATTGTACATTGCCCGGCTTATAAACGCCGTGCACATTGCCGAAAGAGGCCGCGATGGTGACGTGACCCAAGGGTGAAAGCATGTCCCAGGCTTTTAGGACATCCTCGGGCTGCGTATAAAGATGCGCGTTATCGGCGTGATCCTCAAGATCATGGCCAACGCCATCTTCCTCTCCGCCTGTCACTCCGAGCTCGAACTCCAGGCTGATGCCGAGGCGCGCCATATATGGCAAAAGCCGCGCGCATTCACGCAGATTATCTTCAAGCGGTTCAGCGGAGAGGTCAATCATATGGGATGAGAAGAGGGGCGGGCGTCCGGCAGCGACTTCCTGCTCACTGACATCCAGCAGGCCCTCCACCCATGGAATGAGCTTCCGGTTGGCGTGGTCCGTGTGCAAAATGACACAGATGCCATATTCTTTCGCGAGACTGTGGACATGGCGCGCCATGGAAGCCGCCCCCAGGATGCGGGCCTTCTCGGCATCCGCCAGTCCTTCCCCCGCGAAAAAACGCGCACCGCCATTGGAACATTGAATGATGATGTCGGAGCGATTGGCGGCGGCGGCTTCGAGAACGGCGTTGACACTATTCGTGCCGACAACATTGACGGCAGGCAGGGCGTAACCGCCCGCTTTGCACGCTTCAACGAGTGCGCGGTAATCTTCGCCCGTGACGACGCCCGGCTTTAACGTCCGGGACTGATGAGTTGTGGAAGGCGAGATATCGGAAACCATAGTTGAACTCTATAAATCTGTGATGAACTGGAATGGAATATAACAAAATTTATGATGATTTTGCTACCCCACGTGATGGTTTTACATTGTGACGCCGCGCGAAAGCCCATCACATTTGATGTGAGCGTTCGTCCTAAAACGCCATAACCATGCAGTTTCTTGGTTGGTAAAAGCTGAATACAGGGATGGGATAAATTTTTGTCGGACGCGCGTCGATATGCAGAAATATCGCGTCAAGCCGAGTCTTATTCTGGTCAGTCGCGGAGGGGGATGATGATCATCCGCGCGGGCCCAACTGGCGACGCGCAGCTGTTGCCGTGCGAAAATCGCATGTCGGACGCGTCAGAAAACGGGAAATTTTCAGGAGGAGATGGCTGTCAGAGCGGTGCCGTGCGCAGCGATCATTCTCTCTGCGCGTAATCTTCGGGCGGGGACGCGACCTCCCGATAGGTCAGCTGCTCGTAATACGAGTAGATTTCCTCGATCAGTCTTTCCGCCTCATTACGGTGACCCTCCTTCGCGAGGCGATTGGCCGATGCGATCAACGTTTTGATCTCTACTGTCATTGCGAAAAGGCTCCTTTGTCAGCCCGTCCGTTTACAAACCTGGCAAGCAAATCCGGTGGAATACCGCTTTAAACATTACACCCGGTGTGCGCCATTGGAAGATTGCTTTTGTCAAAAATTTGAAACGTGTAGCCACCTGAAGTCAATTTATACATTAAAAGCAATCAATAAACCTTAATAAACGGGCCGCGTCACGCAGATTTCTGCGTAAAAACCCTTCCCTCTCACGGATAAGCGCGTTTCAGGACCGAACGTCGTCCCTGAAACCAATCCAACCGTCAGAGCGCCGATATCATCATGCATCTGAGGATGAGGCCGCCAACAGTCAACACTGCCCGGACCAATCTCAAATTATTTGGGTTTTGAGAAGGCTGAAAAACTTAGCAAATATTGCATCGGAAAGAAACCCTCTCTCTCCATCTGCTCCCGACTGACGGGTCGAAACTCCCCGGCGCTCCGCCATGATGGGTGTCCGGTGACAAGGGGCCGCTGACAATCAGCGGGATAAAGTTTTAACGTACAGCGCGGATTTTCTATTATCCCCAGCGCGACAAAGATCGACGATGCGAAAACCCCTCACGAATTTTTGTCAAAAAGGATTCGTGAGGGGCGACGACATTCAGTGGCGAATATATCAGAGAGCAGGCTGCATAACCCTGTCCGCTTTCGCCAGACTTTCCAGGATAGATTCCGGCATGACATCCGCCGGATGCGGAGGAAGGCGATGCAATCCCGTTGACAAAATTTTGATCGCAAGCACGTTGTCGTGCGTGTCTGTCGCATCATCCAGGATGATTTCTGCGCGACCACTTGTCCAGCGGGATGGATGGTTTTCGATTGAGGACCAGCCTTGAAGACTCTCATTCGTCAAATGGTCCATCATCTCAATGTGCCCCGTCGGTTTTTCCAGAACAATCTCCCCAACCAGCACCCCGAGAAGGCGGCGATCATCAATGTAAGGACCCTGCGCATCACAGGGTCGCGTGACGCGTGACGTCAGGTAAAATCGTGAGTGCCCTGTCGGGAGGCTGAACGCGTAAAACCCATCCGAGACGCTCCGTAAAGGAAGGCGCGCGCCATCGACCGTCTCAAGATGTAGGTCCGCGTCCTCCGTGACGTCGAATCCCTCTTCCGCGGCGGACGCGCTGGAAGGATCAACCTGTTCGGCTCGGTCCCTGAGCGCCTGATAGATATTTCGGACAAAATCCGGCGTGACGCAAAGGGGGGCGGCACTATCAAGCCCCCATTGCTTCGCGCCGTCGGATGCCGTCACACCCTCTGCCCAGTTCTGCTCCAGAAACTGATCCCGCAAGCCGTTATTGAGATAAGTTTCCGATGCGGCACCATTGACGCGGACGATGCCATGCCGGGCTGTCTCGAAATGGAAATAATCATATTCTGCAATGCTGCGATCATAGGAGATGGTGCGACCATTGACCAACATGCGCGCAGGATTGAAATGCCCTTCGAGAAAGACAGCATGTTCCGATGTGATGAGGAGATCCTGATGCGGCACGTCATCCGCCAGCGCACCGGCCTTGATGCGGATGGGAAAGCCCGACCTGTCGTCGCTGAGAGTTGGATTTGCTTTGAGGCGTGATTTGCCGGTCCAGATGACAGGCTGCGTCGAAACGATGCCGGAGGCGTCACGCGTAACCACTTCATCACCGACCTGGAGATCCTGAACCGGTTTTTCACCGGTCACCGTCTCTACCATGGTGTCAGCGAGGTAGCACACGGGATCAAAACCGCCTGTGACGGGAAGCGTCGTGATATCAGGGTTGGGGGACGCACTGATGAAGAGATTTTTGCCGTCCGTCTTTTGGAAAAGATTACTGTTTTTGACGTCATCAGTATAATCGCCGGACAATAAAATCGACAAGCCATTGTCAAACGTGATCTTGGTGAAAAAGATGAGGGATTTCTCTACGTTCGTCACGGAGGTTGCGCCGTCGATCTCAATCACCGCATTCGGTTGATCGAAGCCTTCAATGGCGTTGAATTCGATTTTATCGGCACCATCCTGCCCGACTCCAAGTCGAAGTGTGCCGCCTCCGTCTCCGAACGACATTTTAGAGTTTTCGAGGGCGCTGACGATTGTCGACCCATGAATGGCGGTGATGTTGAGAGAGCCGCCATTCTCGACAACATATTTGGCTTGCGTAAATGCACCGATCGAGTTGCCATTCACATTTAGAGTGCCGCCATCAGCAATCAATGTGCTGCCGGCAACGACCGAGAGAGCACTGTTCTGCGGGTCACCCATTGTGACGGTCGCGCCGTTCTGGGCCGTAACTTTATAGGAGACAATCAGGTTCGCAGCCAATTTGGGCGTTGAAATGGTCGCCACCACGTTTGGCCCCGTAACAACCGCTTCTGCGGGACCCGATGCTGTCGGGCTGGGCGGGATGTAGACTGCAGGATAAAGAGTGTAAGTCCCGCTTTGAGTAATGACGTTTCCTTTACCTTGGAAACCATTTTTATCAAACCATACAGACATAATAATTTCGTGGCCGCCAAATCACTGACGACGTCCATCCAACATTCAAAAGAAACGGGTTATCAACCGCGTAAAAAACTCTCAAATCAGACGGGCTGCGGAAAGCGGTCCACGTCCCTTTCTTATCGTAAATACTAAATTAATTGTCGATGCGTGTATCGTTGATCCACCGAGACCCGCGCCGCGCTTTAATAGCTGTTTGACTAATTATAACAAAATATTTCAATTTCAATACGTCTTACGTGCTCAAGTTTGAGTGACCGGACTTTTACGCAGGCGCTGCTGTCATGTCGCGGGCTTGCGTGCGGGAAGACAGGCTGTATGCTCAGCGCGGCAAAAGGGAGTGATTGATGTCAGCGAAGGATCACCTTACGTCCGGAGAAAACCCACAGCTCGGCCCGGTCAAAGGCGTCATTTTCGACATGGACGGCCTGTTGCTGGACAGTGAAAACCTGGCGATGGAGGCGCTGGTCGCGTCGGCTCATGCGCTGGGCTACGACATGTCCATGGCGTTCTGCCGCCGGATGATCGGCGTGCCTGCCGATGGATGCCGCGCCCTGGTGCGGGAGGTGTTTGGGGAAAGCTTCCCGAGTGACGCGTTTTTCAACGGGCAGGAAATTGCCCTGCGGCAAATGGTCGATGCCGGAAAGCTGACATTGAAGGAGGGCGTCGTCCCTCTGCTCGATCTTCTCGACACGCTGCATTTACCGCGCGCGATTGCGACCTCCTCAAGCCATGTTCGCGCGGATCATCACCTGAAGCTCGTCGGGCTTTTCGACAGATTTGATGCGATCGTGACGCGTGACGATGTTCATCGCGGCAAACCTGACCCTGAACCTTATCTTAAAGCGGCGGAAGCCATCAAAGTCCCACCCTCTCTCTGCCTTGCGCTGGAGGATTCTCACACCGGCGCCCGCGCGGCCCATGCTGCCAGCATCCGCGTTATCGTGGTACCCGACCTGCTTCAACCTACAGATGACGTGCGTGCAAAAGCCTGGGCCGTCGTCGAAAGCCTTCACGACGTGGCGGCATTTATCCGCCGGAGTGCCTCGGAAGCCTGATGTCTGACAGGTGCCCGTCTGACGCGGGCGCGCTTTCAGGAGACGGCGACGCTTTCGCCCTTAAGCGTGGCCCGCAAAACATCGTGCATGTTCTGCTCGGTGATGCGCCTGAGCATCCCGGCAATATCGGCAACATATTTGTCATGATCGGGAAGGCTGGGGCCGAAAACCTCTTCCATCGCCAGAAAAGCCTCCGCCTGCGCCGCATGATGATCCCGGCATTCCGCGCAGATCCTCTTCAGCGCGGCCGCGCGCGGGTCTTCCAGTGAGATTTCCAGCGCTTCCTTTTCATGCAGGGCAAACCAGCGAATCCAACTGGCGATCAGAAGGACCGCGCCGGTCACATCGCGCCCCGCCGAGATATTCTCCCGCATGGGGCGAATGACGCGGGCCGCCATTTTGGCCGAACCATTGCGACCGATACGCTCGGCCTCATGTACGATGGCGGGGTTTTTCAGGCGGGACATCAGCTCATCCGTGTAATCATCGAGTTCCGTCTCCGGAAGATCGAGCCCGGCCGTTTGCTCGAAGCGCATAAAGCGCCGCGCCAGCGGTCCGAGCGTGGGATCGGACGCGGCCTCGGCGATCGTTTCCAACCCGGAGAGCTGCCCGACATAGGCCAGTAACATATGGCTGCCATTCAGCATCTGGAGTTTGGCGCGCTCAAACATGTCAACGTCATGGACGAAGCGCGTGCCGTGATGCGCCTCCCACAAGGGCCGCGGCCCGTCGAAATGCTGGATGATCCACTGAAACCAGGGTTCGGCCGAAACTGGGATCTCATCATCAATGCCGCCCAGTAAGCGTCTGGCGTCGGCAATGTCCCCTTCATGCGGCGTGGGCACGATACGATCCACCATCGTGTCCGGAAACTGAACATGTGCTGCGATCCATCGAGCGAGCGCGCCCTGCCCCTCCGCCTCAGCGAAAGCTGTGACGGCCGCGCGTAATGTCACGCCATTATGGCTGAGATTGTCACAGCATATGATAACGGGCGGGGTTGTGCCTCTTTGTCTGACCCTCTCAAGGCCCCGTGTCAGGAAGGCGACGGCCGATATGGGAGTGGGACTATTGAAATCGTTCCGTATAAGCGGATCCGTGACATCGAGCTGACCATCAGCGGAAAGATGATAGCCCGTGGCTGTGATCGTCAGGGTCACGATTTTCGTGGTGGGAGATGCGATGCGTTCAATCAGGCGGTCAGGCCGATCCGCGGCGCAGAACACCTTATGCAGGCTGCCAATGACGGAAGCGGTCGTGCCCGTGCGCTCCCGCGTGAGGAGGGTGTAGAGATGGTCCTGCTGCGCCAGCTGCGCCACGAGGCCCGGCCGGCGCATGGTCGCGGACGCAATGCCCCAATGCTGACCCTCTTCACCCATTTCATTGAGGGCGGCCTGGGTTGCGACGGCCTGATGTGCCCGATGGAAGTTGCCGCAACCAAGGTGAACGATGCCGGACCTGAGCAACTTCACGTCATAATGCGGGCGATAGACAGAATGCGGAAGCGTGCTCAATAGCTCGCGGGACAACCTCAATGCCGAACCTCCTTTTTAAAATAGACGCCGGACCACGAAAGCCGACGCGTTCAAATCCGCCATCATGCTTGGTGAGAGGTCGCAAATATCTCCAGGGAACGAACGAAAATTCTGCTTATCAGTAAAATTTGGAGTGCGACGGAAAATTATTTAAGCCCGGATCATACGGGTGATGAGAATAAATTGCAATTCATACTGAAAGCGCAAATTAGTGGCGTAAAAAACGGAAGGCGCAACCAGATATATGCGTAAATTCAAATATTTGAGCCGTAATCCGCCGCCATTTACTTGATTTGCGGATTTTTACGATGGCCGGGCACAAATCTGCAAGGCAATCAGCCCGATACTTAAAACGTGCATTCCATATCGCCTGCGGAGATCGGGACGGAGCCGGCAAAAAAAAACCCGGCGCCAGGGCCGGGTTTCGCGAAGCTTTATACGGAGTAATACATCTCAAACTCGATCGGATGGGGCGCATGTTCGAATTTGTGAACCTCGTTCCATTTCAGCGCGATATAGCTGTCGATCTGATCTCTCGAGAAGACATCACCTTGAAGGAGGAATTCATGGTCGCTTTCCAGTGACTCGAGAGCTTCTCGAAGAGAGCCGCAAACGGTCGGGATCTGCGCAAGTTCTTCCTTCGGAAGCTCGTAGAGATCTTTGTCATTGGCTTCACCCGGGTGAATCTTGTTACGGATGCCATCGAGCCCCGCCATCAACATGGCGGCGAAAGCCAGGTAGGGATTGGCCGTCGGATCAGGGAAACGCACTTCGACGCGCTTGGCTTTCGGCCCGACACTGTAAGGGATGCGGCAGGAGGCGGAACGATTGGCAGCGGAATAAGCCAGAAGCACCGGCGCCTCAAAACCCGGGATCAGACGCTTGTAAGAGTTGGTCGACGGATTGGTGAAAGCGTTGAGCGCTTTGGCATGTTTGATAATACCGCCAATGTAATAAAGCGCCTCCTTCGACAAATCCGCATATTCCTGCCCGGCGAAAAGCGGCTTCCCATCCTTCCAGACAGATTGATGGACATGCATCCCTGAGCCATTATCGCCCGCGATCGGCTTCGGCATGAAGGTCGCCGTTTTTCCGTAGGAATGGGCGACATTATGCACGCAATATTTATAGATCTGCATATAGTCCGCCGCCCGGACCAATGTCGCGAACTTCGTGCCGAGTTCATGTTGGGACTGGGCAACCTCGTGATGGTGCTTTTCAACCGACAGCCCCATCTCACTCATGGTGGAGAGCATCTCGGCACGCAGGTCGCACTCACTATCTACCGGGGCGACCGGGAAGTAGCCGCCTTTAACACCCGGGCGATGCCCCATATTCCCTTCCGGGAAGTCCTTCATCGATGCGTCCGGTCCCTCAATACTATCGAGGCGATAGGACGCGTAATTCGGGCCGGTGCCGAATTTGACATTGTCGAAGATGAAGAATTCAGCCTCCGGGCCGAAGCTAGCGGAGTCACCCAGACCGGATGACTTCAGATAAGCTTCCGCCGCCTTCGCGATGGAGCGTGGATCTCGATTGTAAAATTCCTTCGTGCCGGGATCGACAACGTCACAAATAAGGATCAATTGCGGCTTGGCGGAAAACGGGTCCAGGACCGCGGTCGTGGGGTCCGGCAACAAAACCATGTCGGATTTGTTGATGGTCTTCCATCCCGCGATGGATGAGCCATCAAACATGAAGCCATCGATAAAGGCGCTTTCATCGATCGTCGTGTGCCACTGCGTTGTGTGCTGCCACTTGCCTTTCGGGTCCGTGAAGCGCAGATCAACCAATTCAATCGAATGATCGCGTATCAAATCAAAAACGTGTTCGACGGCGGCTTTATCCGGGGAAGCGGGCTTGCGCCGCATCTGACTTGCGGAAGCAACCGTTTTGGATGCCGTCGAAGAAGCTTTCTTTGCCATGGATCGATACCTGTCCCTGCCTATAAATCCGAGCTTGCCAATAAAAATTTTGATTAGGCCCTTCATCCCCTGATGTCGAGGCTTCACAGGGTTTTAAGCATCAATAATTTGGGAAATCCGGGATAAGTCATTGTTATATAATATATTTTCCTTTCCGAGGCCAAAATGAACAATCGCGTTTTTCGGCGCCTCATTTCAATCACGGGGCGTTGGGCACCGGATTCATGCAGGGCGCGGCCTAACTTGGTTTCAGGATGAGACCCGCTTATATCGTGAGAACAGCATGACATGGCGCCCGGCCCATTAGATTGGAAACCGATTAAGTTACGATGAAGGTCGCACGGCGCGGCGGCGCAAAGGACAGGATGAAGATGACGGACGCTCTCTTAACAACGGACTCGCTGTTTTTCAGCAGTGGCGCGCATCTTGATACTGCGATGGCGGGACGCTGCGTGCGTGATCTTCTCAATCATTTCGATGATGGCGAGTTATTTCTCGAATACCGCGAGAGTGAATCCATCGTTCTGGATGATGGCGTTATCCGCGCTGCGGGCTTTGATGTGTCAAGCGGCTTCGGGCTGCGCGGCGTTATCGGCGCGGAAGTCGGGTTTGCCCATTCTGACGAGATCAGCCTCACGGCGCTTCGGGAAGCCTGCGAAGCGGTCAAAACAACGCAGCCTGATGTCGGGAAAGCGGGGAAGGGGGGCGTGAAGGTGTCAACGTCCGGTCGACCGCCTCACCCTCTTTACCAGGGCGACCGGCCCTTCCATGAAGCCGCATTTCCGGTGCGTGTTGCCGTCCTCCGTGCGATTGACGATTATGCGCGCGGGGCCGACCCGGCCATCAAGCAGGTCAGCGCGCATCTTTCAGCGGAGTGGCAGGCCGTGCAGATCATGCGTCACCAGGATGACCGTGTGGCCGATCTCCGTCCCCTTGTGCGGATGAATGTCACAGTCATCATGGAAAGAGACGGGAAGAGGGAAAGTGGTTCTGTCGGGGCGGGCGGGCGCTACGCCCTTGACCGGCTTCTGGATGAGTCTGTCTGGAAAAACGCCGTCGATGAAGCGATCCGCCGGGCGCGCGTCGCGCTCGGGTCCGTCGCGGCGCCATCAGGTGAAATGGACGTTATTATGGGGCCCGGTTGGCCGGGTATTCTGCTCCATGAGGCTGTCGGGCACGGTCTGGAAGCTGACTTCAACCGGAAAGAGACATCAAGTTTCACCGGTCGCATCGGCCAGAAAGTCGCTGCGGATGGGGTGACCGTTATAGACGATGGCACACTGCCTGATCGCCGCGGCTCAATCACGATTGATGATGAGGGGACGCCCGGACAGCGCACTGTGCTGATCGAAGATGGCGTCCTTCTTGCTTACATGAATGACCGCCTCAACGCTCGATTGATGGGCGATGCACCCACAGGTAATGGGCGGCGACAATCTTACGCACATCAGCCCATCCCGAGAATGACAAATACGGTCATGACCGGCGGCAGCGCCACGCTTGCAGATATGCTTTCCGGCACGCGAAGGGGCTTGTACGCTGTGGATTTTGGTGGCGGGCAGGTCGATATCACCTCGGGCGAGTTCGTTTTTTCCATGTCGGAGGCTTATCTGATTGAAAATGGTGAGATCACCCGCCCTGTCAAAGGCGCTACGCTGATTGGAAATGGGGCCGACGCCATGAAGAGAATTTCGATGCTGGGCCACGATGTCGCGCTTGATCCGGGGATCGGAACCTGCGGCAAAGCCGGCCAGGGCGTGCCGGTGGGGGTTGGGCAGCCCTCCTTGAAGCTGTCCGGCTTGACGATCGGGGGAACAGGCTGATGGGTCATAATTATGCCAAGCCCTTCCGCGCCGAGGGGCGCCTGGCGCAACTTATTTCCCGGTTGCCGGATGAATGGGGCGTCGAAATTGAGCGCCCGCCGAATGGCGGTTGGATGATCAGCGTGCAGAAATCGGATGGAGAAGTGATCTCCGGCCCGCCCGAGTCCTCGCTTCTTGCGGCATGGGAGGCTATGTGGCGCCTTCTCGGCCCGCCTGAAAAAAGGGCGCGTCACACGCTGTGACCGGCTGAAATAAGAGAATGACCTCGTGAGAGATGGAAATTTTATGAAACGCAAATGGGATAAAAAGTTAATAACGCGTTTAAAAAACTGACATCACGAAAATGTTACCTCAAATAATGTGAGCGCGATATTTTCGAGCTTCACAGAAAAAAAAGCAGGCGCCTTATAAAATGCAAATCATCACGCGTGAATTCGGAATAAAAATTCTTTTTTAAACTTCATGTGGAAATTTTTAAATCAGGTAAATAAATTTTTAAGACAATGAGGTCTTCAAATATTGTTTTCCGGACCAAAGTTTTACCGCCTTGATTGATGCGAAACGCGCTAAGTCCGGATGAGAATTCTCATTTGAGAGGCGTTATCAACATTTTTGCTTGGCCGACTGTAAAGCTCGCGCTTTCGCGTCTGTAAACCCCTGCAAAAAAAGGTATATCCCCCGGCGATCGCGACGTTATCCATTTTGGAGCGTTCGATCGGCGCTCGGATTTTGGTCAGGTAAGGTGTTGAATGTGATGAGAGCGAACCGCGTTGCAGCTTCCGGGCTGACGAGACGCTTCCTCCTGAAATGTGCTGCGGTGATCCCCGCCGTCTCTCTGGGACGTCGGGCCTTTGCGGCGCAACCTTCGACGGACATTTCCAGTCAGGATTTTCTGCGATTATCTGAATTTCTGGTGGGGCGCGCGCATCTTGATGAAATCGTCGCGGGTCGCGCCTTGAGCGGTCTCACGACGAATGACCCCGACTTTCCACAAAAAGCCTCCGCTTCATGGGCCGCGTTGCGCGCGGAAAACCTCGCCGACATGACGCGTTTTGATGAATTCTCCTCGCGACATCCGGAAATGCGGGCGACATCCATCGCCATCATCTCGGCCTGGTACCTCGGTTATTGCGGCAAATATGATGGGCATGCCGTTCCGGCTGTCGGTCACCCTGTTGATAATGCGCAATATGTCGCGTACGCGGCGGCCCTTATGTATGCCCCGACGATCGATGCCACGGTGATCCCGAGCTATTCCCGCGGTCGCACGAATTACTGGTTCTACCCGCCGAAGACCATTGCGCGTGATTAAGGTGTGGATGTGCAGCGAAAGACTTTGAAATGACGCAACATTATGATGCCGATGTCATTATTGTCGGCTCCGGCGCCTCGGGCTCAAACGCCGCTTTTGAATTGGCCAGGAAGGGCAAGTCCGTCATTATTCTCGAATCCGGCGTCTGGATTCCGCGCTGGAAAATCGTGGAAAATTTCCGCTCATCCCCGCGTAAGGGCAATCATAACGACCCTTACCCCAACCAGCCTTGGGCGCCTTCATCTTTCAGCCCGGGATACATCGAAAATACGGGAAGTTTCGAGTATCTGCCCGGCATGTTACGTCTCGTCGGCGGCACGACGTGGCATTGGGCGGCGGCGACGTGGCGTTATATTCCCAATGACATGAAGCTCAAGACGCTTTACGGCGTAGGGCGTGACTGGCCTGTTTCCTATGACACGCTTGAGCCTTATTACGGCCGGGCCGAATATAATCTCGGTGTTTGCGGCAGTGACTCCGAGGATCAATCGGGGCAGATGGGGGGGCTCTTCCCACCCAGATCCACGCCTTATCCCATCCCGCCGGAAGCCGAAACCTACTATTTTCAGCGCCTGAAAGCCCGCCTCTCGCCAGCAGGCTTCAATTTTCTGCACGAGCCCAATGCGCGCACTAATCAGCCGTGGGATGGCCGCCCCGGCTGCTCGGGTAATAATAACTGCATGCCCGTCTGTCCGATCGGGGCCATGTATTCCGGCGATGTCCATGCGCGCCACACGGAAAAAGCGGGTGGTAAGGTCATCACCGATGCCACGGTCTTTAAAATCGAAAAAGGTGAAGGCAATAAGATTGCCGCCGTCCATTATCGCACTTCCAAGCATGAAGAAGTCCGGTTAACGGCGCGCGCCTTTATCCTTGCGGCCAATGGTCTCGAAATTCCCAAACTCATGCTGATGTCTGATATTGGCAATTCGTCGGATCAGGTCGGCCGCAATCTGATGGATCATACGGGCATCGGATTGCAGTTTCTCGCCGATGAGCCGCTATGGCCCGGCCGCGGCCAGGTGCAGCAGGGCGGTATCTTCAATTGGCGGGACGGGGCGTTCCGCCGGGAACATGCCGCCATCAAGCATGCTTTGACCAATGTCGTCCCCAATCGTGCAATCACGGAGCGCCTGCTTTCCCAAGGGGTTGTCGGGCCGGAGCTTGACAGGCAGATCCGTCACATGGCTGCGCGCTGGGTCGATTTCTCAACCACGTTTGAGATGCTGCCGATCCCGACGAACCGCATCCAACCTTCAACGACGCGGCGCGATGCGCTGGGCATTCCGACGATGGTCGTGAATTACGACACGGATGACTATATCGCGAAAGGCGCTGCCGTCGCACGGACTCAATTTGCCGAGATCGTCAAAATCATGAACGGCACGGTCATTGAGGATAATACGGGCTGGCAGAATCGCGACCATATCATGGGAACGACGATTATGGGGGATGATCCCAAAGACTCCGTCGTCAACCATGAATGCCGAAGCTGGGATCATGACAATCTCTTCCTCGCGACGACAGGCGTCATCCCCGCAAGTGGTGTGGTCAACCCGACATTGACCGCAATCGCTTTCGCCATACGTATCGCGGATATTCTGGAAAAGGAGGTCTGATCATGGCGTCCTTCCTTAAACGCCTCGCGATGGGATATGCCGTCATTCTGGCATGTGCCCTGTCACCTGGCACGGCTCGCGCGGAGCATGATCAAAAACTTATCGATCGCGGCGCCTATCTGGCGCGATCAGGCGACTGCATGGCGTGCCACACAAATCCGGGCCATCCCAGTTACGGTGGTGGCTATAAAATCACGTCCCCTTTCGGCGATATCATTGTCCCCAATATTTCCTCTTCAAAAAGATTCGGCATCGGGAGTTGGACGGAGAAGCAGTTTGATCGCGCCTTACGCCAGGGCATAGCGCCACGCGGCTATCTCTATCCCGCCATGCCCTATACGCAATATGCTCATCTTTCCGACGCGGATACGCACGCCTTATATATTTATTTTTCTCAGGCTGTAGAGCCGGTTGAATATCCTCCGGTCGATAAAACGCACCTGCCTTTCCCCTTCAATATCCGCCAGTTGATGTTTGGCTGGAACCTCCTCTTCACCGGCAGGACGGTCATCCCCACCGGGGAAGATAAACCCGGCTCGGTTGAGCGCGGCCGCTATCTGGTGCGGGCGCTTGCTCACTGCTCCGCCTGCCATACGCCACGCAATATTTTCATGGCGGAGAAAACCAGCAAGCCTCTCGCGGGCGGCCGTGTTGGCGGCTGGATCGCGCCAAATATCACCTCGGACCCGGTCAGCGGCATTGGTGGCTGGACGGAGGAGGAGATCATCACCTACCTTCGTCAGGGTGCGGTTGAAGGCAAGGCGCAGGCGGCGGGCAGTATGGCGGAGGCCGTACAACATAGTTTCCGCTTCATGCAGAAAAGTGACCTGCGCGCCATCGCACGGTATCTCAAAACAGTGCCCCCGGTCCGAAACCCCGGGCAGAATAAACCGGATTATGCGTTCCGGAACCCGCGCCGCGTCGATATCGGCATACTGGACCGCGCGGAGAACCGGTCACCCGGCGCAATGGAAAATGGCAAAATCGTGATTGGTGAACGGCTTTACGTGGGTGCCTGCGCCGCCTGCCATCAATTACAAGGCCAGGGCACAGAAGACCAGTTTTATCCTTCTCTGACGTCCAATACGGCGACGGGCAGCCTGTATCCGAACAATCTTGTCCTCGCCATTCTCAAAGGTGTTCATCGTCGGACAAATACGGGCATGGTGTTCATGCCTGCTTTTGAGGACCAGTTGGATGATGCCCAGATTGCCGCTGTTGCGGATTACGTTCTGGCGCATTTCGGCAATCCGTCAGCGCGCGTGACGCCTGCCGATGTCAAACGCCTGCGCCACGCCGATGTCGGCTTCTGGACGGTGAGGCTGATCTCCAACATCATCCTCGGAACGGTCATCATTGTCGGGCTGGTTATTCTAGTACTTCTGATTTCCCTGTTCCTTCGGCGTCAGCGTCGCCAGCGGTAAAAATCCTTCCGGGCACGGGGGGCGGCAGCATCATCGGGCTGCCACCCCGCCGCTGCGGTCTCCACGCCTCAAACTCTGCATCTGAATTTCCGGCCCGTGCCAGCCCCTTGCTGCTTCTGCAAAAAAATAACATCCTGTCGCGATCATGATCCGACCTGACCCATTCCTGCTCGCGCTCATCGCCGCGATCCTTCTCGCCACATTTGTCCCCAGCGCGGGCCATGCGGCGGCGATCCTTAATGTGATCGTGACCATCATGATCGGCGTCATGTTCTTCCTGCAGGGGGCGCGACTGGAGCCTGCTTCCGTCATCGCGAATGTCAGGGACTGGCGGCTGCAGGGCACTATGTTGGCCTGCACCTTCATCCTCTTCCCGATTCTGGGACTGGGTGCATGGACCCTGATGCCGCATTTTTTCAGCGACGACTTATGGCGCGGCATGATGTTTCTCTGCTGCCTGCCATCAACCGTTCAGTCTTCCATCGCGCTCACATCCATCGCCCGCGGCAACGTGGCCGCCGCCATTTGCGGCGCGACCTTATCAAACATCGTAGGCATTTTTGTCACGCCGATCCTGGTTGGGCTACTTGTCCGAAAGGGGCAGATATTTTCCCTCCATGCCATGATCGGCGTGGCGACACAGCTTCTGCTCCCGTTTCTTATCGGGCAGTTACTGCATCATCGGATCGGCGGGTGGGCGTTGCGCCATAAGCGCCTTCTCTCCTTTACCGATCGCGGCTCCGTGATTCTTGTTGTTTATACCGCCTTCAGCCATGCGGTTGTTGAAGGCATATGGCACCGCATTTCCCTGGCCGATATGGTCGTGATCGCCATCGCGTGCTTCTTGTTACTGGTGCTAGTGCTGTTGCTGACATGGGGAGTGGGGCGCAAGATGCATCTGACATTTGAGAGCACCATCGCCCTCATGTTTTGCGGCTCCAAAAAGTCGCTGGCGTCCGGGGTGCCTATGGCCAATATTCTGTTTACACCGGCCCACGTGGGTATCGTTGTACTGCCCCTGATGCTCTTCCACCAGATCCAGCTTTTCACCTGCACGCTTTTGGCCCGCAAATTTGCCCGGCGCAGCCAGGCCGGTTAAATCTCAGCGACCATCAACACTGCTTTTTGCACCTTGATGCACGGCTTCGGAGATTGATTTCAATTGCTGGAGGATGGCGGGAAGTGTCCGCGCCGTCGCACGTCCATCCTGCAATGAATCTTCTAAAGTTGTGATGAGAGAGGACGCGACAACAGCCGCATCGCCTGTCTGCACAGCAATCGCCGCTTGGGCCGGTATGCGGATGCCGAACCCGATCGCGATCGGCAGGGGGCTCACAGCACGAATGCGCGGCAGGGCGGCCGCCAACTCTTCATGAGATGCTGTGCGTGTGCCCGTAACGCCTGTGATGCTGACATAATAGAGAAAGCCGGAGGCCTGCGCCGTCAGGAAATGCAGGCGCGAATCCGGCGTATTGGGCGCGATCAGGCGGATGATATCCAGCCCGTCACGCTGCGCATAGGGCATGATGAAATCTGCCTCTTCCGCCGGCAGATCGACGATGATGAGTCCATCGACCCCAGAGGCCGAAGCGTCACGACAGAAAGCTTCCGCGCCATAAGTGTCGATGGGGTTGAGATAACCCATGAGGATAATCGGCGTCTCATTATCTTCCTCCCGGAAGATCCGCACCATCTCAAGCACGCCGCGTAGGGTGGCACCCGCTTTCAGGCCGCGCAAAGCAGCTTTCTGAATGGTGGGTCCATCCGCGGATGGGTCAGAGAATGGGACCCCGATCTCAATCAGGTCCGCACCGTGAGACGGCATGGCTTTCAAAAGCGCCAGGGACGTCTCACGATCCGGGTCATAAGCCTCAAGGTAGGGGATCAGCGCGCCCCGCCCCGCGGCTTTAAGCTGCGCAAAGCGTTTTTCTATGCGGCTCACAATTTCGTCCCCAGATGATGTGCCACCGTGTCAATATCCTTATCGCCGCGCCCGGAAAGATTAAGCACGATAATATCCTTTTCCGACATTTTCGGCGCGATCTGCGCAACGTAAGCGAGGCCATGGGCACATTCGAGGGCCGGGATGATGCCCTCCGTGCGTGTCAGAAGCTGGAAGGCCTCAAGGGCCTGTGCATCCGTCACACTCACATATTCCGCGCGTCCCACCTCATGGAGCCAGGCATGTTCCGGCCCGATGCCCGGGTAGTCCAGCCCCGCACTGATGGAATGAGCTTCCAGAATCTGCCCGTCTTCATCCTGAAGCAGGTAGGTCCGATTGCCATGCAAAACGCCGGCGCGCCCGCGGGAGATGGAAGCCGCAGTCTCACCACTATCGAGGCCGCGCCCTGCCGCTTCGACACCGATGAGGCGCACATCCTTGTCATCCAGAAACGGATGGAAGATGCCCATGGCGTTTGACCCGCCGCCAATCGCCGCGACGATAACATCCGGCAGGCGATCTTCCGCCTCTAAAATCTGTTCCCTGGTTTCAACGCCGATAACGGCCTGGAAATCACGCACCATGGCGGGGTAGGGGTGCGGCCCTGCGACCGTCCCGACCAGAAAATACGTGTCCGCAACATGCGCGACCCAATCGCGCATGGCTTCATTCATCGCATCCTTCAGCGTGCCCGCCCCTGCCGTTACTGGCCGCACCTCCGCACCCAGGAGCTTCATGCGGAAGACATTGGGCTGCTGACGCGCCACATCCGTCGCGCCCATGTAAATCGTGCAGGACATGCCAAAGAGCGCACAGACGGTCGCCGTCGCCACACCATGTTGTCCCGCGCCCGTTTCCGCGACAATCCGCTTCTTGCCCATGCGCCGGGCCAATAAGATCTGCCCCATCACATTATTGAGCTTGTGGGAGCCCGTGTGATTCAGCTCCTCCCGCTT
The DNA here is from genome assembly GCF_036452135.1 of Sorlinia euscelidii. Taxonomy (NCBI): domain Bacteria; kingdom Pseudomonadati; phylum Pseudomonadota; class Alphaproteobacteria; order Acetobacterales; family Acetobacteraceae; genus Sorlinia; species Sorlinia euscelidii. The sequence continues at coordinate 282,395 of NZ_JAWJZZ010000002.1, read as the reverse complement.
CAGATAAATTCTTGCGCCACCCAGCTCTTCTGAGAGACGTTTCGCGTGCCAGAGAGGGCTGGGGCGCCCGATATAATGTTTGAAATAATAATGCAGCTCTTCCCAGAATGTCGGATCATTTTTTGCGGCCTGATAGGTCGCGTCCAACGCCTGCACGAGGGGCATGAGGGTTTCAGCGACAAACTGCCCGCCAAACGTCCCGAACCGACCGCGATCATCGGGGCCGTTTTTCAAGCTGTTCATGGAGGCGGCAGGCGCTTGCATTGATCGGTCCTTAAAAAATCTTGCACCATGATGGGCAGCTTACCAAAGGCAAGCTGGGCCTTTATCGGCCCAACTTCACCACCCTGCAAGGCTCGTCTGGTAAGAAGTTGGAGAGGAGAACCCCTCCATTTTTTCAAATTGATGGTTTCAGGCGGAGGCCGAAACCAGCATCGTCGTCAATTTACGGATAAACGCCGAGGCATCCCCCAGAGGCTCCCCCTCATTGACGCGCGCCATATCAAGGAGGACGGCGGCGAAATCCTCAACAGACTCGTCGCGATCCGCACGCGCCGCGAGGTTGCGGATCAGGGCGTGATGGGGGTTGATCTCCAAAATCGGCAATGTGGCAGGCATGGGCTGGCCTGATTGCCGCATCAGGCGCTGCATCATCACATCCGGGCCGCCCTCACTGGTGATGACGACGGCACTATCAACCAGTCGGTTCGTGCTTTTGACGTCCTTCACCCGGCCTTCAAGCGCCGCCTTCAGCGCGGGAAGGAGTTTTTCCAGCGAAGCGGCCTCACCCTCCGGCGTCGGGGCCGCGAACTTATCGAGATCCCCATGGGTCTGGCTGATCGCGCGGAGGGTTTTTTCTTTATAACTGCCGAGACGCTCGGGCCAGAAACCATCCACCTGGTCAGAGAGGAGCAGGACCTCGATGCCGCGGGCGCGGAAACCCTCAAGCTGCGCTGAGTGGACAAGACTATCCACATTATCGCCCGTCAGAAAGTAAATATGCTCCTGCCCATCCTTCATCCGCGCGACATAATCATCCAATGTGGTTGCATCGTCTGAATATGTTGATCGGAACAGGGAGAGAGACGCGATCTCCTGACGATATTCGGCGTCTTCCCAGATTCCCTCTTTCAAAACCGGGCCAAAATTTTCCCAGAAATTCTTGAAGCCCTCTTTATCTTCCGGCTTGGTGGCACGATGCCGGATTTCATTCAGCACGCGTTTGGTTACGGCTTTACGGATGCGCGTCAGGACAGGTGTGGCCTGCAACATCTCGCGCGAGACATTGAGCGGGAGATCCTCCGTATCCACGACCCCTTTGACAAAGCGCAGCCAGGCTGGCAGGAGCCCCGCTTCATCCGTGATGAACATGCGTTTGACATGCAGGTTCACTTTGCTCTCACGCGATGATTCCATGAAATCGAAAGGCCGTGCGCCGGGGATGAAGAGAAGCGCGGTAAATTCTGTCGCCCCTTCTGCCGACCAGTGTAACGTCGCATAAGGCGCGTCAAACTGATGGGCGACGTGCCGGTAAAACTCGGTATATTGCTCTTCCGTGATGTCGGATTTCGACTTGCGCCAAAGGGCCGTTCCTTCATTCGCGTCGGAGGTTTCCTCCCCATCCTGAAGCTTGATCGGCCAGGTAATGTGGTCGGCCCATTTGCGAATGATGCTTTTCAAACGCCATGCATCGAGAAATTCCGCGGCGTCTTCCTTCATATGTAGCACGATATCCGTGCCTGCCGCCTCACGCGTGGCGGGGGAAATTTCGAAGCTGCCCTTCCCGTCCGAAGACCATTGAAAGGCGTCCGCCTCACCAGCTTTGCGGGAAATCACATCAACATGGTCCGCGACCATGAACGCAGCGTAGAAACCGACGCCGAACTGCCCGATCAGACTGGGCCGATCTTCCGGTTTCGCCGCGCTGAGTTTCTCACCGAAGGCGCGCGTGCCTGAACGTGCAATGGTGCCGAGATTTTGAGCGAGTTCATCATGACTCATCCCCGCACCGACGTCACTGATCGTCAGGAGACGCTTCTCCTTATCCGGGACGATGCGGATAGACGCGCCATCCGGCAGGGCTTCTGATGGCGTCGTCAGCGCTTCAAAGCGGCGTTTATCGAGGGCGTCCGCCGCATTCGCCACCAACTCCCGCAGGAATATCTCCCGTTCGGAATAAAGGGCGTGGACGACGAGGTCGAGAAGCCGGCCCACTTCAGCACTGAAAGCGTGCTTCTCAACTCCGGATTTTGTGTCTTGCGGCGTGTCGGTCATGATGTCCTCTTTTAATCGCGTGGCTATACACCAGCTTTCATGCGTTATTCTCGCGTCAGGTGGCGTGGCGCAAAGGTTTTTTCAAGGTCTGGACAGCGACGTAAACGCGGTTGAAGGGGTTTTTCCGCAGGATGACGACACTTTACCCATGATGCAGGACGCGCCAACCGTCCTGATCATTCCCGTCTATTGCAATGTCGCGATAATGCATCAGGATTTTATGGCAGGTCTGCATGGGTGTTTCGTGCGTGGCTCCGATAACGACAACATCTGCGCCACTGGCCTCCGCCGCCTGAATTCCCGCGGGCGCATCCTCGAAAATCAGGCAGTCGCTGATCCTGACGCCTAATTTCCCGGCACCGAGCAGGAAGCAATCCGGCGCCGGTTTGCCACGTTTGACGTCTTCCGCCGCTATCAGTATCTCGGGCAGGGGCAGGCCGGCGACTTCAATACGTCTGAGGGCGAGGCGACGCGGCGCCGAGGTGACCACGGCCCAGGCATGGCGCGGCAGGCTTTCGATGAATTTCCTGACCCCGGCAATGGCCTCAACACCCTCTGTGTCCTTCAATTCCTGCGCCGTAATCCAATCAGCTTCCTGCTGCGGGTCAATGCCGGGCAGGTTCAGTTCCCGGATGGTTTCACAGGTGCGTTTTCCGTGGATCGTGGGCAGAAATGCCGCCTCATCCAACCCGTGACGCGCCGCCCATTGTCCCCAGACGCGTTCGGCCGCGATAATTGACGTCAGGAGCGTGCCATCCATATCGAATAGAAATCCTCGATAAGGTTTCGGCCCATATAAATTCTCGGCGTTCATCTCTCTCTCCCCAAAGCCGGTGCGACGCGATCAGCGTTCGCCGCACCCGCCTGCCATGCGGCCATGTTTGCCGGATATTTATCCTTTCTTTTTGCTGAAGTTTCAAATCGACCTCGTGCACAACGTTAAAATTTCATTTTGATATTGCATCGAATCGCGGGAAATGCATTTTATGAAATTGCCGCGATGATCATCGGGCGCGGTTTCCCGGCCAGGTGAAGGACCAGTTTCTATGAAGTTTTCGGGCGGCCTTAAATATTGCGTTATCGTAACAATATCTCTTCTCAGTTCGTTCTCCTTAACACCGGCTTCCCATGCCGACATCCATGTTTTTGCGCATGCGCCTCGTGCTTGGCTACAGGATGTGACACTTCAGGGCCTAATGGAAGGGGGGATCATGGCCAACCCGGCGCGTCCCGCTAGCGGCATTAATTTTGGCGATTTCCTCGCGGATCACGCCAATCAGGGGCAATTGAACCAGGTCAGTCTCACCCTGTCCCGCGCATTGGATGACGCGGTGCAGAAATATCAGATCGGCTTTGTCATCCAGGGCCTTTATGGGTCGGATGCACGATACTACCATTTACTCGGCGTGTCGGATCACCTGACGTCGGACCGCTATCAGCTGATCCCGGCTCAGGCCCATTTGGATGTCCATCTTCCATGGGCGACGCCGCACGGGGTCGATCTCAAACTCGGCATTCTTCAGGCCCCGATGGGGGTCGAAGTTCTGGATCCTTCGGCGCGGCCTTTTTACACGCTCGCTTACACGTCGCAATATTCGGTGCCGTTTGAACATCTGGGGGCGATGGCGCATTGGCATGCCACCGCCGATCTCGATATTCACTTCGGAATTGATACGGGCAATCAGTCGACCTGGGGGCGCAATGCCAGCAACACCAGTATGGCGGGATATTTAGGGTTTACGCGCACAGGTCTCGCCCACGGTAAAATAACCGTCAACGCGTTGTCGCGCCTCGGGCCGGAGGACTCCGTCAATGCGCTAGGAATCCGGGCCGATAGTGCGCAGCGTTATTGGAACGACCTTTCCCTGCGTTATGACGTCAATGACCGCCTCTCCCTCACGGGGGAAGTAAATTTCCTGCACGATGTCGGTCTGCGGGCGGAGGCTTATAGCTTCGTTTCCTTCCTGAGTTACAGAATATCGCCGGATTTCACCTTCAATTACCGCGGTGAAATCTATCGCGATAATGGCGGGGCGTTTGTCGTGAGTTTCCTGAATAATCGCGCCTACATGAATGCTTTCCTTAATAAATATGCGCCTGCTGAAACGGCCCCGCCGACAACTTATGGTGCGATGACCCTCGGCCTGACTTACCGCCCCCCTGTCCTGAAAAATCTGCGCGTCTTCGCCCTGCGGCCGGAGATCAGGTTTGACCGCTCCCTGAACGGGACGACACCCTTTAATGCCGGGCGGAATGCCGGGATGTTCACGTTCGGCGGCGATGCCATGATCGGGTTTTGATATGACGGGATGGTGGCGCCGCGCATGGCAAGTTCGCCACAGTGCATTTCATTAAACGATATAGGTGAGTTGATCACGTTAAAGCACTTCTTCATAAGTTGGAAACTGATGATCCACTGAACAGAGTCGTGCAATGACCTTCACCGCTTTCCAACGCTCACAAATGCTCTGGCCCATCATCGTTGTTCTGGTTTGCGGTGATCTCGCCCATGCTGAGGGGCGGCCCGCTCCGCGGCACCGCCACCGGGATGTGCCGCACCGTCATCAGACCGAAGATAAAGCAGCGCCAGCCGCGCCGCCCTCCGGGAAAATATCGGCGCTGGAAGCCAGGGGGGAAGAGCGGGTGCAGGTCCGGGCGCGGGCATCGCTTGTCGATAATGGTGCGCTCGGTAACCGGCGCATTCTGGATCTGCCTTATTCCGTCACGGTCATTAATGAGGCCAGTCTACGGAACCGACAGGTCAAATCACTGGGGCGCGTTTTTGAAGATGATGGGTCGGTCGTCCGTCTGGGCGACACTTATTCCATGAACGCCTATTCCCTCAATGTGCGCGGCATCCCGCTTGACGATTATAATGGTTATAAAATCAATGGCACACCGTTTTTCATGACGACGGTTGAACTCCCTGTGGAAAGTTTTGAATCGATACAGCTCCTTAAAGGGGCTTCAGGGTTCATGTACGGGTTCAATGCACCTGGCGGGATCGCCAATTTTGTGATGAAGAAGCCGACGGAACGCCGCACCCTGTCCGTTGATATCGGCTATAGCGCCAACGCCGTCATGTTGCAGCATCTCGATATGGGAGGCCGTTTCCTCAAAAATAATATCGTGGGTTACCGTCTCAATCTCACCCATGAGGCGGGGCCGACCTATAACGGGTCCCGTCTAAAACGTTATTCCGGCTCTTTCTCCACCGATGTCAGGTTGACGCGGGACCTTATCTGGACAGCAGATGCGCTTTATCAGAGCCGCGTTATTGATCAGGGTGTCCAGAATTTTTATATCGCCGATCCGCCATCTTTCGGCAAAGGTCCGCTTCCCCCCGCGATCAGTGGACATAAGAATTTGACGGTCAATCCCGGAACGTTTTTCACGTCTCACACGATTTTCCTCGGCACGGGACTGAAATGGCATATTCGTAACAGTTGGAATCTGCGCGCCGATTACAGCCATAGTCGGGATTATCGCCGCTATAAAGGGGAATGGATGACGCTTCAGGACCGGAGCGGCGATTACAACGCGCTCCTGCGCACCAATCCCGGCAGTTGGGCCGCCTATAATCAGGCTCAGATGATTTTGACGGGGCAGGTCGCGACCGGCCTCTGGCGCCATCATGTAACCGCAGGGATTGCCTGGCAGGGGTTGGAGAAATTCCTGCCCTATGACTTTAAGACGATCAATCTTGGCATGCAGAATTTATATCGCCCCATCCGGCCCCAAAGCTGGCAAGGATCGTTCAACACGGCGACATACCGCACCTACCATTCGGATCAGACCGGGTTTTTCCTCAGTGACACATTGGATTTCAATACGCAATGGTCCCTGCTTGCCGGGTTGCGATACACGATTTTCAGCCAGAAAAGCTGGGATGCGCAGCAGATCCCAAGTTCCGAGCGCGCCCATCCGCTGACCCCAACTGTCGCCCTGCTCTATCATCCGTGGCAGAACACGACCTTTTATGTGAGTTACGTTCAGGCATTGGAGAGTGGTGGCACGGTCGCGACAAACTACGCCAACGCCTTCGCCAATCTGCCCCCGATCCGGTCGGATCAAGTGGAGCTCGGGGCGAAAATCGACCGGAAGACATGGTCAATGACGGCGGCCCTCTATCAGATCACGCGAGGGGCCCAATATGCCAATGTACAGAATGTCTTCGTATTCGACGGATCGACGACTTATCGCGGCGCGGAGTGGGCGGGCAAATGGCGCCTCCCCGCGGGTTTCGTGCTGTCAGACAGTATCGGGTTGGAATACGGGCGATACACAAAGGCCGATCCTGACATTATCGGAAACGCGATTGAAGGTGTCCCGTCCGTGCAGAATATGTTCACGCTCCATAAAGGGTTTGCACATCTCCCCGGATTTTCGATCGAGGCTGAGGTGCATCACACGGCGTCAATGTGGGGGGACAGCCGCAATCTTTACAAAGTGCCGCATTATACCCTTCTCAACCTTCGCGCACGCTATGACATGGATGTCGCGCGCCACCATGTGACGTTACAGGCGGAAATGGATAACGTGCAAAACCTGCAATATTGGGGGTTTCTCCAGACCGATTATCTTTTCGTCGGGATGCCACGCACGATCTTCCTGAATGCGCGCTTTTCATTGTAAGCTCGACCCTGCTGTCATCAACAAAAGAGGAAGGGATCAAGATGGGTATCCTCCACCCGCGCCACGTGGCCGGTGCATTCGCGGTTCTCGCGCTTATGGGGAGTAGTGCCCTGGCGCGCACGAATCCTCTTCTTCAGCCCAGCACTCTTCCCTATGAGGCACCGCGTTTTGACCTGATTACCGATGCGGATTTCGCGCCGGCTTTTGAGCAGGGGATGCTGGCGCAGAATAATGAGATCCACGCCATCACCGTCAACCCGGACCGCCCGGATTTTGTGAATACAATTGAAGCGCTGGAGCGGGCCGGGCGCACGCTGCACCGTGTCGATATGACGTTCGATAATCTCTACAGCGCCAACAGCAACCCGCGCCTCGACGCTATCAAGACGAAGTTCGCGCCGCTTCTCACGCAGCATGAGGACGAGATTTATCTCAATACGGCGCTTTTCAATCGCGTGGCGACTGTCTACCAGAAACGCAACAGCCTGGACCTGACGCAGGAGCAGATGCACGTCCTGACGGAGTGGTATCAGCGTTTCCTCCATGCGGGTGCCTCACTGTCATCGCGGGAAAAGACGCGCCTGAAGGATCTGAACAGTAAGCTCTCCGTCCTTGAATCATCATTCCAGCAGAAGCTGGTGGCCGCCACGAAAGCGGCGGGACTCGTCGTCGATGTTGAGAAAAAACTGAGCGGCCTGGATGCAAATGCGCTGAACACGGCCTTCGGGGCGGCAGAGGCGGCGGGGCAGAAGGGGCGGTGGCTCGTACCGCTTCAAAATACGACGCAGCAGCCTTCGCTGGCCGTCCTGAAAGATCGTGAGACGCGCCAGGCGTTATTTCAAAAAAGCTGGACGCGTGCGGAGCAGGGCGATGGCAATGACACGCGCGCGCTGATCGTGCGCATTGCCCATCTCAGGGCGGAGAAGGCGCGGCTGCTTGGTTTCAGGAATTATGCAGCCTATCAACTGGAAAACCAGATGGCCAAAACGCCGGAAGCGGCGAACGACTTTATGAACCAGCTTGTCGCGCCGACCCGCGCCGCGCAGGATGAGGAAGAGCAGGCCCTCACGCAGCTGATTCAGGCTGAAGGCAGCACGTTCAGCCTTGCGCCGTGGGACTGGGATTTTTATGCGGACAAATTACGCCGGAAAACGCTGGGCTATAGTGAGGATGATCTCAAGCCTTATTTTGAGCTGAAGACCGTGCTTGAGGACGGGGTTTTCTACGCCGCGACATCTCTATACGGCATCACCTTCAATCAACGTCATGACATTCCGGTCTATCAATCCGACGTGGTGGTTTATGAGGTGCGCGATAAAGATGATGCGCCTCTAGGGCTGATGTATTTCGATTATTTTGCGCGCGACAACAAATTCGGTGGCGCCTGGATGTCGAATTTCGTGGAGCAATCGAAGCTCCTGAACCAGAAACCCGTCATTTATAATGTCGGCAATTTCGTCAAGGCGGCGCCGGGCCAGCCGCAGTTAATCACGTTCGATGATGTCATCACGATGTTCCATGAGTTCGGGCACGCTTTGCACGGACTCTTTGCCGATCAGGTTTACCCTTCCGTCTCCGGCACAAACGTCGCGCGCGACTTCGTGGAATTTCCGTCGCAATTCAATGAAAACTGGGCGCTTTACCCGAAAGTCTTCGCCCACTACGCGCGCCATTATCAGACCGGCGCGACCATGCCCGAGACATTGCAGAAAAAACTATTCGACGCGCGTCATTTCAATGCCGGTTATCGCCTTGGTGAAGTTGTTTCCGCCGCCATGCTGGACATGAAATGGCACACCATGTCGCCTCTTCGAAAAATCAAGGATGTTGATCGTTTCGAAAGCACCACATTGGAGAAAAGCGGACTCGACACGGCCCACGTGCCACCGCGCTATCGCAGTTCCTACTTTCTGCATATCTGGGGCAATGGATATCAGGCTGGATACTACGCCTATCTCTGGACTCAGATGCTGGACCATGACGCTTTCGACTGGTTCAAAAAGCATGGCGGTTTGACGCGGGCAAATGGTCAGCGCTTCCGGGACCTCGTGCTGTCACGCGGTCATACGGAGGATTACGACGCGATGTTTGAAGCCTTTACGGGTCACGCGCCCGACATCAAGCCCATGCTTGATTTCTATGGGTTGAAAACGGATTGATCATCCAGATGCGATCTGCAAGGGGTGCGCTGCGCGGATGCGATGCAGATGACGTAGCGCCGCCGCTCTGCCCGCAATCCATCACGTGCATCCGGAGGGAAAGCCCGGGAAGAGGGTTTAAATTGCAGTTTACCTCCTTATTTATGACGAGAGAGTTCAAACAGGCGCGTCACGCCAAGGACGATGAGGTTCGGAAAGAAGGTTGAGTTTGAGGTGTCATACCCGGTCCGAAGCGGCCACGGCACGGCGTAAGCCGGGCCTCACGCAGAAGGAGGCGGCCGCGATGATCTTCTCATCCTGTCAGAACGGACAGAATGGGGAAAGCGGGATGCGGCGTACGCACCTCGCCTTCTGAATGTTGTTTCGTTTGAAAACCGGGCGAACCGCGCCGGACTCTCTCCAATCAGCATGCTTGCCGAGCCGGGATGCGGCGCGCGTGTCTCACGCGTCTGAACATTTCCGCGCCGACAGGCACGAGATTTCACATGACTTGTAAAAGACGACAAGGAGGCTTTTATGCCGAAACCTGATCCAACCATCCAGCGTGCAAATGCGCCGGATTTCACCCTCAAAATGCTTGACGGAAAAGCCATCCCGCAACTTGGCCTCGGTGTCTATAAAACGCCAGCGGATGAAACGGCGGAGATTGTCGATTTCGCAGCCGGGGTCGGGTATAAAATGGTCGATACCGCCGCATTCTACCATAATGAGGAAGGCGTTGGTCAGGCAGTCAAACGCCATCATGACCTTTTCGTCACGACCAAATTATGGAATACGGGCCACGGCTATGATGTGGCCCGCCGCGCCTTTGATGAGAGCATGAAGAAGCTCGGCCTTGACGTGCTGGACCTCTACCTCATCCACTGGCCTGCGCCGAAAAACAACCTTTATGTTGAGACCTGGAAGGCGCTCATCGAGCTGAAAAAGGAAGGTCGCATCAAGTCAATCGGCGTTTCAAACTTCAATGTCGATCACCTTGAGCGGATCATCCATGAAACGGGTGAAGTGCCGGTCATTAATCAGATAGAGCTGCACCCGGCTTTTCAGCAGCGTCACTTGCGCGCCTTTCATGACAAACATGGGATCATCACAGAATCGTGGAGTCCTTTAGGTCGAGGCGCCAATCTCGACAATGATGTTATTCAAAAGCTCGCGAAGAAGCATGGGAAGTCACCGGCGCAAATCGTGATTCGCTGGCATCTTGATCAGGGCCTCGTCGTCATCCCGAAATCATCAAACCACCAGCGTCTCCAGGAAAATATCGACGTGTTCGATTTCCATCTTGATGCGGCGGATCTCGCTGACATTGAAAAAATGGACCGTGCTGATGGGCGCGTCGGGCCTGACCCGATGACAGCGGATTTCTGAGCCGGCCCTTACGCCAACTGGCGGCACTCATTGTCCAAAAGGGTGCCGCTACACCTCGTGATGCGTGTCAAGATCAGCAAAGCGCGTGAACTCCCCTTCAAAATAGAGGGGGATGGTGCCGGTCGGCCCGTGACGCTGTTTTTCCAGGATCAGTTCGGCCTTATTATGGACAAGGTCCATTTTGCGGTGCCAGTCATCCAAAGCCGCCTGATATTTTTCCGCGCCCTCATAAGTCGTCTCTTTGGGCATACGCTGTTTAAGGTAATATTCCTCGCGATAGACGAACATGACGGCGTCGGCATCCTGCTCAATCGAGCCGGACTCGCGCAGGTCCGACAACATCGGCCTCTTATCCTCCCGCGATTCCACCTGACGGGAAAGCTGAGACAGCGCGATGACGGGGACGGATAACTCCTTCGCGATGGCTTTCAGCCCCTGCGTGATCAACGAGATTTCCAGCACCCGGCTTTCCGGCCTTGTCCCGACGGCGGGGCGCATCAGTTGCAGATAATCCACGACGACAAGGCTCAACCCTTTTGTACGGGCCAGGCGGCGGCAGCGCGTCCGCATCGCGGAAAGGCTGATGGCGGGCGTCTCATCAATGAAAAGTGGCAATTCCTGAAGCTCACGCGTCACACGGACGAAGCGGTCAAATTCCTTCTGACCAATATCCCCGCGACGAATACGCTCACTCGAAATTTCCGCCTGCTCAGACAGGATACGTGTCGCAAGCTGCTCCGATGACATCTCAAGCGAGAAAATCGCGACGGAGCCGCGTGGCTGCGTGTTACTGTCCGCGGCTTCCTGCATCAAGGCGCGCGCGGCGGAAAAAGCGATCTTCGTGGCCAGGGCGGTTTTGCCCATCGCGGGTCGCCCGGCGATAATCAACAAGTCCGAAGGGTGTAGTCCGCCGGTTTTCTTGTCGAAATCCCGCAAGCCGGATGTCAGGCCGCTAACGTCACCGGTGCGTAGAAATGCATGTTCCGCCACCTCCAACGCTGTTGCGAGCGCGCGATCAAACGCGACGAACCCGCCATCCTGGCCTTTGTCCGTCGCGAGTTTGAAAAGCGTTTCCTCCGCCGCCTCGATCTGCTCGGAGCCTGCGAGCTCCGTCATGGCACCATAGGCGTTATTGACGACATTCTCTCCAATATCGATGAGTTGCCGTCTGATCCAGGCATCATGAATGGCGCGGCCATACTCCCCCGCATTGACGATGCCGACCATGGAGGCGAGCAATTTCCCCAGATAGGCGGTGCCACCCACCGGCTCCAACATCCCGGAATGTTCGAAATCCGCGCGCATTGTAATCGGGTCTGCCAGCATCCCGCGATCAATCCGCCGGGCAATCGCACCGTAGATCTTGCCGTGCACCGCATTCGCGAAATGCTCCGCCGCCAGAAAGTCCGAGACGTGCTCATAGGCTTTGTTATTCGTCAGAAGGGCCCCCAGCAACGCCATCTCCGCCTCCAGATTGGCGGGCGGGGCGCGGCGGACAAGCTCTTCAAGCAGCGTGTCAGATGCGATATTTTCAGTCATGGGCAGCTTCATCTCGGCATGTCGCGGGGTCGTCCGGGAAGGGCATATGGTTCCCTTTCACCTGTCCATTCGTTATAACGTCGCGAGAGGCCAAGTGGGTAGCCCTTCGCATCGTTAAACAGAAAAACCAGGGAGGCGCGGCCCTTGATATCAATTTGGCCCGTCGGGCAGAATAGTGGTGATGGGTGGATGCAGGTGATGGAACTGATCCTTGCCTTCATCCTGTCCGCGATTATCGGGCTTGAGCGGGAATACCGCCAGAAGAGCGCGGGTTTCCGCACCTATACGCTTGTGGGTGTCGCGGCCGCACTCTTCATGATCGTCTCCAAATATGGTTTCACCGACGTGCTCCTCGCCGGTCGTGTCGTTTTGGACCCATCACGCGTTGCGGCGCAGATCGTATCAGGACTGGGCTTCATCGGCGGTGGTGTCATCTTTATGCGGCGCGATACGGTGCGCGGCCTGACGACAGCGGCTTCCGTCTGGTTGACGGCGGCGCTCGGTATGGCGGCGGGCGCCGGGATGATCGTCATCGCGATTTTCACCACAATCTGTTACCTCATCGTCATGCTTCTGACGCACAAATTTGTCAGCCGCATCATGCGTAAACGTGTCAATGATGGCGTCATCGTCGTCAGAGGGGATGATGAATCCAGTTTGAGTGGCCGCGTTCAGGACGTTATTCAACGCGCGGGTTATGAGGTCCTGCATGTGCGTCAGGACAGAAATAACAATAAGAATTATCTCGCTCTCTCGTTTCTGCTCCGTGGTCGGAGTGACTACGCTGTTCTGATCAATCATCTCATGCAGGTCAGCGGCGTCCGAACGGCCTGGAGCGAGGAGCCGAGCAAAAGATGGGTTTAAATGTTGCGCCGGGTATTGACCGGGGAGGGATAGGGTCATGACCGATGCAATCAGAAGGCGCGGTGTGTGTCTGGTTATCTCCGCGCCATCCGGGGCGGGTAAATCGACGATCGCCAATGCTTTGCGCGCGTCGGAATCGCGTCTCATGCATTCCGTCTCCTTGACGACCCGATTGCCACGCCCAGGCGAAAAAGAGGGCGTGCATTACCATTTCAGGGACCGGGAAGCCTACAATAGGATGATCGCGCAAGGCGAATTGCTGGAATGGGCGGAAGTGTTCGGCCACGGTTATGGCACGCCGCGCCTTCCGGTCGAGAAGGCGCTTGCGGACGGTTATGATATGGTTTTCGACATTGATTGGCAGGGACACCGGCTGATGCGGGCCGCCTTGCCCGAAGATGTCTTAAGCATCTTCATCCTCCCGCCTTCGATTGAGGAGCTGGAACGTCGCCTCCGCGGACGTCAATCCGATTCTGACGAGACGATTGAAAACCGCATGCGCGCCGCACAGAACGAGTTATCGCATTGGGCGGAATTTGATCACAATATTGTCAATGACGATCTCGACCATGCCATTCGTCAGACGAAAGCGGTGTTGAGGGCAGCGCGGTTGCGCACGGCACGGCAAATTGGTTTGCAGGCATTTACGAAGCGGTTTTTTCCGTCCTGACACATGCGGCTGTCGACGTCAGGAGTGGCGGCGCTTCAGCGCGATGTCACCATCGGCGAGTGCGGATAGAGCCTCAATATCCTGTATCAGAACGTTGCGCGTATGGGGGATGTGAATCAGCCCTTGACGCTGAAATGCCGAGAAGGTGCGGCTGACGGTTTCGATGGTCAGGCCAAGATAATCGGCGATATCCATCCGCGTCATCGGCAAGGCAAGGTGGCCGAGAGCCGACTTACTGAGGTGAAAGCGCTCTCTCAAGAAACTGGCGAGGCGTTCACTGGCGGTTTTGCGACCCAGCAAAAGCATTCGCTTCTGGGCACGGACAAGCTCGCGCGAGGCTTCCTCGAGCAGGCGTTTTTCAAGCGCCGGGAAATGGCGCCGAAGGAAACTCATTTCAGAGACGGAAAACTGGCAGGCTCGCAGGGGAGTCAGCGCCTCCGCACTGAACGCAAAATTTTTGCAGCTGACCAGGCCGATAAAATCACTTGCGGTTGCAAAACCGGTGATCTGCCGACGCCCGTCCGGCATGGAATTGAATAAGCGCACATGCCCTTGCGTCACCACGTAAAAGCGGTCTGCCGCGCGCCCCTCCTCGATAAACACTTTCCCTGCGGGGAATGCGACGCGCTGAAGATGTTTCTCAAGCTCGGGCAGCTGGGTTGGCTCAAAAATCGCACAGATACTGCGCTCCCGCGCGGGGCAGACGGTGCATTCCCCACTGTCATGGGGAAGTATCGGCGTTTCGGATTCGGGTTTTAGCTTACAAGGGGAAAAATTCATCATTCAGCGCCTGCGCCACGTATGTGGTATTACTGCAACGGTTTGAAATTAAGGATAGCCCATTGATCCTGATCAAGGAAGCCTTTTACTTTCTGTCAAATAACTGCGCCGTTGAAATTGCTTAATCAGGGTGCGATATGACCTTCTCCATCAAAAGCTGCCTGGCCGCCATGACAGGCTCTCTCCTCTCGGCGGCGACGTTTCAGGTCGCCCACGCGCAACAGGCAGCGTCATCGGCCAGTCAATCCTACGTCAATGCACCATTGACGACATCGCAGGTCATGGCGCCGAAGGCCGCGATGTCGGACCATGCCTGCGGGATCTTCAAAACCTGTTCCTCAACCAAGATCGGTTTTGGCAAAGGTGATTTCATCGTTCGCCTTTCCGCGTTGGGTGTCCTGCCGCAGGATATGGATAGTAAGGTCTGGCTCGCGAACAAACCGATCTCCGGCCATATTTCGACAACAAATCAGGTCATGCCGGAACTGACCTTCATGTATTTCCTGACGGATAATCTCTCGGTCGATCTGATCGCGGCCAGCACGCGTCATGAGGTGGCGGCGCAAGGGACACCGTTGGGGAAGATCGACGTGGGCAGCGCATGGGTCCTTCCGCCGACAATCACGTTCGCGTGGCATTTCCGTCCGCACAAGCGCTTCAACCCCTATATCGGCGTCGGCGGCACACTGGCCTGGTTTCATAATATGAGCCCTGCTGGCGGCGTTGTGCAGAAGCTCAATGTCGGCTTCACAGGTGGCCCATCCGTCAATGCCGGGTTCGATTATCAACTTGTCGGAAACTGGTTCTTCAATTTCGACGTCAAGCAGATCTTCATGCGTATGCATGCATGGGCGAATGATAATGGAAGTCCGACTTTCATCAAGGCGCATAACGCGCTCAACCCGACTCTCGTCGCTGCCGGTATCGAATATCGGTTCTGATCGTAAAATCGCCAAGCTTAACGCGATCGCATTTGGAATTTGAAAGAGCGGCCCGTTTTTTCCGGGCCGTTTTCACGCTGAACGAGTCACGCCGGCGCTGCATGGTGCAGCGTCATCCTTGCCTGACCCCTCGCGCTTATGGCATGAGCTGAAATCTGAAAAATAGGTGCGCGATAAATGGGTTGGCGTGCCCATGAAGCGCCATAATTTCGAGGAACCGAATTTTTTCGGTCAAACCTCATCAGATCAGATAGCGCATAAAGGAAGGATGGGGCGTGTCAACGCTTTTGACGTTACCGCGGGATACCCTCCCTGTTGGTGAACTTATTGCGCTCGCGATGGCGGGGTTTCTGGCCATTATCACCGAAACAATGCCCGCGGGCCTCATGCCGATGATCGCATCGGACCTCGACATTTCGAACGCCATGACGGGCCAGATGGTGACGATTTACGCATTCGGCTCGACAATCGCGGCTTTGCCCCTCACGGCCTTGACGCAGGGTTTCCGCCGTAAACCCTTACTCCTCCTCGGCATTATTGGCTTTCTGGCCATGAACACCATCACGGCTATAACGCACCATTTTGGCCTTATCCTCTCGGCGCGCTTTCTCGCCGGTTTGTGCGCCGGGCTGGTCTGGGGGCTTCAGGCAGGATATGCCAAGCGACTGGTGACATCGCGCCTACAGGGCAGGGCCCTGGCCATCGCGATGGCGGGCGCGCCGCTGGCTTTTTCCATCGGGACGCCGACCGGCGTCGCGGTGGGGAACCTGATTGGCTGGCGGGAGGCGTTTCTTTTCATCTCCGGTGTGGCCTTCCTGCTGGCTCTCTGGGTGGCACATCGCCTGCCCGACCTCGCCGGACAATGTGCCGACAAACGTTTGTCCCCCCTGCGCGTCCTAAAAATCCCCGGCATCATCACCGTTTTGTCCCTGACGATGGCCTGGGTCGGGGCGCATAATATTCTTTACACTTACGTCGCGCCTTTTACGGCAATGTCCGGCCTTCAGACGCATGTCAGCGCGTTACTGCTTTTATTCGGCGTGTCGTCTCTGGCAGGGGTTTGGCTCGCAGGTGTTTTGACGGAAAAACCTCTGAAAACCGTCATCCTGCTGGCACTCTCCACGTTTCTGCTGATGACGGTCGCGGTTTCACTCTTCACGCAGCACCCTTATGTCATCGTCGCGATGATGGTGCTTTGGGGCCTATCCTATGGCGGGGCCGGGACGCTCATCCAATTGGCGTCAGCTTCCGTCGCGGGGGAAGGGATTGACCTTGCCAGTGCGATGATCTCCACCGTTTGGAACAGCGCGATCACATTGGCAGGTTTACTCGGCGGGATGGCGCTGACGCATGGCGGCCCGAAAGCTATCAGCCTGTCGATGATCCCGATCATCTGCGCGGGAATCATGATTGTCCTGCGGGCAAGAACGGGGGCATTTGCGCCGCGTCGCGTTGAAGCGCGCTGACATGTTTACGGAAGAGGGCGTTAAGGGGCGGCGCCTCAAAATGAGGCAAATGGTGCCCAAGGGCGGGATCGAACCACCGACACTGCGATTTTCAGTCGCATGCTCTACCAACTGAGCTACTTGGGCACAGCGCCCTGATGACGCTGCGCACGGTTTAGTGGATGTGGGAAGGTTGATCAAGTGGCATATTGATCTTTTTCACCCTCACTTTCCTCGTGAGACGGGATTTCATCTTCCCGCGCCGAAGGAACGCGATAATTCCCGCGAAACCAGTTGCCGAGATCGAGATCGGCACAGCGTTTACTACAAAAGGGACGAAAGAGGGCGACACTGTCTTTACGACAGATCGGGCATTGCGACATCAGGAAAAACTCCAATGCGCGGGAGGGTAATCTGGAATGGCCATAAGGGGAAGTTCATATCCCAGGAGTCGTGACACATCCTCCAAAGCTGCGACATCCTTTTGCAAAGCGTCGATTATGGCGAAGGACGCTTTCAGACATAATTTCCGGTTGGCGGGCATGCCCGACAAGGTGCGCACCGCCTGCCGCAGGGCGGCGAGCCCGATCCCGTGTGGCGATGAAAGAAGCTCATGCAAAGGGAGCCGACGCCGGGGCCGAGTTAATTCCAACAAGCCGGACGGTGTCGCGCCGAAATCATGCGGTCTGAGCGGATCATCCCGGAAAGCATTTTGCAGAAAGGGGATCAATGCGGCGCGCTTGCGCGTGGGTACGCCCGCCGGGTCGATCAATATGACGCCATTGATATTGCGCAGGCGGATCTCTCGGGCAAGCGCCGGGAAGATCGCGACATTCCGGTCAAATTGCGTGCGTGGAGAGGCGGCGGCGGTGTCCGCGTCATCAAGATCAATCGCGCAAAGCGCCGCGCTGGGTGTCACGCGCGCGCTTATATTGTCGGGGAGTACAATGTCGCCGTGCGTGAGGGCGCTGCATTGGTCCTTTATATCCTCATCAAAGGCGCAGGCGACCCGTTCCAATCGAGGGCGCAGGTTCGGCGGTATGCGGGCCGCGAGGGATGGCGTATCGACGAGGATCCGGGCTTCAGGGTAGCGCGCTGCCATTTCCTCCAACGGGCTTGGCCCCTGTTGAAGGCAGGCCGGCGCGTCACATGTGGCGTCAGACTGGAGCGGCTGGAGGCGCGCGCCCTTGCCGCCCTGCGCGGCGCGGGTGACGCGGGCTGTCACCAAGGCACCTTCCGGAAAAACGCCGGTGACAAAAACATCCTCGCCTGACGCTATCCGGCCGAAAGCGCCCTTCATAATGGGGGCGGGGCGCATGATTCGCACGCAGTGAATATCGCCGAAACCATCCGGTTTACCAGGGCGCCACAATGAGAAATCAATGAGCATGTTATCAAGGAGGGCGGCGATGCGCGCCTCACCGGGGCTCCAATCCACCGCGATTTTCATCATGACCGCCATTCTTCCCATCGACACGCTGAGATTGTCAAACCGCTTTTCTCTTCCGGTTCTGTCAGGTGCGGTGAGATGTCGCAGACTCCGTCGCACCCGGTTGAAACCACGGGTGAGGCTGACCCTGCAAAAGCTGAGACGTTTCAAAGAGGGGCAGCCCGATCACGGCAGATGGACTCCCAGAAATAAAGCGTATAAAGCGCGCGGCCATTCCCTGCAAAGCGTAGCCACCTGCTTTCCCTTGCCAGTCTCCGGCCGTGATCAGCGCCTCAATATGGTGCGGCGTCAGGCAGGAGAAGGCGACTTTTGACGCCACGACACGCGAGGCGCAGCGTCCTTCCGCCAGGGCTTTCGAGGGGCGGATGGAAATGGCTGTATAAACTGTGTGACGTCGCCCGGAGAGCAAGGCCAAATATGCCCGAGCCTGTTGCGGGTTCTCAGCTTTCTGCAGAATGCGGCGCCCGACGGCCACAATCGTATCCGCTGCCAGGACCAGCGCGGGTCGGTCAAGCTGGTCCGCGATAACCCGAGCTTTCGCGTCGGCGAGCCGGATGGCGCAGGCACGTGGAAGCTCACCTTTTAACGGTGTCTCGTCAAGTTCCGCCGGAAGGATCTCTTCCGGCTCCAGGCCGATCTGCCGCAGCAATGCGACACGCCGCGGCGAGGCGGAGGCGAGAATCAGCGCAGGTTGGGGGAGGTCGCCACGCGTCACTTAAAGCGGAACGTAATCCGACCTTTGGAAAGATCATAAGGCGTCATTTCAACATTGACGCGGTCACCTGCCAGGACGCGGATGCGATTTTTGCGCATTTTGCCGCTTGTATGGGCCAGGATCGTGTGCTCATTGTCTAACGTGACGCGGAACATGGCATTCGGTAGAAGTTCAGTGACCGTCCCACTGAACTCGATCATATCTTCCTTCGACATTGTGTCCCTTGATACTCCATTCATATTCTGTTCGGATGTCGCTCATTGCGACAGGCTGCTCAAGCGTATGTGCGAGTCCGCACGGCGCCGTCAAGCAAAACGGCCCGTTCTTATAAATTTTGTCATGCCTCAAAGTTTGCCTGCGTCACTTTTGCAGGCGCAAGGCGATACTCTGTGCATGGGCGTCAAGCCCCTCTGCCTGCGCAAGGATTTCAGCAGCAGGGCCGATCTCCTTCAAACCGTCCTGCGCGGCGCCAATCGTGGTGGTGCGCTTCAGAAAATCATAGACGGAAAGCCCTGAAGCGAACCGCGCGGTGCGGTTCGTTGGCAGAACATGGTTGGGACCGCCGACATAATCGCCAATCGCTTCGGGACAGTGCCGCCCGATAAACATGGCCCCGGCATGACGCACTTTGCGGGAAAACCCGTCCGCATCCGCACACATGATTTCCAGATGCTCCGGCGCGATATCATTGACAAGATCCGCGGCCTCATCCCAATCCGAGACGGTGATGATCGCGCCGAAATCCGCCCATGAGGATCCCGCAATCTGACGCCGCGGTAGCGTCTTTAAGGCTTCTGCGACGGCGGCCTCGACACCCGCGGCAAATCGGGCGTCATTTGTGATGAGGATGGCCTGGGCGCGCTCATCATGTTCCGCCTGCGCCAGAAGGTCCATGGCGATGATCTCGGGACGGTTCTCTTTATCCGCGACAATGACGACTTCTGAAGGCCCGGCGATGGAGTCGATACCGACATGGCCGAATACCTGACGTTTGGCCTCCGCAACATAAGCATTACCCGGCCCGACAATGCGATCAACGGGGGGGATACGCTTTGTGCCGTAAGCGAGGGCGGCCACCGCCTGCGCCCCGCCAATGCCGTAAATTTCCTGCACGCCGCAAATATCGGCGGCGGCGAGGACGAGAGGGTTCAGATGGCCGTTCGGCATCGGGACACACATGGCAATGCGTTTCACCCCGGCGACCCAGGCGGGCAAGGCGTTCATGAGGACGGAAGACGGATAGGCCGCCTTGCCACCCGGGACATACAGCCCGACTGCGTCCAGGGGCGTCCAGCGCAGGCCCAGTTCCAGTCCGGCCTCATCCGTGTAAAGGATGTCCTGCGGCATCTGGCGCTTATGAAATGAAATGATCCGCTCTTTCGCCAAAACCAGGGCATCGCGCAAAGCGGCAGGCACTTGCGCGATGGCGTCGCGCCGCTGCTGATCCGTCAGGGCGATCGCGTCCGCACGCAGTTCATGGCCATCAAACTGCGCGGTATAGGCGATGACGGCCTCATCCCCGCGGGCGCGGACATTATTGATGATTTTGCGCACGGGCGCGGACACATCCTGCGCATCACTTTGCCGGACAGAAATCAACATATCGAATTGCGAGCGGAATTGCATATCCCGCGTGGAGAGTTTTTTCACTGGGTCTTATTCCGTAAAGCATCCCGGAAACGGTCAATAAGTGCGGTCACTTCTTGCGGGCGCGTTTTCATGGCGACGCGGTTGACGATAAGACGCGATGAGATGTGCGCGATCACCTCTGTCTCCTCAAGCCCATTCGCCCGCAATGTGGCACCCGTATCAACAAGGTCAACAATGGCGTGCGCCATGTTAAGGGACGGGGCAAGCTCCATCGCGCCATGGAGATGCACAATCTCGGCATTCATGCCGCGTTGCGCGAAATGCTGGCGGGCGATGGCAGGGTATTTCGTGGCGATGCGGATTTTGGAGCTGGGGGCTTCTGCCGCCGTCGCATGATTTGCGTGCCGCGCAACGCTGATGCGACATTGCCCGATCTCGAGATCAAGCGGCGCGTAGATCTCAGGATAATCAAACTCCATGAGAACATCGGAGCCGCAAATACCGATATCGGCCCCGCCATGCGCCACGAATGTCGCGACATCGAAGGAGCGGACGCGGACAATGTCAATCTGCTTCTCCGTCGTGGGGAAACGCAGGGCACGCGTGGCCTCATCCGTCGGACAGGGTGCTGCCAGCAGCCCTGAGTGATGGAGGAGCGGTCTAAGCGCCTTGAGGATGCGTCCTTTGGGCAAGGCGAGAATCATGCCCTTGCCATGCCGTCCCGATATAGCTGACGCCAGAATTCTGTGATCATTCACCATTGCCGGCGGACGTTAACATTTTTCGGCCGTCAGACAAACAGATGCATCCCTCAGATACATAAAAGATGTCTCTCGGAGATGCATAAAAATGCCGCTTGCGGGGGTGCGTTAATTCCCGTGCAACCATCGATGAGACGGAGCGCTTGAATCTCCGCCTGCTCGTCAGGACGTTCCATTCATCCAGAATAGTTCTTATCCAAAATGACTTCTACGTACGAACAGCTTCTTAAATCAGACCGTATTTCCGCGCGCACAAGGGACGTGCTGGAAGCCCGTGCGGCATTTATAGATCATCCCTACCAACCCCGACATCTCAGCGACCGCGCTTTCACCATTTTAGAGGCTTTAACGGCAGTTGTACTGCCGCAACAGCCTTTATTGGGACGCAAGGCACTTAATCTCGCCGCCCGAATCGATGCGCGACTCGGTGGGCCTGGCGATGGGTGGCGTTTCGCGCATCTGCCGCCGGACAGGCAAGCTTATGAATTGGCCCTTTGCGGCCTGGATGATGTTTGTCAGAAGAAACTCGGTGTGCGCCTGCAGGATGCGGATATAGAGACGATCCAGGTTCTTTTGAACGAAGTTGAAGCCGCCGCCATTGCCACGGAGGATCTCTCAGAGGATCATCTTCGACAATGGTTTTCCGATTTATGCGCGGATTGCGTGCAGATCTTTATTTCTCACCCGTCTGTTCAGGCGCAGCTTGGCATTGACGCCGTCTTTAACGGTGGTGACGGGCCGTTTCAGGGCTTTGAGGTCATGGGTGCAGTGGGGTCCGCCCCGTGGGAGCCCCCGATACTCAAGGCCCCGGAGACGGGCGTATGAGGCGTTACCCGACCACGGAAACGGTTGATGCGGTCATCATTGGAACTGGCGCCGGAGGCGCCCCGATGATGGCCGTCCTCGCCGAGGCCGGATTGTCCGTCGTCGCGCTTGAAGCGGGCAAATGGCACGCCCCCGCTACCCACACACCGGATGAGGAACAGGCCGGGGATATTTACTGGCTGGAAGAACGTCTTTCTGACGGCAAAAACCCGCAACCTTTCGGCGGAAATAACAGTGGCACCGGGGTGGGCGGCTCAACCCTGCATTTCGGTGCGTTTATGCCGCGCCTGGATGCCCGGGACATGACATTGCACACGGAGACAGGTCAGGGGCGGGACTGGCCGATCCGTTATGAGGCGCTGCTGCCTTATCTGATCAAGGTAGAAGAGGATATCGGCGTTTCCGGCCCCACCGCCTACCCATGGGACCCGACGCGGCGCTACGCCTTTCCGCCGCCGCAACGCAACGAAGCGGCCCTGGCCATGATGCGTGGATGTGAGGCGATCGGTTTAAAATCGGCAGATGGACCTGTTGCTCTCATCACGGCAAAACAAGGCGCGCGCGAGGCCTGTGTCGGGTGCGGCGCATGTCACCAGGGTTGTCGCAACCAGGCGAAATCCAGTGCGGATGTGACTTATATTCCGCGCGCTCTCGCGGCGGGCGCTGAAATTCGGGCGGAATGTCTTGCCCATGACTTTGAACGTGACTCGCAGGGGCGCATTACGGGCGTGATTTACCGACAGGGCGGCAAGGACGTCATGCAACGCTGTCAGCGCGTGATCCTCTGTGCCGGCGCGGTGGAGACGGCGCGCCTTCTTCTGCATACGGGCCTGGCGAATCGGAGTGATCAGGTGGGCCGCAACTACATGGCCCATGTCTCCACGCAGGTATGGGGCACGGTGGATCACGTGACACGGCCAAATAAGGGCTATCCCTCCCTCGCTATCTCAGAGGATATGATCCGCCCGAAAGACGCGGATTTTGTCGGGGGCTATCTGATTCAGTCGCTCGGCATGATGCCTATGACATGGGCGACGAACGTTGTGCGCGGGCGTGGTTATTGGGGGGAAAAACTGACGCGTTATTTGCGGGATTATAATTACGCCATCGGCCTGGGGGCGCATGGCGAGTGCCTGCCGTCACAGGAAAACCGCGTGATATTAAGTCACGAGACCGGTCGGGCAGGAATGCCCAAGCCACTGATCACCCTCTCGTATGGATGCAACGAGAAAGCGCTTCATCGTCATGCCGGCTTATGGATGACGCGCATTGCTGAAGCTGCGGGCGCGCGGGATATCTGGACGAGTGAGCGCTCGGCTCACATGATGGGCACCTGCCGCATGGGGACGGACCCTGATGATGCCGTCGTGGATGAATGGGGGCGCAGCTTTGATATTGAAAATCTCTGGATTTCAGATCACTCGATTTTTCCGAGCGCGACGTGCGCCAACCCGGCCGCACCGATCATGGCATTGAGCTTGCGGGCGGCGGATAAAATTCTGGGGCGCGCGCCTCTCACCTGACGCCAGCCTCAGCCCCGACGTGGCGGCGATGCGCCGCCGCTGCCGCCGTTACGGATCACCGGTGATCCTGGCGATATCCGCACCGATCGCGGCGAGTTTCTCATCGACTTTTTCATAACCGCGATCAAGATGATAGACGCGACTGACCGACGTTTCTCCCTCTGCCGCAAGACCCGCCAGAATGAGAGAGAAAGAAGCACGCAGATCCGTCGCCATGACGGGCGCCCCGGACAGGCGTGAGACGCCACGGATAATGGCGGAGGATTTGTGCACATTGATATGCGCACCCATCCGGTTGAGCTCAGGCACGTGCATAAAGCGATTTTCAAAAATCGTTTCGGTAATCAAGGACGCACCTTCAGCAATACTCAACATCGCCATGAATTGCGCCTGCATATCCGTCGGAAAGCCAGGGAAGGGCTCCGTCATGATATCGACGCCCCGCAAAGGCCGGTCACGGCGGACCCTGATGCCACCGGGCGCGGCGCTGACTTCAACGCCGCATTCTTCAAAGCTTTGGATGGCGGCGCCGAAATCCTGCAATTGCCCGCCCACCAGCAGCACGTCACCGCCCGTGATCCCTGCGGCGCAGGCATAGGTGCCACATTCAATGCGATCCGGCATGATCGCATGTTCCGCCCCCCGAAGTGCTTCGACACCGTCAATCATCAGAGTCCCCGTACCAAGGCCGGAAATCCGCGCGCCCATCCGGTTGAGGCAGGTGGCGAGGTCACTGATTTCCGGCTCACGCGCGGCATTGATGATTTCAGTCCGGCCTTTCGCGAGTGTGGCGGCCATGAGGAGATTTTCAGTTGCTCCAACGGATGCAAAGGGCAGAACAATTTTGTCGCCCTGCAGACCTTTCGGGGCTGATGCATGGATATAGCCATTTTCGAGCGAGATTTTTGCCCCCATCGCCTCAAGGCCACGCAAATGCATGTCGACAGGCCGCGTCCCTATGGCGCACCCGCCTGGAAGCGACACGCGGGCCTTGCGCATACGGGCCAGAAGCGGGCCGAGAACGAGAATCGAGGCCCGCATTTTGGACACAATGTCATAGGGCGCTTCGATAGATGTGACCTCACCCCCGATGGCGAGGACGCGCCCTGTACTATCCTGCGGTGTGACGTCAATGCCATGCTGTTTCAGCAATTGCGCCATCAGGCGGATGTCAGCGATTTGCGGGACGTTGGACAGTATCAGACGTTCCGTCGTCAATAAGCCGGCCGCCATCAATTTCAGCCCCGCATTTTTGGCGCCGCTGATATGAATCTCGCCGGACAGGCGTTGGCCGCCCCGAATGATAAACCGATCCAACGAACTTTCCCCCGCACTTAAAAACAAATGGCGATGCTGACCTGGTAGCACGCCCGGCGCAATGTTATTCAGGCGCGCGGGAGCGAAACATCACTTTCTGACGACCCGTCCTTGCGTTAAACCGGTCATTTCTGACGTGAGTATGACAGACCCAAAGATATTCCGGCCCTATAATTTTGGGGTTGTAACGCCTTTTTGCCCCATATATTTGCCAGCGCGATCCGCATAACTCGTTTCACAGGGCGATGCACCCTGGAAAAACAGGAACTGGCATATCCCCTCATTCGCATAGATGCGCGCGGGCAGTTTGGTGGTGTTGCTGATTTCAATTGTCACCTGCCCCTCCCATTCCGGCTCAAGCGGTGTGACATTGACGATAATGCCGCACCGCGCGTAGGTCGATTTGCCAAGGCAGACGACGAGCACGTCGCGCGGAATGCGGAAATGCTCAACTGTATGGGCAAGGGCGAAACTGTTGGGCGGGATGGTGATGTTGCCGCGTCGCGTGACGAAACTATTTTCCGTAAAGTTTTTCGGGTCGACCACGGCGTTATCAACATCCGTGAAAATCTTGAAATCCTCGCCGACACGCGCATCATAACCGTAAGATGACAGGCCGTAGGAAATCACCCCATCACGCTTTTGCGCCTCAACGAAAGGCGAAATCATGCCTTTCGTATTCGCCATTTCCCGAATCCAGCTATCAGGCATGATGGACATTGGGGCGATCCTTTCCAGAGGCAGACAGGGCCGGGCCCTCCATGCAGGGGTAAATGAAAACGTAAAATCATGATGGCCTATTTCGACCCGCGTCGCAATTCTTACGCTGTGACGACGCCTCGACTGTTCAAATCAAGGGGAACTGGCAAGAGCGGGCGGACACGAAATTCACGACTCCGCCCGATGCGGGTCTCGCATTGACGCGGGGCGGGGCACGTCGCCGCCCTCCTCATCCTCAGGCGCTTTGGTGGCGCGGGCCCTTACTTGTTGCTTGCGTTTGTGGAGGTTGGCGCGCAGGGCCGCGGCCTCTCGCGCAAGGCGGGCCTC
The DNA here is from genome assembly GCF_036452135.1 of Sorlinia euscelidii. Lineage (NCBI taxonomy): Bacteria > Pseudomonadati > Pseudomonadota > Alphaproteobacteria > Acetobacterales > Acetobacteraceae > Sorlinia > Sorlinia euscelidii. The sequence goes on along the minus strand of NZ_JAWJZZ010000002.1, from coordinate 256,492 downwards.
ACGGTCAGAAGAAGCTTTCTGTGACAGGTTAGGCGATGATTTTACCGGTCGGGTCATGGCGTCTAGGTCGCGGCAAGAGATGAAAGCGGCGCGGACGGTGCGCGGCGGGGCGGCCAGGTTTCTTCGGGCGTCATCAGAGACTGAAGCAACATGGGCGCGAGCTCGGTATGAAGCAGCTCATCATAAACCGCAAGCGTCTGCGACTGCATGAGAGTCATTGTGTAATGCTGCATCACGTTCTGCCGCGCCGTCGTCCGAATATAAGCGCGACTATCCGCATCAATTTCAAGAAGGACATCGATCGCCTGTGCAAGGGCGATTTTATCATTCGGCGGGATAACAAGCCCCGTCTGCTCATCCAGCACGGTTTCCATCGCGCCGCCCTGACCTGAGACAATAACCGGACAGCCCATGGCCTGCGCTTCCACAATGACGCGTCCAAAGGGTTCTGGCCGGAGAGACGGCACGACCACCACATCCGCCATGGCGTAAACGGCGGGCATATCGTCCTGCGTGCCGACGAACCGGATGTCCTCCTGAAGCCCGTGCGCATGGATACGGCTCTCAAGTTCCTTGACAAAAGGGCTGGTGGGTTCAGCAGGCCCGACAAAAACGCATTTCCATGGCAGGGCGGTCTTCAGCTTGGCGAGCGCTTCCACCAGCAGGAGCTGACCTTTCCACCGCGTGAGCCGACCCGGCATCAGGATGATTTTTGCGTCCGGTGGCAGATCGAACCGGATCGCGAGGTTCTGCACGCGCTGTCCGAGGAACTGATCCGGATCAAATCGCGCCACATCCACGCCGCGATAAATCGTCCGCAATTTGTCATCACCAATTTTGAATTCCTGCCGCATACGTCTTGCAATGTAATCACTAATGGCAATGACGCGGTCACCACGGGTCAGGACGGCGTTATAACGCTTCTTCCCCGGGAAACCGGCCTTGTGGACACCGTGCCAGGTGGTGACGAAGGGGATTTTGCATTTTCTCGCAGCGCCAAGCGCGGCCCAGCTCGGCGCGCGGGAGCGGGAATGGATGAGGTCCACCCCCTCCCTCCGTATGAGGGCTGTCAGGGCACGCCGGTTGCGCCAGATCGCAAGGGGAGATTTGCGGCTGAGCGGCAGGGTGACATGCGTGATGTTGAGGCGCTGCAATCGCGGGACGAGTCGCCCGCCTTCACTCGCGACGATCGGCCGCGCCCCGGCTTTCTGGATGGCGATGGCCATTTCGATCGCCCCACGTTCAACGCCGCCCGTATCGAGGGCAGGCAGAACCTGAAGGATGGTCGGCTGAACGGTCGTCATGATGACGAGGTTAAACCGCGAATGGATGAGGATCGCAAGATAGAGATGTGACAGGCTTCATGCGGGACGGTTGGCTCATTTGACTCTGACCTTGGCTAAGAGATTTCATGCGCGTTACCTGAAGAGACGGCGCGCATTGTCAGGATATCACCGCACCTGCCCGCCCGGAACTTGCAATGTCCATCAATTATTCTGTCATCTCCAGTTTTCTTTTTGACGTGTAGCGTTTCAAAGGGTTCCGCATTCAGGACAGGACGATGGCGCATCCTGCGTTGTCATCGCCTCTGCCCATCACTCTTCCGGGGCGCGTCCTCCCTAATTTGCCGGGATCGTGATAATCGCGCCCGTGCCATGGGAGGTGGCTGCCAACGCCGCGAGGATCTGGACGATCGTGAAGCTGAGCTTGCTTCGGAAATCATTTTCCTCAATCCAGAAATGCCGCCCACGATATTTCACGTCGTCATAAACATCCTCAGGCAGTTTCTCACCGGAGTGGATAACCACGTCAGGCCGCGTCTCAATGCCGACCGGGTTGATCGTTTCCAATGTCCGGCCCTTCTCGACATCGCTCTGAGGCACGTCCATCTCATAGGCAATCTGGGACAGGATCGCGAACATGGAGCGCGTGAGGATCGCAATCTGACCCGGATGTTTTGGATAGGGGCCGTAAACAATTTCGGCCTCTTCCGCGTTCGGGGCGAGATGCAGCAGGCGGCGCACTTCATTCTGGATCGTGATCAGATGAGGGTCGGACGTGCCGGTGAGAACAAGAAAAGCATGTTCGATCCGCTGTTTATCGCCTTTCGGCGGCGTCTGCGCGCCGACGGCGGTTTGATCTTTCTGCCCCTTCCCATCATCCGCCGCGATGCGGATCGTCATCGCGCCCGCAATCTGAAGCTGCCGCAGATCATGCAACAACAGATAGAACCGCACGGACCCCCCGCCGGTCGGCCCCGCACCCAGGGCGCGGATATTGGAGAGCCCATCGATTGACTGTGCCGTCAGGCGCAGCAACGTATCCACGGGAAGCCCGCCCAGACTAAGCGGCATGATCACGACAGGGGAGATCGGCCGAATGATGTTTTCAGCATATTGCTGCCCGGTGATCGGCTGATAGGTGAAGGTTGGGTTCTCCTGCAGGAAACCTGAGCCTGTCCCGAACAGATAACTGCCGACGGAAGAGGGATAGGCATGAAATCCGCCCGACAACGAGCGATTCATTTGATAGCCGGAGATGACCTGCGTCGTTTCGAGGAAGGTTGGCGGGTCGGCATATCGCAGACGCACGATATTCAGTAACATCGCGTGTTTTTCAGCTTCACCGAGGGCGCGCGCATAATTAAGATGATCGCGATTGAGAAAGCGCGGGCCGAATGAGACGCAAGCTGTGAGGCTCATTGAGAGCGCACAGCACGTGCCGAGGCGCGCTGCGATTATGAAATATTTTCTTGAAATCGCGGACACGCTTCCGAATTTCTGCCGGGGCAGAAATCGTTGGCGAATGCTTGTCCGGTTCATGCTGCTCAAAATCAGAGTCAATTTATCATCCCGACTTGCAGAAGCTGAACGCGTCGCCAACGCGTAAAATACCTGTCTTGAAACCCCTCAATCTCTCACTTCGGCGTAAATTGTCGCATTTATTGCAAAATCCTGTCAATCTTGCGTTGGACCTCTCCGGATTTTTTAACCTTGCGCAAGGCGCTGCCCTCTTGAAGGTGGGCGGGGCGCCACTCCAGTGTGATTTCCCGACGAAATCGGCACGGTGATCATAGGGTGCGCGGGTGAGGAAGTGCGTGCTCCCGACAGAGTACTAGGGACGCATCGCGTCAGGCTTATTTCCATGCACGGGGCGTGAGGAGAGGCGGAGACGCCCTGATAAGGTCGATAAGACCATCATCCAGCATGTAAGCGCCGAAACGGCGTTATCTTCGGAGCGCGGAGGTCGGGAAATAAACAGGGTCCAGCACGTCAGGTCGGCCTTCAGGCGTCGCGCCTGTGCGCCCATATATCCGCGAGACCCTCGCGATAACTGGGGAATTTCCACGCTCGATTGATCAACCGGCACGTCAATTCGCTTCTGACAATGCGCCGCTCTGACCAGAAGCTTCGCGCCATCGGGTTCATCTCCCGAAGGGCCTGGTCAAGTGGTGTTGGTGTGGGGAGGGGCCATTGTGCGATGCGCGCGGCCTCCTCAATGACGACATGTTGCGGTGATGGCGTGGTGTCCACGAAATTAAGCACCCTCTCGCCTGAAGCTGTCTCCATCGCCGCCATGGTGCCACCGGCAATATCATCTCGATGGATGCGGCTGAAAGCGTGGTCCGGCGCGATGACGAGGCGCGGATGGTCAGAAAGGAGCATTTCAAAGGGCGAGCGTCCGGGGCCGTAAATGCCGCCGATCCGGATGCGGTCAAAAGCGATGTTTTTTGTCGAAGCGATGCGCGCCCAACCATTTTCGGCAACGACCCGCGCCTGTGCCCGCGGCTGGGTGGGGTTGACCGGGGTCGTTTCATCGACGGCGCCGCCCTGGCGATCACCATAAACGCCGGTGGTGGAGTAGTAGCCAATCCATGAGAGCTTCGCGGCCGCGCCGATTACTTTCTCATAATCTCTGATCACCGGGTCAACGCCATTTTCCGGCGGCGCGCTGATCAGCAGATGCGTGGCGTTTTTAATGGCTTCCGCTGCGTCCGCATAGGCGATGACGTTGGGCTGACCATCCGGGACGCGCTTTGTACCCGTCACATCCCAGGACTGCGCAACCGCCTGCGCCGCGACGCGGGAGGCTGAGTAGCCTATGCCGATAATGACAAGATGCCGCCGCATGATGATCACCCTTTAACCGCAAAATCGTGACGTAGGCACCGCCACACGATGGAAAACCCTGACCTTGCCTTTGTCCCCGCATCGAAGCAAGCGGACGTTTACCGCAAGCGGCGCGCGCCTATCTGTAGCGATGACGCTGCACAACTGAAGGCAACTCGCGCAGAATGATAGGCGAGATCGCTCCAAATTTGTATAATCCTGCCATGAACCGTATCCTCATCATCAAACTCGGTGCGCTGGGCGATTTTATACAGGCCTTCCCCTGCTTCCAGGCCATTCGCACAGCCTTCCTGAAAGCGGAGATTTCGCTGCTCACCACTGCGCCCTTTGCGTCATTGGGGCAGGCGGCACCCTGGTTTGACAATGTCATGATCGATGCAAGACCGCGTTGGACCGATTTGCGCGGCCTCGCCCATCTGCGCACGCAACTTCGGGGTTTTGACCTCGTGATCGATTTGCAGACCTCCGGGCGCAGCACACGCTATCATGCGCTTGCGGGTTCGCCACGCTGGTCAGGGTTGGTGCGGGATGATCCTTTTTTCCATGCCAATCCATGGCGTGATGAGATGCATACTTTGGCCCGTCAGGCAGATCAGCTTCGTTATGCCGGTATCCCAGCCTGCGACTCGGCTGATATTTCCTGGCTCACGTCGACGCCTTTACAGGCGCGAGCTGCCAGCCCCTACATAATCATTGTGCCCGGCGCGGCGCGTCACAGGCCCGAGAAACGCTGGCCCATCGAAAAATACGCCGCTTTGGCGTGTGCCTTGAAGCAACAGGGTCTGCAGATTCTCATCATCGGCACGGCGACGGAGAAGCCTTTGGCGCGGGAAATTCTGCGTCATTGCCCCGCCGCCCGCGATATGACCGGTGAAACCCGTCTGACTGAGCTTGCAACTCTGATGAAGGGTGCCCGCCACGTTGTCGGCAATGATACGGGCCCGATGCACCTCGCCGCGATGGCCGGAACGCCGGCGACGGTGTTATTCTCGTCTGACAGTAATCCCGCTCTGACAGCGCCTGTCGGACGACGCTTCGGGCAGGTGACTGTGCTGCGCGCGGCGGATATTTCCGCCATTCCGGTCGAAACTATTCTGGCAAGCTGCGGCAAAACTCTCTAAGACAACCGGGATTTCCGCCTGACTCATGGCCCTTGCGCGTCACTTAAGGGAGCTCGCTTAACATGCCTTCGATTACTCTGCCTGATGGTTCCTCAAAGGAGTTTGATGGAGCTGTGACCGGCACGACGCTCGCTGCCGCGATCGGGCCAGGGCTGGAGCGGGCAGCCCTGTTTATGGTTGTGAACGGGCAGGATATGGATATGAGCGCGCCCATCACCGATGATGCGGACGTGCGTTTCGTGACGCGTAAGGATGATGCCGCGCTTGAATTGATCCGGCACGATGCAGCGCACGTCATGGCGCAGGCTGTGCAGGATCTCTACCCCGGCACGCAGGTGACAATCGGGCCCGCCGTTAAAGACGGATTCTATTATGATTTCTTCCGTGACAAACCCTTCACGCCGGAAGATTTCGAAGCCATTGAAAAGCGAATGCGCGAGATCGTCGCGGCCAACCTGCCGTTCGAGAGGGAAGTCTGGCCGCGTGAAAAGGCCATCGCTTTCTTTGAGGAAAAAGGCGAGGCATTTAAAGCGGAACTGATCCGTGACCTGCCGGAAGACGTGCCCATTTCCATCTATCGTCAGGGTGACTGGCTGGATCTTTGCCGCGGGCCCCATTTGCGCACGACCGGAGATGTCGGGACGGCTTTCAAGCTGATGAAAGTCGCGGGCGCTTACTGGCGCGGGGACCATCGCAACCCGATGCTGACCCGCATCTACGCCACCGCCTGGCGCAATCAGAAGGAACTGGATGCGCACCTCCTTCAGATTGAGGAGGCGGAAAAACGCGACCATCGGCGTATCGGGCGGGAGATGGATCTCTTCCACATCCAGGAGGAGGCTGTCGGCCAGATCTTCTGGCATATAAAAGGGTGGCGGCTTTATAATGTCCTTCAGGATTATATGCGCCGCATCCAGACGGCACACGGCTATGGCGAGGTGCGCACGCCGCAGCTTGTCGATCGCAGCCTCTGGGAGGCGTCAGGCCATTGGGATAAATATCGTGAGCATATGTTTATCGCGACGGTTGAGGATGAAGATAAAACCCTCGCTCTAAAGCCGATGAACTGCCCGTGCCACGTCCAGATTTTCCGCCATGGCATCCGATCCTACCGTGAACTGCCCCTTCGCATGGCGGAGTTCGGCGCGTGCCATCGTTACGAACCCTCCGGCGCTCTACATGGCATTATGCGCGTCCGCGGGTTTACGCAGGATGATGCGCATATTTTCTGCACGGAGGCGCAGATCGCGGCGGAGACGGCGCGCTTCATGTCCATGTTGTCCGAAGTTTATCGGGATCTGGGCTTCAGCGATTTTCGCGTCAAACTTTCGGACCGTCCTGAAGCCAGGGCGGGCGATGACGCGATTTGGGACCGATCAGAAGGCGCGCTGAAGGAAGCCTGCGCGCTCGCCGGAGTCGCATATGACCTCAACCCCGGCGAAGGCGCTTTTTACGGACCGAAACTGGAGTTCGTCCTGACAGATGCGATCGGGCGTGACTGGCAATGCGGCACGCTTCAGGTCGATTTCATCCTGCCGGAGCGCCTTGATGCCTCCTATATCGGCGAGGATGGGGCCCGCCATCGTCCCGTTATGTTGCATCGCGCGATTTTGGGTAGTTTCGAGCGATTTATCGGCATTTTGATCGAGCAATATGCGGGTAAATTCCCGCTCTGGCTCGCGCCGGTGCAGGTGGCGGTCGCCAGCATCGTATCGGATGCTGAGCCCTACGCCCAGAATGTTGCAGAGGCGCTGCGGAAGGCCGGTCTGCAGGTCGAACTTGATATTCGTAACGTCAAGATCAACGCGAAAGTGCGAGATCACTCCGTGGCGCGTGTCCCTGTCATTCTAGTGGTGGGCCGCCGTGAGGCGGAGCAGGGCCAGGTGGCAATCAGGCGGCTTGGCGCGACGGAACAGCAGACCCTGCCCCTCGCCGAAGCCGTTGCTTTGCTGGCTGACGAGGCGCGTCCGCCCGATTTAAGACATAATGCCACTTTATGACGGGGCTTGCGTTTTCCCCCGGCGTTAATTATCCCAAAGGCGCAGGACTCGCAGAAATTCCCGGGTAGATGCGGGTTTTAATAGTTTTTATCGGTAAACACAGTTTATTCTGTCGTAAACTTTTACAGGAGAGAGCCATATCTAGACCCCCTATGCCAAGTGCACCCACGCGCGACGGACCGCGCGTTAATGAGGAAATCCGCGTCCCTCAGGTGCGTTTGATCGATCTTGATGGTGAAATGGTTGGCGTGTTGCCAACGCGCGAGGCTTTAGGACGCGCCTATGCGGCAGGGTTGGACCTGCTGGAGATCAGCCCGACAGCTGACCCGCCAGTTGTCAAAATCCTCGATTACGGCAAGTTCAAATATGAGCAGCAGAAAAAGCGTAACGAGGCGCGCAAAAAGCAGAAAGTCATTGAGATCAAAGAGGTCAAGGTGCGACCGAGCACGAATGAAAATGATTATCAGGTCAAGCTTCGTGCCATGCAGTCTTTCCTGAAGGAAGGCGATAAGGTCAAGGTCTCTCTCCGCTTTAAGGGGCGTGAAATGGCGCATCAGGAGCTCGGCTTTAAAATGCTTGAGCGTATCCGGAGTGAGATGGAAGATAAGGCGAAGGTCGAGCAAATGCCCAAGCTTGAAAATCGTCAGATGATTATGGTTCTCGCACCGCGTTAAGCCAGCACCCTGACGACATTTCAAGGCGGCCCTCCCCGGTGGAGGGCCGTTTTTTTTCAGGGCGTCAGATAGATCTCCGCCGTGACCTGCACGGTGACTTCCTGCGCGTCATCGTCGCTGCGCTGCGGCATATTGGGTGCCGTCATGCGCATCATGGACACGCCGACATAAGGTGGCGTGAAGCGGCCACCGATATTGATGGTGTGAAAAGGGCCGACATGCATGCCGACCGTCTCGGCAATATGTTGAGCATCACTTTTGATGATGTTCAGCGCCTGGCTCTGCGCTTCCTGCTCCAGTCTGTGGCGTGTCGCCGGGTCGAGGGACCAGTTCAGGGCATCGAGCGGGAGGCCGTCATGCTGCAATTCACCGGTCAGGGTCAGAAGCGCCTCGCTATGTGACTCCTGTCCTGTCAGCACCAGCTTCTGGCGTGCGCCCCACTCCTTGTGCCCATCTTTCTTCTCTTGCTGCCAGGTGTCGTAATCCTGGAAGCTAAATGAGACATTCGCCGCGTTTTTGGCGAGTTTACTCACCCGCGCGGTGCGATCATTCAGTAAAGACTGCGCTTCGGCAGGCGATGCGCCCGTATCCTGCATTGCGAAAATCGCCGTCATGATGGTCGGCTTTGCCCGTGCATGGCCCGTGGCGGAGAGTGTCAGCATTGTTTTCTCCGGAGCGGCCTGGACGGTGAGCGGCGTTGCCAAAGCAGCCAGGGCACAGAAGCGTCTGAAAAACAACATGATGGATTTCCTTCAGGTCAGTCCGGCGCGCGTCGGATGTCGCGCCAGTGTCGTCGCCGGCCGCACCTTGCGGCGACATAGTTATCAGTCAGCTTCCGGCGTTGCCGGCTATTTGGCAAGGGAGGCGCAGCATGATTTTCAAACCCTTTTCCCGCGATGTCATCTCAAGCTCACCTTCATGAAGTTGCGCGACAGCATGGACCAGCGTAAGGCCGAGCCCCGTGCCCGGCGTATGCCGCGCCGCCTCTGCCCGATAGAAACGCTCAGCGGCGCGTTTCAAATCTTCCGGTGTCATGCCGACGCCCTGATCTTCAACGTAGATCACGAGGGCCTCTCCCTGAAATTCCGCACCGAGGGTGATCGTCGTGTCATTGGGGGAGAATTTTACGGCGTTATCCAGCAGATTGGCCACTGCCTGTTGGATGAGGAGCGCATCGCCGTAAAATGGAAGGGTCGCGGGGAGGGTCTCCAGCAGCGCGATCTGACGCGCTTCCGCCGAGGGGCGATACAGGTCCGCGATATCCTCCAGCAAAGGGCGCAAATCACGATTAGTGAAAGCCGATCTCTGCGCGCCCGACTCAATCTGGGCAATCCTGAGAAGCGCCTCAAACACAGCCGAGACGCCGTCAAGCTCCTTCACGGCAATTTCAACCGCCACTCTCAATGTTTCAACCGACGGCGCGTAATGGACGGCGTCTTCAAGCGTGTTGCGCGCGCGCGTAATCGGCGTGCGCAGATCATGCGCGATGGCGTTGGAGACCTGGCGAATGCCTTCCATCAGGCGGGTGATGCGGTCGAGCATCGTGTTGATGGTGCGGGAGACGCCGTCAATTTCATTCCCGCTTAAAGGCAGGCGCTGGGTGAGATCACCTCGCGCAATCGCAACCGTTGTTTCAGCAATGGTGTTGATGATGTTCCTGAACAGGCGCCGCACCACCAGAGCCCCGCCCACGGCAAGGGCGATCGACATCAGGGAGGCCCATAATAACCCCTCCGTCAGGACGCTGCGCAAAAGGGTGGTGCTGCGTATGTCCCGACCCACGAGAAGCCGCGACCCATCCGGAAAAGCGCGCCACGTCATTTCAATCGTGCGTGGATCGCAGGTTTCACTGCCCGTCAGCGTGTAAAACATATTGGGCTGCACCGCTTTTTCCGGCCAGCACGTGATATTGCCTTCAAGGCGATTTCGGTCACGATTGACGAGCAGGTAAACATTTTCCCGGTTCAAATCCTCAGCGATACGTTCTCGCAATTTGTCGCGAAGATTCTGTAAACCGCCTTTGAGCCACGCGCTGCGCAATTCGGCAGCGTCGGTGGAAATCGCGGCGATGTGGGATTTCTGCATGGATTCAATGGCGTGAAACCAGACGAAACTGAGAAAGATTGCGCCGGAGAGGATGAAGATGAGGGCGTAAGCGAGGGCAAAAGTCACGCCGGCAGAGCGGAGAAGGCGTGTCTTCCTCAGCGATATGAATAATTTCATCCGCCCCGTCATCCTTCGCGCTTATAACGTTATTCGCTTCTTAACACGTAACCCGCATTGCGCACGGTATGGATCAGGCTGGTTGCGAAAGGCTTATCAAGTTTCTGTCGCAGGCGTGACACATGCACATCAATCACATTTGTCTGCGGGTCAAAGTGATAATCCCACACACGTTCCAGCAACATGGTGCGGGTCACGATCTGCCCGACATGCCGCATGAGAAATTCCAGAAGGCGGAACTCCCGCGGTTGAAGATCAATCTTCTGGTCACCGCGCCGCACGCTTCGGCTGAGGAGGTCCATTTCAAGATCGCCGACAGAGAGGCGTGTCTGAATATTATCCTGCGCATAAGAACGTCGGATAAGGGCTTCAGCGCGGGCCATCAGTTCGGAGAAAGCGAAAGGCTTGGCCATATAGTCATCACTGCCGGCATTGAGCCCGACAACACGCTCATCCACCTCTGTCAGGGCAGAGAGGATCAGGACCGGGGTCGTGACATTCCGGGCGCGGATCTGCTCCAGCAATTGCACGCCATCGACGCCGCCCGGAAGCATACGGTCGAGAATGATCAGGTCGAACCCTGGCTTAAGGGCGAGTTCCAACCCGGTTTGCCCGTCCGCAGCGTCTGTCACGGTATGATCATGGTCGCGCATACCGCGGACGATAAAATCTCTGACTTTCAAATCATCTTCAACGAGAAGAATATGCATCTCTCTATCCCTTGCCCGGACGGGGCCTGGCAGTCCCTAACTCCCCGGATCACCTCCCACTTTATGCCCGTTACGGCTGTGATTCATCAAAAAATTTAGTCATTGATCCGTATCGGGAGGGCGTGGACCGGTCAGAACATCAAGATCGAGATGCTGACCACGACGCAATAATTGCAGATGCAGTATGGTGCCGGGCTTATTCGCCGCGACCAGCCGCAGGAAACTGCGCGCGCTCTCCATCTTCTCTCCATTGACGGAGAGGATGACGTCGCGCTTCCGCAATCCGCCTTTACCCGCCGGGCCGCGACGCACAAGGCTGACGATATCCAGCTGCCCATCCCCATCATCAATTGTGACGCCCAGCCAGCCATGCTCAACATGCCCGTCACGCAGGATCTCCGCCACAATCGGGCGGACAAGGTTGGATGGAATGCCGAACCCGATCCCGACTGAACCGCCCGCGGGTGAGACCATCGCGGCATTGACCGCAACCACCTCACCTTTGAGATTGAAAGAGGGCCCGCCGGAATTGCCCGGGTTGATCGGGGCGTCAATCTGGAAAAAATCATCCAATGAGCCCGCGCCGAGGTCACGCCCCCGCGCGGAGACAATGCCCGCCGTGAAGGAGGAGCCGAACCCGAAAGGATTGCCCGCGACGAGTATCCAGTCCCCGACATCCACTTTCTGGCTGTCGCCCCAGGTGACATAAGGGAGAGGCTTGTCGGAATTAACCTTGATGACCGCAATATCCGTCATCGGGTCCGCGCCGATCAGGCGGGCAGGGCGCTCCCTCCCATCTGAGAATGAGACGGTCACATCATCCGCATCGCCCACAACGTGGTCATTCGTGACGATGACGCCGGAAGCATCAATGACGAAGCCGGACCCGGCTCCGAGGATTTCCTCCTGCTTGGCACGAAGTTTCTCCCTGTAACGCTTCTCAAGCGGCGTCCCCCGAATTTGCGGGGGGATTTTCGTCAAACCGCTCTCACTATCCTGCGTGATGGCGATATTCACGACAGCCGGAAGTACTTTTTTGATGATGGGTGAGAAGGAAAGGGGGCCCATGCGCACGAGGGGGGCCTCCTGAAGTCTCTTCTCTGTCGGGCCCTGCATCGAGAGGACGCCGTGCCCCCCTTTTGGCGCAACGCCCGGCACGATACGGGGCGCTGTCGGCTTTGTCGGGGGGCGGGAGTGGAGCGCCCATCCCAACGCGACACCGACAGCACCACAGATGAGCAGAGAAAAAACCGCTAAAGAACGTTTTGTCACTGCTTTTTCGCTCTCACTTGCCATTTCATCCTGACAGAATAGCGCATGTTAAGCGGAAAAGAAGCATATTTGTCACGGACGGTGTTGTACTGAGTCCCGGCTCTGGACAGTGTCATGCGCTATAATGACCCGTTACGTCCGGTTTTTACTTGTTATTCCGTCGCGTTACCGTCTTGAGCGCGGGGTCGGAGGGGTCTTCCGGCCAATCATGTTTCGGGTAGCGTCCCCGCATGTCCCGTCTCATCTCCGCCCAACCTGTCTTCCAGAAACGGGCGAGGTCCGCTGTGATGGCCTGCACACGCCCTGCGGGGGAAAGCAGGGCAAATTGTAGCTTGATCGACCCCGCAGCAATGCGAGGTGTCTCCGCGCATCCATAAAATAAGGACGCCCGTGCCGAGATTGTCGGGTTCGGGGCCGTGTAATCAATCTCCACCATCCCCCGTGGAAGGCGTAGGCGTTGTGGCAGATTTGCATCGAGCCAATTTTGCTGCTCCCAACTCAGGCGGGTTTTCAGAATGTTGATGAGGTCGAGCGCTGCAAGATGGGTGCGGGATCGGCAATCGGTGATCCACGGCGAGAGCCAGTCTTCCAATGTTTCCGATAGATGCGCATCATCCATTCGTGGCAGATCGGACCGCAACTGGCGACCGAGCCTGACCCGCGCCTGAAATTGATCGCACGCGTCCGTCCAGTTCAACGCGCTGCGCATATGGTGGCGCACATCGTCCAGCAGCAAGGCTGCGAGATCCGCGCCCGAAACATCCACGTCTCTTTCCGAGAGCAGTAATCGACCCAGGCGGCGCTTCTCCCGGCTGATGACGCGACCCGTTACAGGATCAAGCGCCGTCTCTCGCGTCACTTTGATGGTGCCGGCAATGGCAGAGGGCAGATTTTCAATCGCAATCGGTGCTGCGAGAGCGATCCGGGCCGCGCGCATCTGTTGAAGGCGCGGCACGACCAGAAATTTATGTTTTGCCAACGGGTCCGTCGCCGGAAGATGCGCGCTGCCCCCGCCCGCCAGCCGATACCGCCCGGTTCCATCCATATCCATAGCTAGACGGTCGGGGAAACCGGCGGCGAGCAGGGGGCCAACATAATCGAGATCAATTTCCGTTCTGGTGCTGACGCGCGCGGCGGCGCGATATCGCGCCGCGACATTTCTGATCCGCCGGAGAATATGGCGGTCGCCTCCCTGTGTCGGACCACCATGAAGCGCATCAAGGCGCCAGGCAACGTCAGAGGATGCGACCTCCAATTTCCTGCCTCCTTCGGCGGAAGGGCGGCGCAGCGGGTCTCTCTCCTCTAGCAGAGCGCCGAGATCACTGGCCGTGGCGCGGGCGGCAGGGGTTTCCGCGCTGGCAAGCATGGCGGCGAGGCGGGGATGCGCCCCGTAGCGTGCCATGGATCGCCCGAAATCCGTCAGGCCGGACGCCTCCATTGCGCCGAGAGCTTCCAAAAGGCGGGTGGCGGCTTCAACACCGCCCTGAGGAAGTGCCTGCAAAAGGAATGCGGTGGCGTCATCCAATCCTGTCACGTCACGCCAGAGCACGACATGCATCATGAGGGGGCTGAGATCAGCCGTGAGAATTTCCGGCGGGTCAAAAGCGGTCAAACCGCGATGCATCGCTTCTGTCCACAGCCGCACCGCTGTGCCGGGACCCTCCCGCCCCGCGCGCCCGGCCCGCTGCTGCGCCGCTGCACGGGAAATACGCACGGTCTCAAGCCGTGTCAGGCCCGTGGCCGCGTCAAAGCGTGGCGCCCGTCGAAACCCGCCATCAATCACCACGCGCGTATCAGGCAAAGTCAGGGACGTTTCCGCAATGGATGTGGCGAGGACGACCTGCCGCTTCTCCGTCGGGGTGAAAATAAGGTCTTGCGTCTCAATCGGCAGATCACCATGCAAGGCCAGAACCCGCGCGTCGATATTTTCAAGGAGGGATTGCGTCTCCCGAATTTCCCGCATCCCCGGCAGGAAAACAAGGATATTGCCGCCCGGGCTTTCGGACAGCGCCCGCCGCACCTGAAGGGAAGCCGCTTTCGGCAGGTCACCTGGTGACTGTATGTCGCGCGCAACATGTTGAAGGGTCAGCGGAAATTCCCGCCTCCCGCAGGTGATCTGCGCAGCTTGCATCAACTGGCTGAAAGCATCACTCTCAAGCGTGGCGGACATCGCGATGATCCGCAGGGTCTCACGGAGGTTTCGCTGCGCAGAGAGGGCCAGAGCGAGGCCCGTATCAAGCTCTAAACTGCGCTCATGGACTTCATCGAAGATGACGGTGGAAACGCCCTCAAGAAACGGGTCGGTCAGCACACGGCGGAGGAAGAGCCCCTCCGTCATGACTTCAATTTCTGTCTGCGGCGAGATGACGCGTTCAAGGCGCGTCGTAAAGCCGATTTTGCCGCCGACAGCCTCGCCGCAAAGCGCGGCCATTCGTTGCGCGGCCCCGCGTACGGCAACCCGACGCGGCGCAATCAACCAGATTTTTCCTTCCCGCCAGGACGCGTTAAGCAGGCTCAGCGGCACAAGGGAGGTCTTGCCGGAACCGGGCGGTGCCGACACGACGAGATTCAGCTGTCGAACCAGTACCGCGTTAATCTCGGGCAGGACATCCCGGATGGGAAGAGATGCGGTTGCGGTCAGATTGGCGAAATCGGGAAATATGTACATAATATCGACGTTGTTTTACGGTGCTGGGTCCGGAGCGGAAAGATGGTCAAGTCCATAAAAATATTCAAATGCTGGCTTCCGCTTATCGTGCTGGGCCTGATTTTGACAGGTCAATTACAAATCCAGCCTGCGTGTGCGGCGGTCAGTAGGCCCCTCCAATCGGCACACGACACCGCGACGTTGATCACGGATCATGATGCACTTGGCCCGGATCAAACGCTCAACGCCGCCATTCGGCTTCAGCTTCAGCCCGGTTGGCACACTTATTGGAAAAACCCGGGTGATGCGGGCGAAGCGACAACGCTTTCCGTGTCCCTGAGCGGTGATCGTGAGGGCCGGTCGGACCAGATTGCGTGGCCGACCCCATCAAAGATACCTGAGAGTGGCCTCATGGCCTATGGCTATGAGGGCGATGTCGTCCTGCCCGTAACATTGCGCGCGTCGGGCGTCGGCCCGGCGACAGTTCAAGCCCATGCGGAATGGCTGGTCTGCGCCAATACATGTGTCCCGGAGAAAGGTGATTTCACCCTGACATTGCCCGCGGCGACATCGGAGACGCCGGAGGGCCAGGAGGCACCGCTCTTCCATCACGCTGCCGCGCAGATGCCGCGCCCCTCCCCCTTCGAAGCAGGGTTTGACAAGAGTGGCAGACTGATGCTTCGGGGTAAGGGGCTCGATGCCTTACATGTGGCTTCAGCCTGGTTCATGCCGGATCGCCCAGGCGTCATTGACCAACTGGTCGATCAACCCGTCAAGACGTCCGAAGACAGTCTCACCATCCATCTCAAATGGGCGAAGCCCGATGCCCTTCCTGCAAATTTGGGCGGCGTGATTGTCCTAAAGGGACAGGATGGACGGCAACGCGCATTTGCGCTTGAACATCTGCACCTCTCCACCAGTCTGTCGGAAGGTGCGCCCGCCGCTGCTGGTGATGCGACGCCCTGGTTGCGGGCCATGATTTTTGCCTTCATCGCGGGGCTGATCCTCAATCTCATGCCCTGCGTTTTTCCTGTGCTCGCAATGAAGGCCCTCTCTCTCGTTAAGATGGCGGGGGCCGCGCGTCATGCGCAACGTCGATCCGCATTATATTATGCGGTTGGGGTGGTCGGGGCTTTTCTCGCTCTGGCGGCTTTGACGCTTATCCTGCGGGCGGGTGGCACGCAGGTCGGGTGGGGTTTTCAATTTCAATCGCCGCTTTTCGTCATCATGACGATGTGGCTTCTCTTCCTCCTCGCGCTCAATCTTTTCAGCGTGTTTGAGATTACCCCCGGCGCAATTGATGTCGGCGCGATGACGCGTCTCGGCGCTTCCGGTGATATTATCACCGGCGTGCTCGCTGTTATCCTCGCGACACCCTGCACTGCACCCTTTATGGGGACGGCGCTGGCGGTGGCGCTGACAGCGCCCTTTATGATTTCCGTCGTGATTTTTGTCGCGATGGGGGTTGGTCTTGCCTGCCCCTATGTCTCAATCGCTTGTTTCCCCGTTCTGGGGCGGTTTTTGCCACGCCCGGGGCCATGGATGGCCATCCTCAAGCAGTTACTGGCTTTTCCGCTTCTGGCTTCCTGCGTCTGGCTGCTTTGGGTCGCGACCGTGCAGGGGGGCGCTTTTATGACGTTGCTGGCGGCTTCCGGCGTTGTCTCGCTCGGTCTCGCGGCCTGGCTCTACGGGATATCCCAACGACAGAAGATTCGGGGTGCGCGGGGCCGCCGGCGCGCCAACCTGTTCTGCGCCCTCACACTTGTGCTCGCCTCGATCCTGAGCGCTATTTGGATCATTCCATCACAAAATCAGGCTTCAGATGCGCATGACGTCATGGCAAACCAACAATCGGACGATGCGGATTTTGCGCGTCAGAAATGGTCGCCGGAAGTGCTGGCGGAGAAACGCGCGGCGCAAAAGCCGGTCTTTGTCGATATGACAGCTTCCTGGTGCATTACCTGCCTTGTAAATGATCGTGTGGCGCTGTCCACTTCTTCCGTGCGGAAGGCCTTCGCGGCGCGTGGTGTCACGATGCTGGTTGGGGATTGGACAAACAAGGATGACCGCATCACAGCCTATCTGCGTCAATTCGGGCGCGATGGGGTGCCGCTCTATGTTTATTACAAGCCGGGTGGAGAGGGGGTTGTGCTGCCGCAAATTCTGACGCCGGGTATCGTCATCAAAGCCCTCTCGGATGCGCAGCACCCCTGAAACGTGCTGGGTTTAAGCGGCAACCTCGTAACGGTCCATCTCCCGCCCCTCGATAAAGAGGGAGATGTCGTCGCCCTCCGCAAGGGGACCGACGCCGGACGGCGTCCCTGTATAAATCAGGTCACCCGCACGCAGGGCGCAATATTGGCTGATGAGAGAGATCAGGTATGGGATCGCGTAAATCATGTCGAGCAAATGGCCAGTTTGACGGACTTCACCATTGACCGTCATCGCGAAGGAAATATCCTCCGGTAAGTTTGCGCGTTTGATGAAATCTGAGCAGGTGGCCGCGCCTTTAAAGCCCTTCGATAACAGCCAGGGAAACTTCCTCTCCTTAAGTTCCGTCTGCAGGTCACGCGCCGTTAAATCCAACCCGATGGCGATCTCGTCGAAGCAGGAGAGAGCCTTTGCTTCGCTGACTTGATAAGCGTCTTTTTTGAGTCGGATGATCAGCTCCGTCTCATAATGAAGTGACGTCGTGAATGGCGGGATGACAATCCGGCCATCGGTCACAAGGGATGAGCAGGGCTTCATGAAAATGGCGGGTTGATCATAAGGCCTGTTGCCCAATTCTTTGATATGGTCCGCGTAATTCCGCCCGACGCAATAAATTGCAAAACTCATGGGATCCTCTTTTGAGGTGGGAAAGGCGAGGCATTGGGATGTGACGTCACTCACCCTCGACCCATCATGACCGATTATTTTTCGTTGCCCCTGGCGCGTCTGACCCGCTTCGGCTTTGCCGACGGGGCAACTTTGCCCGCGGAAGCCTTTCCCGTCCGTGTCTTGAGAAGTGGCTTCAGGAATTGCCCGGTATAACTCACGGGTGTTGCGGCGATGTCCTCCGGCGTGCCTTCCGCAACAATGTCACCGCCACCTTCTCCGCCTTCCGGGCCGATATCGATGACCCAGTCCGCGGTTTTGATGAGGTCGAGATTATGCTCAATCACAATCACCGTGTTACCCTGCGCGACGAGCCGGTGCAGGACTTCGAGCAGCTTCCGCACATCCTCCGTATGTAGACCCGTTGTGGGTTCATCAAGGATATAGATGGTTTTGCCCGTAGCGCGTTTGGCGAGTTCCTTCGATAATTTGACGCGCTGCGCCTCACCGCCGGAGAGGGTGGTGGCCTGCTGGCCGAGGGCGACATAGCCAAGCCCGACCTCCTGCAGGATGGCGAGGCGGTCCCTGATTCGCGGCACGGCGCTGAAAAAGGGCAGGGCCTCATCGACCGTCATATCCAGCACATCCGCGATGGATTTCCCACGAAATTTCACTTCCAGCGTCTCGCGATTATAGCGTTTGCCCTTACAAACGTCGCATGTGACAAACACATCGGAGAGGAAGTGCATTTCAATTTTGAGGACGCCATCCCCCTGACATGCCTCACAGCGCCCGCCTTTGACGTTGAAGGAAAACCGTCCCGGCTTATATCCCCGCGCCTTCGACTCCGGAAGTTCCGTGAACCAATCGCGGATCGGCGCGAATAGATCCGTATAAGTGGCCGGGTTGGAGCGCGGTGTGCGCCCGATCGGGGACTGGTCGATTTCAATGATTTTATCGAGCTGATCCAACCCTTCAATGTCGCGAAAAGGAAGCGGCATTTCATGCGCGCCGGAAAGGTCGCGCGCCAGAGCTTTATAAAGTGTTTCGATGATGAGGGATGATTTGCCACCCCCCGACACACCCGTCACAGCAATGAAACACCCAAGCGGAAAATGCGCTGAGACATCCTTAAGATTATTGCCGGTCGCGCCCTCGAGGGTGAGCATACGTTTTTTATCGATGGTGCGACGCGCCGGAATGGGAATGCTGCGCCGACCGGAGAGATAGTCCCCCGTGATCGAATGCGGGTTCGCCGCCACCTCCGTCGGCGTGCCCTCCGCCACGACATTGCCGCCGAGGCGGCCCGCGCCGGGGCCCATATCGACAAGCCAGTCCGCCGTGCGGATTGCATCCTCATCATGTTCCACGACGATGACGGTATTGCCGAGGGATTTGAGGCGGGTCAGCGTCTTCAGCAGACGCTCATTATCGCGTTGATGCAGCCCGATCGAGGGTTCATCCAGCACGTAAAGCACCCCGCTCAACCCGGAGCCGATCTGGCTGGCCAGGCGGATACGTTGACTTTCCCCCCCTGAGAGCGTGCCCGACATACGCGACAAAGTGAGGTAATCGAGCCCGACATCCATCAGAAAGTGCAGGCGGCTCGTAATCTCCCGCAAGATACGGCGCGCGATCTCCGCTTTTTGCGGCGTCAATGTGGGCTCGACGGATGAAAACCAGTCGAGCGCGCGATGAATCGTCATCTCCGCCGCATCCGCGATGGTGGCCTTGTTGATTTTGACGCTCAATGCTTCCGGACGTAGCCGGGCGCCTCGGCAGGCTTGGCATGGCGCATCCGATTGATAGCGGGCAATTTCCTCCCGCACCCAGACACTTTCCGACTCATTAAGGCGACGCGTAAGGTTTTTGATGACGCCATCAAAGGGTTTGACCAGGTTATAGTCGCGTCGATCATCCTTGTAGGTGAAGGTGACGTTGTCATCCGTGCCGTAAAGCAGCGCATGGCGGGTCTCTTCTTTCAACCGGGACCAAGGCGTGGTCATCTTCTCACGGAAATGCGCGGCGACGGCCTCCAGTGTCTGCTGATACCAGGGGGCCTTAGCGTCGCGCCACGGTGCAATCGCCCCTTTTAGAAGGGAGCGTGACTCATCCGGCACGATCAGACGCGTGTCAAAATGGC
The DNA here is from genome assembly GCF_036452135.1 of Sorlinia euscelidii. Lineage (NCBI taxonomy): Bacteria > Pseudomonadati > Pseudomonadota > Alphaproteobacteria > Acetobacterales > Acetobacteraceae > Sorlinia > Sorlinia euscelidii. The sequence continues at coordinate 236,755 of NZ_JAWJZZ010000002.1, read as the reverse complement.
GCTCAATCCCGATCCCTGCGCAGACGGGACATGCGCCCGTGGGGGCGTTGAAGGAGAAGAGGCGCGGCTCAATTTCCTCAATCGTGAAGCCGCTGACCGGGCAGGCGAAACGCGCGGAGAATGTGATGCGCTCCGGCTTTTTGCCCACATCCTCCTTGGGCACGGGCAGGGCGTAGGCAATCCCGTCCGCGAGGGACAGAGCTGTTTCCAGACTATCGGCGAGGCGTGTTTCAATGCCAGGTTTGACGATAATGCGGTCGATGACGACTTCAATCGTGTGGCGTAATTTGCGATTGAGCTGCGGCGCCGCGGCAATCTCGTGAAGGTCACCATTGACCATGACACGGGTAAAGCCCTTGCGCTGAAGTTCGGCCAGTTCCTTCCGATATTCCCCCTTTCGCTCACGGATGACGGGCGCCAGCAGCATGAAGCGCGTGCCCTCCGGCAGCTCCATGATCCGGTCAACCATCTGGCTGACCGTCTGTGCTTCAATCGGCAGACCGGTCACGGGGGAATAGGGCACGCCGACACGCGCCCATAAAAGGCGCATATAATCGTAGATTTCGGTGATGGTGCCGACGGTTGAGCGCGGATTTTTGGACGTGGTCTTCTGCTCGATCGAGATAGCGGGGGACAGGCCTTCAATCGAGTCCACATCCGGTTTGCCCACGAGTTCAAGAAATTGCCGCGCATAGGCTGAGAGGCTTTCAACATAGCGGCGCTGTCCCTCCGCATAAATCGTGTCGAAAGCCAGTGACGATTTGCCCGAGCCTGACAGGCCCGTAATGACCGTCAGGCGGTCGCGCGGAATGTCAATATTGACCGCACGCAAATTATGTACACGGGCCCCGCGAACGCGAATGGCCTGAAGCGGTTTAATGTCAGTCATCGAATGCGGTATTCCACCCGGAGAAGCTCTGTATGAAACATTAAAAACGCCCATTTCCTCAGGAGGATCAATAAATCTCTTATGCCCGCAATGTCGCGGCGGAGACGCGTGACTGTAACGGCGATGTGCGGTAAGCTGCGCCAGAATTTTTCAGACAAGGATCACGGTTCATGGCAGGAAGCGTCAATAAGGTTATTCTCATCGGCAATTTGGGGCGTGATCCGGAAATACGCAACTCTCAATCCGGCACCAAGATCGTCAATCTGACTGTCGCCACCTCTGAGAGTTGGAATGATCGCGCATCCGGTGAGCGGCGTGAGCGTACGGAATGGCATCGGGTCGTGATTTTCAATGAGCGCCTTGCGGATGTTGCGGAGAGATTCCTCCGCAAGGGGCGTAAGGTCTATCTGGAAGGCCAGCTACAGACGCGGAAATGGACGGACCAATCCAATATGGAGCGTTACACGACGGAGATCGTGCTTGACCGCTTCCGGGGGGAGCTTGTCCTGCTCGATGGCCGAAATGACGGGGGCGGCGCCGCGCCATCCTATGACGATAACGAAATTGGCGGTGTGCCGCCGCGCCCGTCTCCTGCGCCCGTCGCGCGCCCTCAGGAGAGTCAGGGCGGGTGGGACAGCCAGTCCGGCAATCTGGATGATGAAATCCCGTTTTAATGCGTCGATGATCATGCTGGCCTCCCCCGGCGGGCCGCATGGACAGAATTTAAAGACACTTTGCGCCTTGGCCGCTAATCAAATGGATCTCACTTGACTGACACGTTGACGCCCCCCGCCCCACTCAATCAGATGCCGGTGACGATTGAGGAGGAGATGCGCACCTCCTACCTCGCTTACGCAATGTCGGTCATTGTTGCGCGCGCCCTGCCGGATGTGCGTGACGGCCTCAAGCCTGTGCACCGCCGTATCCTTTACGGGATGCGTGAGAGTGGCTTCACCGCGGACAAACCCTACCGAAAATCGGCACGCCCGGTCGGCGACGTCATGGGTAAATATCACCCGCATGGTGACAGCTCGATTTACGATGCTATGGTGCGGATGGCGCAGCCCTGGTCCATGCGTGTGCCCCTTATTGACGGGCAGGGCAATTTCGGCTCGATCGATGGCGACAGCCCCGCGGCCATGCGTTACACCGAAGCGCGACTGGCGCGCTCCGCCTCGTTTTTCCTCGATGATATTGATCGTGACACGGTGGATTTCCAGCCGAATTACGATGAGAGTGAGGTGGAGCCCAAGGTCCTCCCGGCGACCTTCCCCAATCTGCTGGTCAATGGTGCATCCGGCATCGCCGTGGGTATGGCGACAAATATCCCGACCCATAATCCCGGCGAGGTGATCGATGCCACGTTGGCCATGGTGGAAGACCCGGAAGTCACGCTGGACACGTTGATGGAGCTGATTCCGGGGCCGGATTTCCCCACAGGGGGGATCATCATGGGGCGGCGCGGCATCCGTCAGGCTTTTGAAACGGGCCGTGGTTCCATCCCCGTCCGCGCCCGCGCGGAAATTGAGGAGATCCGCAAGGACCGCAAAGCCATTGTGGTGTCGGAAATCCCTTATCAGGTTAATAAAGCCAGCTTGCAGGAAAAAATCGCTGATCTCACCCGCGCGAAGGAAATAGAGGGCGTCGCGGACATAAGGGATGAGAGTGATCGTTCCGGGATGCGCATCGTCATTGAACTGAAACGCGATGCAACGCCCGAAGTCGTCCTGAACCAACTTTATCGCTTCACGCAATTACAAACGTCTTTCAGTGTCAATTGCCTCGCGCTCGATGGCGGCAAGCCACGCACGATGGGTTTGATTGACGTTCTGAAAGCTTTCATCTCCTTTCGGGAAGATGTCATCCTTCGCCGGGCGCGGTTTGATCTGAATAAAACGCGTGATCGCGGGCATTTGCTGGTCGGGCTTGTCATTGCCGTGGCCAATATTGATGCTGTCATCGCCCTGATCCGCGCAGCGCCGGATGCGGCGACAGCGCGGGAACGCCTCATGTCGCAATCATGGGATGCTGCCGACGTCGCCGAATTGATCGCGCTGATCCATGATGAAGGCAATGTCGTCCGCGATGGTAAAGTCAACCTGACCGAGGCGCAGGCGCGTGGCATTCTTGATTTGCGACTACAGCGCCTCACCGGTCTGGAAAGTGAAAAGATCCACGCCGAGCTTGCCGATGTCGCTGAAAAAATCGGTGAGTTGCTCGAAATCATCGGCAGTCACATCCGCCGTATGGAAGTCATGCGGGAAGAACTCCACGCCGCGCGCGCTGCGATCGTCTCGCCCCGTATGACGGAGATTTCCGACGCGTTAGGCGACCAGTCTGATGAAAGTCTGGTTGAGCCTGGCCAGATGGTGGTGACCATCACACGGGATGGCTTTATCAAGCGCACGCCGCTGGAGATTTTCCGCGCGCAGAATCGTGGTGGCCGTGGGCGCACGGCGGCGGGCCGACGTGGGGATGATGTCATTATCCGCAGTTTCAATGCGCATACGCATCAGTGGGTCATGTTCTTCTCCTCCGGCGGAAAGGCTTATCGGGAGAAAGTCTGGCGCCTGCCGGAGGCGAGCCCGACGGCGAAAGGGCGTGCGCTCGTCAATCTTCTGCCCGATCTGGGAAGTGACAGCATCACGGCGGTCCTCCCCCTCCCGCAGGAGGAGGAACTCTGGACGGACCTGCACCTCGTTTTCGCGACCGCCAGTGGTGGCGTGCGGCGTAACCGCCTCAGTGATTTCAAGAACATCCGCGCATCGGGCCTGATCGCCATGAAGCTGGATGAAGGTGACTCGCTGATCGGGGTGGCGACCTGTCATGAGGGTCAGGATGTCTTCCTCGCCACGAAAAAAGCGCGTTGCATTCGCTTCCAGATCACTGACGAGATTTTGCGCGTCTTTGCCGGGCGCGGCAGTTCCGGCGTGCGGGGCATCCGCCTGGCACCTGGGGATGAGGTCAACTCCCTTTGTATCCTCGACCATGTGGATGCGTCTGTGGAAGAGCGCGCCATCTATCTACGTATGGCGAATGCGAAACGTCGTCTGGAAGCGCAGGTGGCGGAGGGGCCGGGTGAGGAGGATACCGCGCCCGAAACCGATATCGGCGCGGATGAAGACGACGATATCAGTGTCAGCCCGACGCATGACCTCTCCGCAGAACGATTTGATGAACTTGAAGCGCAGGAGCAGATCCTGTTGACCGTCAGCGATGCCGGTTTCGGGCGGCGTTCCTCCGCTTATGATTATCGTGTGTCCGGACGTGGCGGGCAGGGCATCGCGAATATGACGTTCAACAGCAGCCGACGCGGGCGGGAAGTGGTTGCGACCCTCCCGATATTGCCGGGTATGGATGTCATGCTTGTAACGGATCTCGGCCGCCTCATCCGCCTGCCTGTTAAACAGGTGCGCATTATGGCGCGCCAGGCAGGCGGCGTGACGCTCTTCCGCATCGGGAAGGATGAGCAGGTGATGAGTGTCTTCCCCGTTATGGATGACGGTGATGACGGTCACGACCCTGATGAGGAGGCGGAAGGTGACGCATTGCACCCCGTTGAGGCTGCATCGTCAGCAGAGCCGCCTGAAAATGGCGCGTCCGGCGAGGAAAATCCGGGCAAGGATGATGATGTCAATGGGTAACCGCATCGGATTTTACCCCGGCACGTTTGACCCGATCACGCTCGGGCATCTCGACATTATTCATCGTGCCCTGACCTTTCTGGATAAGGTCATTATTGGTGTGGCGCCCAATTCGGGCAAAAACCCGCTTTTACCGTTGCAGATGCGCCTCGACCTCGCATCTCAGGCCATCGCGGCTGCGGAGATCGATGCGGGGCGTGTGGAGATCGTCACATTTGACGGGCTGCTCGTTGATGCCGTTGCGCGACATGGCGCTGGCACAATCCTGCGGGGATTGCGATCCAACGCGGATTTCGATTATGAAGCGCAACTGGCTGAGGCAAATCGGAAATTGCTGCCGACAGTGGAGACAGTTTTCATCTTATCCGCTCCGGAAACACGCCTGACCGCGTCGCGCATCGTGCGGGAGATTGCGCGGCTCAAGGGGATATCCACCCTTTCGTCCCTAATATTGTGGCGGACGCGGTGGCGGAATTTCTGAAGGCGTAGAGCCGCCAAAGCGGTCACGCCGGTCTGAAACACCCATTAAAAGGAAGAATTATGTCTGAACACGACAACATGCTTGAAATGTCGCTGAAATCGGGAAAGGTGATGATCCGGCTGCGGCCTGATCTGGCCCCGCTCGCGGCCGCGCGGCTGAAGGAGTTGGCGAGCCAGGGATTTTATGACGGTGTCAAATTTCACCGCGTCATTGAGGGTTTTATGGCGCAGGGGGGCGACCCGACAGGCACCGGCTCGGGCGGGAGCGATCTGCCGGACCTGAAGGCGGAATTTACGCAGGAAGCAAAATTTGAACGCGGCACGATCGGCATGGCGCGCACCATGAACCCGAATTCCGCCAATAGCCAGTTCTTCATTATGTTCGAACCATCACCCTCGCTTGACGGGCAATATACCATTGTGGGTGAAGTCACGTCTGGCATGGAGCATGTTGACCAGATCAAACGAGGCGGCGGCGCGTCCGGGATGGTGACCGATCCCGACATCATCGTCTCAATGCGACCTGTTTCCTCAAGCACTTAAATGATGCCCAAGCCCGCTACAGCAGCTTGACGCGAAGGCGCGAGTGCTGTAGCGAGGCACCACCAAAGCGAACCGGTAGCTCAGTCGGTAGAGCATTCGACTTTTAATCGAATGGTCGTGGGTTCGAATCCCACCCGGTTCACCAATTTTCCTGAAATCGTCAGAAGATCATCACCTTAACTGGAAGGTTAGACACTTTTCCAACAGGGTTAGACATTTCTGATGCGCGTGACGATTTTTTTCCCGAGCTTTCTGACTCATGGCGCAAGTTGACGCTGCACGTTGGCGAAGCACGTATGGTCGGTGTCGAGTGGCGCCATGACGGCCCGCCGTTGCTCGTGCTTAGAAGCTCTCCAAGATAGCACGGTGTGGCGACGATTTGGTGAGCGTTGATCATGGCACGGTTTAGTGAATTTTGATGATGTGCTATTATTCAAGGCGCTTGCTTCGACAAAAAATGAAAAAAGTTGCAACCGGTTTCACGAATATCTAGTTTGAAAGTCGTAGCAGTTTGAGAAATCTCATGCATGCTTCGGTGCGAACTGAAGGAGCACGATAATGCCTATGAAACCCCTCACAGCAGCGAGACTGGTTTGTGAACGGAGCGGCTGGACAATAACCAACTTGAAACTGCAAAAAATTCTGTACCTTGCTCACATGTTTTACACTGGGAAACATGATGGTCAGGCTCTGATAGATGGCTCGTTTGAAGCATGGGATTACGGTCCCGTATCTCCCGACGTATACAAAGCTATTGCACATTTTGGCCGTGATCCTATTCAAAACGTTTTCGCAGACCATGATTCTGTTGACGAATATGCAAGGACTTATTTAAACTTGTTCAACGACCAATTGATGAAGTTCAGTGCTGCAGAGCTTGTCGGAATTACCCATTGGAAAGGTGGAGCTTGGTACAAAAATTACACCCCAGGTGAAAAGAACGTTTTGATTCCGCCTGAAGACATCCGAACGGAGTATGAAGCTCGTGTGGCCCAGTCAAAAAAAGGAAAAGGCCCCTCAGACACCCCAAGAGCTCGTCTCATCTAGTGTAGAGCTCATTGAAGCTGTATTGGAAAAGCTTCGGAAAGAAAAAACCGACTTTCTTATAAGTCAGTTGGAAGATCGGAACGTTGGTTTAACGGAAGAAAATAACGTTCTAAGCAAGGATATTGGAAGACTTGCGAAAAGAGTTAAAGAGTTAGAGGATAAAAATCAAAACTTAAGCGAATTTCATCGTAAAATTCATTTCGCTTCTGGCTTCGCGCCAGTCACTTTCTTACTTTATGAGATTTCTCGACTTTCAGGATACGTCGAACTTTCGATTAAAGTGCTTGTGGGTGGCGTCACTATATCTGCCATTGCAATTGGTCTTACCTTTGGCCTTAAATTCCCGGAGAAATTTTTTTCATTGATCTCTCAAATCAAATGTTGAGTCCCAAGATGTCACGTATGTTCCGGTAAATCCTAAAAAAGTCCGTTTCGGATATCGATGACGACTCTAAGAGCTCTTCATCGATCCTTTGCTGTTGAACTGCCGCTCAAAAGGCGGCGGAGGCTCTCGCCGAGGTTTCGATAAGTTAAATTAAAGCAGAGGACGAGGGCTAAAGTCTTGGTATCAGGATCAGCAATTTTGGGCGAAAGAGCGGGAGTTCAGCGCGCAGATCACGACGCCTTTCCAAGGGATAAAGAAGGTGATCTGAAGAGGCTCAATCCGTCTTTTCAAACGTCTGGCCACTACCTTCGAAACCCGAGAAGATGGCGGGTCGCGCGGTTACGTGATGTTTGTGAGTGCCAAATTTTTCACCATAAACCGGCGACGCCCAGCATCCCGGCGTTTCGCGGCTTGGCTCGTTTTACGGGTAAATCCTGATCGGTCTTGAAGTCCCGTTTATCTTTTCGACGATTTCGGGTAAAGATCAAGTTTTCGGATAAAATAGATACTATATGGATCGCCATCATATCGCGGATATTTCATCAACAGCAATATAAAGCGGTTTTCTACGTCCGAAACGACCACGTGCCGAGACCGAAACATGTTCACGACTGCGTGCAAAATCAAAAATTAAATTTTAAGATGTATCATACCCGCATTACGAGTGTAAGGACGGTAATAATGAATAAAATCTTACATTTTCTGGCGGTGTTTTGGGCGTCGAGCGTTTATGCGCAAAGCACTGTCACAGAGACCTCCGACCATGAGGTCACATTTCCGAATCTCTCCACCCAAGGTGCGGCACCCGTTCTGTCGATCGGGGGGACGCAATCAGATAATGGCGCCCCGGGGCAGAATACGGACCCCTACACGCCCCCTCATGCGCTTCTTCTCGGGGGGCAGCGTGTCGGCAGCCTTGACGCGTCCGCGGAAACAGACCAACGCGGCTCGGGCGCGTCGATTGTTATTCGTGGAATGCCCGATGGCTTCATGGATATGGGGTGCCTGATCTGCACTGTCATGACGACCTATCCGATGTTTCAGTCGCGGGCCGGTCTCAGCAGCAACCTGACAGATGTGACCAATATCGCTGACGATCCCTCATATGACACAGTGACGGAATATCTCCAGCCCGGCAGTGCTGAACCCGTGCTCGTCCTGGAAGATGTCACTTATGATGCGACGCATATTTACCTGCCGAAAGACCATTATCTGACGCCGCAGCAAATCGCGCGCATCCATCAGAATCAGTATGTCGTCACGAATTCGATCACCTCGGATGTCGCAGCGCCGGAATTTCCGTCGGATGATGGTCTCGTCAATCCGACATCGGGTAAAACCCTTGCCCCGGAAAATTACTATGTTTCCCTTGTCAATGACGTGGCGGCGGATGGGTCGTCAATTTCTGTTCAGGGCTGGGGCGTTTTAGGCGGGAATTCGTCCGGCCATCCCTGGAAAGCCAATGACGTGCCGACCACGACCTATGACACGGTGCGCAATAATTTCGGGAAGTCCGTCGCGATGATTGGTGCGCCAACCCAGGCAGGCGCCATCAATGTTTATGCGGCGTTCAACCCGTCCGATAATCCGCATTCCATGATTGATCACCTCGGCGGCGCGGAATTTGACATGCATTATATGGGCACGGCGTCAAATCAGGCGTCGATGACAGGTTTATTGATTTCTTATGATTGTCGTGGCGCCGCCGCGCCGTCTTCCGGCGGTTGTTATCACCCTACTTATGACTCGTCAGCCATCCTGATCAACGGACAAAATCTTCCCAATGGCATTCAGAATAATGTTTCGGGTTGGGCGAATGAATATAAGGGCTATAATTTTTACATTCCCGGTTCGAAAGCGCCTGAAAAGGGGAAGGGCAATCGTCATACGTCGTTTGAGAGCAGGACGCCGAGCATTGACGGGCACAACCTTGTCACGCGCGCCTGGACGGAACAGGTCACGGACGCTGACACGCCCAGCTGGACGGATTATCGGGTGAATTTCGGCCTGAACGTTGACGGAGACCAATGGAACGCCATCCCTAACTCCGGCTCGGATATGGGTTTTATCTCCTTCAATTATAACGTCGCCAATCTGGGTGGCGTCTGCCTCATCGGCAGTAACAGCGCCAGTCGCAATAAGGATTTTCCGGGTTTCTGCGTGCGGGCCGACGGGACGACGTGGTTCGGCAATTCGCTGGAATTACCGTCGGGCGTCAATATTGAGGCGCGGGCGACCGTCAATGGCGCGATCAATATCGGGGCCACGCTTTCCGGCAATAATCAGGGCGACTGGGTTGTCGGCACGCAAATTTCGGGCGGCGCGAGTATACGGGGCGTCAATGGTGTTTACGCGAAACAATATGTTGAGCAGCTTCAGACGCCTGCATCCGGTTCGGCCTCGTGCACGGAGGGGCAGTTCACGGATGACGCGAATTACCATTACGTCTGTGTCGGCAAAGATCACTGGCGGCGCGTCGCATTGAGCGATTTCTGAAAGAGGTTGCGACGTCGGGGGAGCCACTACCACGGTGGCTCTCTTATTGAAGAACCGCGCGTAGGCGCGCCTCGCAGAAAGAGATGGCTTGGAGGCGAGAAGCAGGAAGCCTCGCCTTCACGAAGCTGTGTCTTCCCAAGGCGGGATCTTCCGGCCTAGCTGGATTTCCGGTTTTCAAATCTGGCTTGCGGAGGTTTCATGTGTCCTGATGGCTTCCCCTCATGCGCCGACCCTGTGTCACTTCAAACGGAGGCAATTCAGCGACGCGTGACGCCTGCTGATCTCCGAGTTTTTATCGCATCCTGCGTGGCGGGCCTGGCCGGACTTCTCTTCGGATATGATCAGGGCATCATCTCGGCCGCGCTTCTCACGATCGAACATAGTTTTCCGCTCAGCTTATTTGGCAAACAGGCCGTCGCGGCAAGTATGGTGGCAGGTGCGCTTCTGGGCTGCCTGATCGCAGGCCCCATTTCGGATCGCTGGGGGCGACGCCCAATTGTCGCTTTGGCCGGGCTGATTTTTCTGCTCGGCTCGATCGGGTCGGGTCTCGCCGCCTCGGCCTGGCACCTGACCGGGGCGCGGTTCATCCTCGGCATTGCTGTCGGTGGGGCCAGCCAGATCGTCCCCGTCTATATCGCCGAACTCGCCCCGGCTTCGCGCCGCGGTCGACTCGTTCTGATGTTTCAGCTCGCCATTGTCAGTGGCATCCTCATATCCTCGCTGATCGGGTGGTTGCTCAGCGGCCATGCATGGGCCCTGCATCTTTTAGGGCGTGGGGGTGATTGGCGACTGATGTTTTTCCTGGGAGCTGTGCCCGCGCTCATGCTTCTCATCGGGGTATCGATCCTCCCGGAAAGTCCCCGTTATCTCGCGATGCGCGGGCAGGCTGCGGCGGCGATGCGCGTACTAAAGCGTTTGCGCGATCCGCAGGCGGCACCGGAGGATGAAATGCGTGACATCCTCAACGCCGCGTCTGAGACTGGAAACTGGCGCACCCTCTTTTCACGCCGTGTGCGCCCCGCTCTTATTGCGGGGGCGGGGCTGGCCATGTTCAGCCAGATGACGGGCACGAATGCCGTGCTGACTTACGCACCCACTATTTTATCCGGTGCCGGTTTCGGCCACAACGTCGCTTTGCTGACATCCCTCGGGATGGGCATCGCCATCACTCTGGCGACAATCCTGGGCGTTTGGGCTGTCGATCATCTGGGCCGACGACGATTGATGTTGTGCGTCCTGCCGGGCTCTATCTTTGCTTTGTTTCTTCTGGCCGCCGTGTTTCTACATGGTGACCCGCAAAATGCGGGGAGGTGGCTCGCCATCATCGGCCTCCTGCTTTATGTCCTTTGCACGTTGGGCAGTATCAATGCCGCTCTCTGGCTGGTGGGCGCGGAAATCTTCCCTCTCTCCGTACGGGGTAAGGGCATGAGTCTCGTCACCATCTCGCATTGGTCCTTCGATTTCCTTGTATCGATGGTCACATTGTCGATTATCGCAATACTCGGCGTTTCAGGCACTTTCCTGTTATTCGCGCTGATTACGGTCTCAGCGTGGCTATTCATTTATGCGCGTATACCGGAAACAAAAAGCCGCTCCCTCGAAGCGATTGAGGAAAGTCTTTCAAACGGGACTTTTCTCCACCATCGATGAGTTCTTGAGAGCCCAGGATGCGGGACGTGTCAAAGACCGCCCGCGTCAGATATAGATAAGCCCGAGGACGTGGCTCAGTGGCGTGTCGTGCCCGGCGGCGGTTTCTGGAGATGGCCGGCGCGCATTTTCTGGAAGGACGTGCCGGATGTCAGGATCTTCCGGATATCCTCTGATGGTCGGGGCGGCTGAGGTAAAAGCCCTGCGCAAAGGGAATACCATTTAATTGCAGCCAGATGAGCTGATTTTCATGCTCGATACCTTCTGCCACAACATAGACATTCATATCGGCCGCGAGGCGCGCAATCGTCCTGACGATGGCCGTTACCTTCTGATTGGTGGTGACATTTTCCATGAAGGATGCGTCAATCTTGATGCCATCCACGTCAAAATCGCAGAGATAGGTCAGTGATGAATACCCCGTGCCGAAATCATCCAATATCAGGCGCACCCCCAATTTTCGCAGGTCTCGAAGCTGGTCAAGCGTATGGGCTTCGGCGGCCAGGAATGTCGTTTCCGTCACTTCAAGTCCCAGCCGAGAGGGGGGAGGCCCGTATCATTGAGGCACGTCGCCACCACAGACACAAAATTGCCGGAGCGCAACTGACTGGGAGAGACATTGACTGCAATCGGAAGATGCCCCGGCCATTTGACGGCCTCCCGACAGGCGTGGTTCAGGGTGAAAGCGCCGATCTCATCAACCAGGCCATTATCCTCAATCGTCTTGATGAATTTTTCGGCTGACAGGACGCCATGCTCGGGATGCCGCCATCTTATCAGCGCTTCAGCAGAGACAATATGAGCCGTCGTTGTGTCGAAGATGGGCTGATATTCCAGGAAGAACTCTTTATTATCAATGGCGGTAACGAGGTCAGCCTTTAGCTTGACCTTCTTGAAATACTCTTCTTCCATCGCCGGCTTGAAAAGTGAGAAGCTGTTACGGTGTTTTTTGGCGTGGTAAAGCGCGAGGTCAGCGTGATGGAAAAGGCGCTCCGTCGTCTCACCATCCCGCGGGAAAAATGCGACACCGACACTGACACTTGGCCTGATGGCAATATGATCAATAAAAAATTCCTGATTGAAGCTTTCAACCAATGAGCGGCTGAAAGCGACCGCTTCATCCTGATCGGCAGAAGGGAGGATCAGCGTAAACTCATCCCCGCCCAACCGCCCGATGAGATCGGTCGGATGGCAGGCGCGTTTGATCCGCTTGACGATCATCCGCAACATGACATTGCCGACCTCATGGCCATATTGGTCATTGACGAGTTTGAACCGGTCAACATCAATCAGGAGAAAGGTGAAAGGCGTCTTATTTTCGCAATATCGATGAAGCGTTTTGAGGAATGCCTGCCGGTTCATCACCTTCGTGAGGTCGTCATAATTCGCCATGAAATGGACCCGGGATTCAGCCTTCTTCTTTTCCGTGATGTTTGAGCTGACGCCCCGAAACCCGAGAAAATGTCCATTGCGGTCATGGGCAGGATGACCCGTGATGTTGAAATAATATTTCTGGCCATTCTGCCGGGTCAGGACGACATGGTCGCGAAAAGGCTGGTTATTGCGGATAAGCGCATCAATTGTCGGGCGGGTCGTGTCGTCATTTTCAAAGCCGAGATCGGCGAAGCAGCAGCCCTCGATCGTGGCACTGCGGGGCTGGAAAAACCTCTTCATTTTGACATCCACATTGCGCAGCCTGCCGTTGCGATCCGTCTCCCACAGCCAGTCCGGTGAATTCGTTTCATATTCTCGCAGAAACACGCTGATCGTTTCATTCTGCCGTTCCAGATTAAGGCGGCTGATGGCGCGTTCGATCAGGATCTTATTGATGTAAATGATGCCACTGGCGGCAAAACCGATAAATCCGACGAATGAGAATTTGGCAACGGCTTCCACCGTATGCAGGCAGGTAAAGATGACGAGGATGCAAAAGGAACTGACGGGAAGAAAAAAGGCGAAGGCGGCGCTGAGGGGCACACCGATGATAGGTGTTGATACCAATCCCATCGAGATTTCCAGCAACACACCATCTGTGATGAATTCATCTTCAAGCGCAAAGCGCGAGATGATCGTGCCCCAGGTGCAACCCAGGGCCACGAAGAGAAAGAGTGAGCGCGAGATAAATCGCGCATCATTCTGGTCCTTCTGCCATGTGTGCTTGTTGATGTTGAGGCACACATAGAGAAAGATGAGAAAGACCCATTGGATGACGAGGAGGGTAGAGGGGCGGTTATCCAACCCAAAGATGAACAATGTCGATGAGGAAACGCCGAGAAGCGTGTAAAGAAAGACAGTGTTGGAAAGGATACCGGATTGCTCACGCCGGATTTCTCCAGCGTGCTCAGGAATGTCATCTAAAGCGAAAAGTCGCCACAGCTCGCGCCAATATCGAGGCGTGAACAGTCTTATGGGTCCCCGTTTCTGCATGTTTGAAACCGCCTGATTGAAAAAGGCCTCGCTTGGAAAGATAAGCCTTGTAGGAAGAGCCCAGTTCCGATCGGAGAAGTCTCTTCTCCTCTTCTCGGGCAAGTATGGCATACCATATGAAGAAGGCGAGGGTGAACATCCATAGAACGGGCCCGCCTATGAGGGCGGTCGCCAACCAGAAAAGCCGATAAGCAACGTAGAATGGGTGTCGCAAATAGCGATAAGGTCCCCGCGTGACAATTTCTCGTGAAACGGCGTCCTCGTGCGCAACGTGGAGGCCGCCTTTCCGTGTCGCGTTGACGGCACTCCAGAAAATAACCGCGGAAGCGATAAAGAGCGCAATCGCGCCATTTACCTGCCATGGACCCGGATCTGACAAAAGGCCGATTGCGAGGAACATGACGTAAGCGACGAGGCTGAAAATGGACAAGGCCCGCATATTGTGCGGCATTTGCCCCGGGGATTCGAAATGTCGATATAAAGCCCAGGTGAAGGATAAAAAGCAGAAGAGTGAGAATGCGAAGGCGCACGGCGTCGTGTAAATCATCGGAGGTCTCCCGCGCGTAAGTAGACGGCACCGCCGCTCATGAAATCATCCAAAGGGCCGGTCGCCGTTGTGAAAGGGTCCATGATCGGGAAAGCCGCCCGAAGCTCGTCAAAGCGTTTTCTGTCTGAAGACATAAGCTGCATCCGGCATTTCAGGCCAGGATAGGGCTGCGGCGTTGTCTCGGCCTGATATCCAAGGCGTCGGTAAAATGAGGCGTGCGATTTCCGCACACAGGCAATGGTGATCTGAGCATGTGACATCATCGAAACATAACTTGCGATGCGGTAAAGCAGATAGACAATGGCGCCCCCACGATCAAGAGACGGGTCGCGCACCAGACGCGTATATTCGGCGACCCGGACAGGGCCACTCACAGCGTGGGCCGCATCTCGCATGATACGGTCAAGCGTCTCGGGGAAAGCATCGTAGCAGGGCGAGCGTTGGCCCGCCCCCTGGAGAAGCAGGCACACACGCACGGACGCGACGGGGTCGCCATCTCGATAAAGCACGATGGTGCGACTATTGGGGAGGAGATCATAATCATCGGAGAAAAGACCGGAATTATTGGGCTCAATATGACCGGACGCCAGGTAACATTGATATCTTAAACGGTATGCGTCCTCTCTCGTATCGTCATCAAATGCCATTTTGGCCAGATAAACATCGGCCGGAATAAAATTGCTGACTTTTGGCAGTTCTTCAGGGTTGATGTGCGCAATCCGAGCGCTTGAGCAAGTCATGAACATCTATATGCTCCGAATTTGAAATAAGACCCCGCCATTCGGTGGATAAATCGGCGTCTTCGAAGCGATATATATGAATTTCATGTTTAGTAAAGAATGATTTTAAATAATTTATGAGGAAATTATTGACGTTCTTAAAGTAAAAACGCAGAAAAAAATCTAAATTGATTGTTTATCTTCGATTTTATTTATCTGATTTGACCCAAAATTTTAATAGGCCATTAAATTTTTAAATCCGTATTTAAATGAACTGTTGATATCTCCCCTGCCGAATCGCTAAAGCCCTGAAGGCGTGTCATATTTATTTCTCAGAGTTAGATTTTTGTGATCTTTCACAGATGAAGCGGGCGTTCTGACGCGGCATATCAGGCCAGAACGGTGATAAAAACGTTGGTAATGCGCAGGGTTCACCATGTGGGTGGATGGCGGAGCGCGCACGCACGACAGCGGCAGGATGCAGGTCCGACAGTGAACTGACGGCCTGAAAAAGGCACTCGAGCTTATCGTGCAACTCGACCTTTTTGGCATCTTGCGATGTTCCCCTTCCGCAACTGAGTGATCCGGCCCGCGACTGCGATGACAAAATAAAGCGGCATGCACCTGATAAATCGCGTTTGTGAACAAAGAGTTACTCTGAACAGGCCCGAGACCTCACATGGCCCTGCGTTTCTACCCAATAAAGAGAAAGAGGAAATCTGAACTCCTGCTCAAATGACGCGGGTTAAACCCTTCGAAATTCGAAATTTACCATCATGAATCGCGGTGAGATGAAAATATATTTACTCTCTCATCTATCATTTTTCAGAAGTAAGTAAAATATATTTACTCCAGCGCTTTTTTAAATCCTGTGCCGCTCAGGCTCAACCTCATTTCCGAAAGATCACTGGTCAAATTGCGGTGAAATGCTCAGTCAGGGTGATGGGTCCACGTAATGTGCCGTTCCCTGCAGATGGCGCGACGGCATGACATGTTTGAGGAAGGCGACGCCCCGACCGCCTGTCAAATTCATCGAAGGCGCAGGGGTGGCAAGGCCTCGTGCGGCGTCGCGTGCGTCGGTTCCGGTAAGGGTTGACTCAGATCCTCAAACGCTTTCGGGTGGGGCGCATTCTCCACATCGCCAATCGGGTCCGGATGGCGGATATTCCCGTATTGCAAGGGCGAAAGAGACAGGGTCGATTTCATATCCGGCAATGCTGACCGATCCCAGCCGCCACCTAATGCACGGATCAACCTGACATCCGCCTGATATAACCTTGTTGCGACTGTCACCTGCTCAATGCGGGTTTGCAGCGTCTGCACCTGCGCGAAAATCGCTTCGAGATAGGTGCCGACACCACCTTGATAAAGCGTCATGGTCATACGCTGGGTCGAGAGAGAGGCATCAACCGACATGCTCAGCGCCTGATTCTCCGCGTTCAGCCGATCCGTGCGGGACAGCCCGTCCTCGACTTCTCTGAAACTGTCCAGAACTTTGCTGCGATAGAGATCGCGTGTTTCGCGATAATCGGACCAGGCCTGCTGTAAACGCGCACGGCGGAGGCCCCCCTCAAAAATCGGTAATTTGAAGGTCGCGCCGTAAGTCCAAAGGGAATTGGCGAGATTGGCGAGGTCAAACCCATTCTGCGCGAAGCCGCCCCCGGCGCTGAGAGTCACATTGGGATAGAATGCGGCGCGTGCAATGCCGATCTCCCGATTGGCCTCCGCCATGCGGCGCTCCGCACTCGCGACATCCGGGCGTCGCTGCAGAAGGGCCGAGGGAACGCCGGTCGGGATGGCGGGCTGGGCAAAGCGCAGGACCGACTTTGCGGGGATGTGGAAGGATGAGGGTGAGCGGTTGGTCAGGATCGCGATGGCATGTTCAACCACGGCGCGGGCAGCCTCAATGTCCAATCTGGCGGCGATCGTATTATAAAGCTGCGTTTTGGCGCGTGCGACATCCAGGGCGGGCGCCGCCTGGTTCTGGAGCTGGTTCTGAGTTATCTTTAATGCCTTACGGTAATAGGCGATGGACTGATCATAAATCGCAAGTTGCGCGTCATAACCACGCAACTGGATGAAGTCAGATGCCAGCTCCGCCTGAAGGCTCAGGCGTGACATCGCGTAATCCGCCGCCTTCTCCTGCGCCTGGTTTTGCCGCATCCACATGCGGTTGCGCAATTTGGCCCAAAAATCCGGCTCCCAGGAGGCGAGGCCGTGATATTCCTCATCCGTCTCCGTCGTCGCGCCCTTATAGCGGAAGAGGCGGTCCGCCGACTGCTTATTATCCGTCGCGCCCGCATTCAGCGATAAATGGGGCAGCAGGTCCGAGCGTGCGGAGGCCACCATGGCGCGGGCCTGAATGAAACGTTCCGCTGCGGCCTGCAGGTTCGGATTGCTGTGCGTCAGATCATCCTCGAGTTGATTGAGGAGGGGGTCGCTGAACATCGTCCACCACTGAGTCGACAGGGTCGCGTCCGCTGGCGTCGCGATGCTGAAAGGGGCGCGGCCCTGCCAGCTCGCAGGCACAATAAATTTGGGCGCGTGATAGGTGGGCGCAAGGTCGCAGGCGGAAAGGGCGAGCATGGCCGTGACAGCGCCACACTTTATCAGCGCGCGGCGGAACGGCAAAAGGCGGGCCATCATTTCTTCTCATCCCCATCGGCATCGGCCGCGTGATCGTAACCTTTTGCAGGGATCACGACATTAACCTTGTCCCCTTCAAGGAGGTCGGCTGGTGGGTTGTTGATGACGCGATCATCCGCTGAAAGGCCCGAGAGCACTTCGGTGGATGTGTCCGCCATGCGGCCCACCTTGATGTTTTTGAAATGGACGCGGCCAGACTTGTCCACCGTTGCGACCTGCATGCCTTTTTCCTGAAACACCAAAGCGCCACTCGGGATCTGCCGTACCGCACTGTGACTGTTTTTCGCGGTCAGCTTGATGGAGGCGAAGGTGCCTGGCCATAATTCGTGGTTCGCATTCTCCATCACAAATTCCGTCACCGCCGTGCGCGTGTTCGGGTCAAAACCGCGGGCCATCGTCAGGAAGCGCGCCTTGAAAGTGCGGTTGGGAAATTGCGGCACGGTGACATCCGCCTCGAGGCCCGGCTGTAGAATATAGGCGAAGACTTCCGGCACGGAGACGAACAGGCGCAATTTATCCACCTGCGCGACCGTGAACATTTCTTTCGCGTCGCCCTTCGCATCCATATCGCCGGACCCGTCGCGCACATAATCCCCGACGCTGATATTACGTGCGGTGACGACGCCTGAAAAAGGCGCGACGATGGATTTGAATTTCTCAAGCGCGGCAAACCGGTCAACATTATGTTGCGCGGCTTCCAGAGTTGCCTGCTGCGATTTCATGTTCGCGACGGAGACGGAGACAGCCTGTCCGGAAACGGACTGGGATTTGCCCATCGCCTGCCAGCGTTTGGCCGTGACAACGGAAAGATTATATTTCGCTTCCGCTGCGGAAAGATCCGCCTTGGCCTGCGCATATTGCGCATCGAGGCCCGGCGCATTGATTTCCGCCATTAGATCACCAGCCTGAACATCGGCGCCATAATCCTTGAACCACATTTTCACATAGCCGGAGACCTGCGGATATATGCGCGCGGAATACCAGGCATCGATCGTGCCGGGCAGCGTGATGGACACCATGGGATCTGCCGGTTTCGGTGTCAGAACAGCGACATCTTCAATAGCGCCGGATTGGGTGACCCGGCGAAGCTCCCACGCATGGACGATGCGACCGACGAGGAGAAACCCGACATAAAGGCAGAAAATTGCCCCCCCCGTGACAAGAAGTTTTTTACGGTTGGCCATCAGGGGGTCTCCGTGGATTTAGGTTGTCGGTCATGAAGAATGGCATAGACGCAGGGGACGAAAAGGAGCGTTGACACGGTCGCAATCAGAAGACCGCCAATGACCGCTTTACCCAGTGGCGCGTTGGTCGAGTTGCTGATCGCCATCGGCACCATCCCGACAATCATGGCAAGTGCGGTCATCAGAACCGGGCGGATACGACCAATGCCGGCTTCCAATGCCGCTTTCAGGGCGTCGCCATGGATCTCTATCCGCTCACGCGCATAGGAGACGACGAGAATGGAATTGGCTGTCGCCGTGCCCATGCACATAATGGCGCCCGTCAAAGCGGGGACGGATAGACGCGTCCCTGTCAGGAAGAGTGCCCAGGCAATCCCGGCCAGCGCCCCCGGCAAGGCGGTGATGATAATGAAAGGATCAAGCCAGGTCTGGAAATTAACGACGATCAGCAGATAGATCAGCAGGACGGACACGACCAGGCCGAAAATCAGCTGGCTGTAAGCGCTGTGCATCGTCGTGGCCTGTCCGCGCACATCAATCGCCGCACTACGCGGCGCCTGCCCGGCTGTTTCGGACAGAACATGCTGGACGCCCGACAGGACGGAACCCAGATCCGTCCCTTCGGCCGACACATAAATATCAATATCCGGCATGGAGTTGAAATGCGATACTTCACCGGGCGTGCCCACCTGCGTGACATGGCTGATCGCCCCGAGAAGCTGGATCTGATCATTCGGATCACCATCCCCTTTATCAACCGGGATTGTCAGCAGATCATTGAAATGCGTCAGCTGATCCTGCGACACGTAGACATTAAGTGGGAAGGTGACGTTATCTTTGGGGTCAAGCCAGAATTGCGGATCAACGGTCGAGCTTCCTGACAATGTCATCAGTTCATTATTCGCCATATCCGCTTCGGTCAGCCCTGTCGCCTGGCTGAATGTGCGGTCGCCCTCCACCTGAAGCGTCGGGGTGGCCATGGATTGCTGAATGACGACATCCGCGGCACCCGGGATACGGCGCAATTTTCCGATGATGGATCGTGCGTAATTGAAGTTCTCCCGGATATCCGGCCCGGATATTTGAATATCAATTGGGGAGGGCGATCCGAAATTAAGGATCTTCGCCGTCATATCGGCAGGCTGGAACGTAAAGACCGTCCCGGGAAACTGCGCTGAAAGATCTTTTCGCAGAAGGGCGCGATAATCCCAGACCGGTGATTCCTGATCCCGAAGGCTGATTGTCAGGTCACAATCCTGCGTGCCGATCGTGGGTGTGGGGATGAAGGCCTGGTTGTGCGGCCCTTCCGGCAGGCCGCAATTACTGACGACGCTGTCGATTTTTCCCGGGAGGTCCTTGCGAATGCGGTTTTCAACCAGCGAGGCAATGCGTGCCGCCACCTCGATCCGCGTGCCCAGAGGGGCGCGGAAATGCATCTGCATCATGCCTGATTTCGGCTCCGGGAAGAAGTCTCGCCCCGCGATTGTGTAAAGCAGCAGGGAAGAAAGCGAGACGCCGAGGAAGATTGTCACGAAGCGCCGTCGATGGGTGATGAGACGCCCGAGAAACGCCCCGTAAGCGTCGCGAAATGCACTGAAACGTGCCTCAAACCCGCGCTGGAAGCGTTTGAAAAAATTTGCCTGACCTGCGTCCAGCTGGGGCGCGCCGTGATGCGCTTCAGCACCGGCATGTCCCGCCAGCAGATATTTCGCCATGGTGGGGACAAGTGTCCGCGAGAGGATGAATGAGGCGATCATCGCAAAAATAATGGCTTCGGCCATCGGCAGGAACAGAAATCCGGAGATGCCATCCAGCTCCAGCAGAGGGAGCCAGACGATACAGATGCAGGTTGTTGAAACAAAGGTCGGGATAACGATCTGATTGGCGGCATCGATAATGGCGACTTCGAGATCCTTTCCCATCTCCAGATGCGTATCAATATTTTCGATCATCACCGTCGCATCATCGACGAGAATGCCGACTGCCAGCGCCAGCCCGCCGAGGGTCATGACGTTGATCGTCTGACCGGCCCAGTTCAACCCGATGATTGAACAGAGAATGGCGAGGGGGATCGATGTCGCGATGATGATGGTGGAACGCCACGACCCGAGGAAGAGCAGCACGACGAGACCGGTCAACAAGGCGGCTGTCACCATCTCCTGCACCACATCCTCAATCGAATCCTTCACGAAGGTGGAGGCGTCGGTCAGCACGCTGACCTTGACATCCGGCGGCAGAATTGTACGAAGCCGCGGGAGGAGTTTCTTGACGCCATCCACCACGTCGAGTGTTGACGCGCCGCCGCCTTTCATAACGACGATCTCAACACCCTGCCGCCCTTTGACGAGGACGATATTGGTCTGGGGATGCCCGCCCCGGTAAACATTGGCCACGTCATGAATATAAATGACGGCATTACCGACACGCTTGACGGGGATATCGCCGATTTCCTTCATGGTTTGCGGCGTGGCGTTGGTCTGTACCATCCAATCGATCGCGTCGATTTTCTGATCCCCGGCGGGGAGCACAATATTCTGGTCGCGCATCGCATTCTGCACGTCCATAGAGGAGAGATTGTGCGCCCGTAACTGATTCTGATTGAGGGCGATCATCACGAAACTATCCATCCCGCCATAA
Source organism: Sorlinia euscelidii (assembly GCF_036452135.1). Lineage (NCBI taxonomy): Bacteria > Pseudomonadati > Pseudomonadota > Alphaproteobacteria > Acetobacterales > Acetobacteraceae > Sorlinia > Sorlinia euscelidii. The sequence continues at coordinate 215,464 of NZ_JAWJZZ010000002.1, read as the reverse complement.
GGATGCGCGACGACGGCGCCTGGGACAGTGACGAGTAAAGGGCGTGCGCCGATGACGCCAAGTTTGAAGAGGTCGGAAGGCGTTTGCTTGTCCGATGTCATTTGCAGGGAGATCACTGGCACGGAGGACGCGTCGAGCTTCATGACCATCGGTGCAGGGATGTTGACCGGCAACTGTTTGATGACGGTCTGTGAAATGGCCGTGACTTCAGCCATGGCCTCACCGATTTCCGTCCCGGGTTGGAAGAAAATATTGACGATGCCGCGCCCGTAATAAGAGTTCGACTCCATCCGCTCTATATTGTTGACGGTTGAAGTGACGTTAAGCTCAAAATTATAGATGATGCGCCCTGCAAACTGCTTCGGCAACATGCCATTATAGGTCCAGACGACGGAAACGACCGGTATTTTGATATTCGGGAAAACATCCGTCGGCGTCTTGAAAATCGCCAGAATGCCGAACATCAAAATCAGGATCGAAAAGACAACGAAAGTCAGAGGGCGTCTGAGGGCGGTGACGACAATAGCGTTCATTAAGCGCGGCGCTTCCTATCAGTTTTGTCGCAGGGAGGTCGCGACCGATGGAGTGACCCTCGGTAACAGGCGGACCGATGTTGACGAAGATTAGCGACGAGATGACAAAACTACGCGCAAAATGTCCAATTACTTTTTTTTAAAGTTGAATTTCGACAGGCACGACTCCTCACACCTGTCTCGTGACGTGCATCCGGCCGATCGGGCGCTGAAAATTGCTATGATAAACAAAAGTCAATCTTCTATTAACTATTGTTTATAACATATTGAAATTACAGCGTAAGATGTGGTCCGCCAGAGCACTGAGCAACATGATGACAAAATGTTGCAAATTTTGACACGTGCATTGTAAAAGATATCCGGTCAATAAACGGGACTTTCAAAAACAATGTGAGTCATCTACAATCTAAAGTGGTATGATTTATTGAGAAGATTCTTCAAATCATATCAATATCGCAAAGGAGTATTTTATGCCGGAAAATATATATTATCCTTCAAACAAGTATATTTGACTCATACTTTAAGATAAAATAGTTATAAAATGGAGTCATAAGGATTCATTCATTCAATAAATGATTTTTTAGTGCGAGTCCTGGGTTGTGGCGACTTATTGGGGAGAGCGGCCTCCGAAAAGATGTATTGTTGATGGGCGTCCGGTCATTCAGTGCACGCAATTTATGAAGCCGCGCTTTACGTGTTGATTTCCCCTTAGGAAGAGGAGTTTTGCCCCCAGATCCATCATCAAGTCGCTGGCGGTTTTCCAGGATGAACGGCTTCAAGTGTCGCGTTCGAAACGGCTTAATGTTGATGAAAAATTGTTATTATCCTTAGCGAGTATTTAAGCCGCCTCTTCTGCGCGTCTATCCGCAAAAGAGGCATCATTACATTAGGCCGTGGTGACACGTCGCATGACTTCTTGTTCTCACGGACAATTTTATTTGAGGAGAATTTAAAATTGGTCATGAAAGGTGTCAAATTTACGCCGCGCCAGGTGCGCATTCAATTTATGAAAAAGAAATTTCTGGAGCAGATCGCGAAATCCGCCAATATCTCAGAAGCTGCGCGCGTCGCCGGAATTGATCGGGGCACCGCTTATAATTGGCGGCAGGCTGACCCGGATTTCAATGCAAAATGGGAGAAAATCCTCGAGCATACGGATGCCGCCCCGGAAGAAATATGCTCCGAGGCGGAGAGCTGACGTCAGCAAAAAAGGGACGGAATAAAGCGGCCAACCGATTTCTTGACTGAGATCGGCTGACGCTTTTCCCGCCTCAAACCCCAATTGAGGGAGAGGCTTTTTTGAGCTCGGTTTGACCGGGCTTAAATGCCGCGATGATTGGGAAGGTGCAGCGTGCCCGGCTGGGGTGAGAGCTGTGTCCCAGCCGCAGCAGGTGACGATGAATCATCGCCAAGTGGGAATACGGCATCCGGTACATCGACGGACTTCGGACCTTTTGGCGTTTGGGCTGCCGCGGATTTTTCCGGCGCTTTGACAATCGTGACACCTGGGGTCGCGTCGGCTGCCGCATCACCAGCTGTTGATGCGCCGTCATCGCCGGAACCAGGGTTTAAAGAAACCTGCTTGACGTCATGACGCAGCGGCATTCCGCTTGCATCCACAAGCCAGTCCCCCAGAACATGCCGAATCTGATATTCCAGTGCGCTATTCATGCTGCGCATCATGGAAATTCCCATATTATCCAACGCCTCAGGCGACTCAGCGTCGATATCACCTGTATAGGCAGTGCTCTCGGTGCGGATGACGGCGTAACCCGCCGTGTCGCTTGACGGGGAGGCGACATCAATCCGAAGGGATAATTGGCCGATCAGGGTTGAGACGGGTGCATGCTGGATGGAATCTCTTACCACTGTGATTTTAGCGGTGCCATGACTGCCAGCGGCGTTGAGGCGATGCGCGACCATCTCACGTATCCGCATCATGAGAGGGATGGAGGCGCGGTAGGAAATATCGCCGGGCACGTGTTGGCGTGCGGAGTCATCAACGACCGTGATGGACGCGACATTAAGGTTCAGCGTGTTGAAATCCGCATAATCAATGGGCGGAGAAGGGTCCGGGCGTCGCTGGCCACATCCTGTAATGGTGAAAAAAATCATGATCGACGCCATGAAAGTTACACCGATTCTGACTCTTTTCATCGCTGCTTCCGCTCCCTTACCTATACTGAATGTCGCTGAGGATGGCTTTAGATCTTGCGTCGTAACCGCGATAGAAAACCTGAGGGTGAGGGCGCTTCGCGCGCCGGCTTGGTGGCGGCCATGTCGGGCGCCGGCGTGGCATCCTGATCTTTCGCGTTGGATGCGTCCGATTGGCTGAGAAAAGCCCAGGCGGGGGAAATGAGATCGGCACGTTGATAAGTCGGTTTATGCTCGGGGAGCACTTCCGGCTTTGGTGCCAGATTTGTCATGTCGGATGTGCGGCCGAGGCCGAAATTTTCAGGATCGAAATGCTGCGCATGTTCGATGACCTGGACGTGGGCGGGATTGATCAACATCCAGGCAAGGATTTTCGCCGGGATAAGCGCTGGGAACTCAAGATCGGAGATGACCAGCCCCGTATCCGGAAGATAAAGGCCGGGCGGGTCATTTAAGCCGGACCGTCTCCAAATCAGGTAAAATGCCGCTTCTGCATCATCATCATAAAAGCGGTGGACGAGCAGATCCTCAATCATGAAGGAAAGCTGGGATCGCAACGGCTTATCGTCATAGGGCGACAGAATGATCAGTGTTTCCGCCGTGATGCGCGTATCCAGTAACCTTGTGATCCCAGCGATACGCCATTGGCCGATCAATTCGGGTTGATCCGCGGCTTTCTGCGTGATCTCGGCTTTGGATGAGACTGAGATATTTCTGATATTCCGCGCTGACCAGGCGAGGCTAAGATGAAGGGAAAGAAATTCCGGCATAGCGGAGATATCTTCCCCGGACGCGATGCGTGACGGTTTTTTAGAGAGTGATGTCCGGTAAAGCGCCTTATAGGCGTGCGCAACCGTGTCGAGGACATCATCCGTATCGAGTTTAGAGAGGAACTCGATATGGGACCCGCAATAATCGAAGCGGCTGTTGAGAAACCAGGCGGCCCGCCTTAAGCTCTTTTCCTCCGTGAAGACGACCGCGCTGATATTGTCAGACAGGCTGACATGCGCCTCCACCCGCCATCCGGGGTAAAGACGTTCCAGCCGATGCCCATCGACGCGGACGCGGCGATAGAAATTTGCGATGTCGTTGCTCATGACGGTCATTTATCCAAGCCCCTAAACGGGGTCAGGCGCGATATTGTTACGATCAAACCGATAATCTACTCCGCAAAATTCACATGACATTGTGATCACGCCATTTTCGGCCATTTCATCAAGGTCGTCATCACCGAAATTTCGCAATACAGATAAAAGCTTCTCACGCGCGCATCGACAGCCGAAACGCGCCGGACGGGGCGCAGCGACGGCGACACCCAGCGTGCCAAAAACGCGGTATAATAAGGCGCTATGCGTCAAATGCGGGTTAAAAACTTCTTCCGCGGTCAGCGTTGCCGCGAGGGTTTTTGCGGTCTCCCAATGGTCTTCCTCCGCGTCATGGCTTTCACGCCCGCCTTCATCGGCGATGCGTTCCAGCAGCAGCGCACCCGCCTCCCATTTCCCGTCCTGAAAACGGGAGAAAAGGCGGATTGATGTCGGGAGTTGCTCACTGGTCGCGAAGTAATGCGCCGCCATTTCCGACAGAGACTCACCTTCCAACGTGACGATACCCTGTTGACGATCCGTCTCCGGGCCCTGATCAATCGTGAAGGCGAAATATCCCTTCCCGAACATCATATCAGCGCGTGGTGTGGTTTCCGGCGGGTCGCGAAGGCGGTCATCTTCCGTCAGACGCACATAAAGGCGCACGGCGCCATCATGGGTGCTGTCCGCAACCAACAGCGATACAGGCCCGTCACCCTTGACCTGCAGGGAGAGGGCTCCCTCAAATTTAAGCCCGGCACTCATACCCGCCACCAGGCTCAGCGCCTGCCCACCGAGATGCGCGGCGGCTCCCAGGGCCTTGCGGGAGAGGATCGCATCCGCCAGCCCGCCCAGACGCACGAGGCGCCCGCGGACGGGGCTGTTGGTGAGGTGAAAAGGCTGGATGGCATCGTTGATCACGATGTCCGGGATGGCGGCGGCATGAGGGGGGGAGGCGGGCATGTCCGACATTTTCATGATAGGAATTTCGTTCGTCCGGCATCAGGATGCAAGACCGGCGCTCGTCCAATCTTCACCCCCCAGACACCAGAGTAAAAGGCCCTTCTGAGCATGAAGACGGTTCTCCGCTTCGTCAAACACGACGGAAGCGGCACTTTCGAAGACCTCCAACGAAACTTCCTCACCGACATGGGCAGGCAGGCAATGCATGAAGAGCGCACCGGATGCGGCCTGCGACATCAGATTTCTCGAAACCTGAAAGGGGCGCAAAGCGTCCAGACGCTCTTCCGAATCCGTATCGGACATGCTCGTCCACGTATCCGTAACAATGCAATCCGCGTTTTTCACGGCATCTTCAGGATTGTGGAAAAGTCGGATGCGCCCCCCCTCGCGGCGGGCCCAATCCAGCACTTCCGGCCGTGGCGCGTGGGTTGGCGGCGTGGCGAGATCCAGCGAGAAATCGAATTTTACAGCGCCTTCAATGAGGGAGGTCGCAACATTATTGCCATCCCCGACCCACGCCCATTTCGTGCCAGCCACCGGGCCGCGATGTTCCTCAAATGTCATGATATCAGCAAGAATCTGCACCGGATGGGAGTCCGGCGTCAGGCCATTTATCACGGGGATGGAACTCCATCGCTTGATTTCCCGCAACGTCTCGACATCACCGGTCCGAATCACCAGCGCGTCAAGAAAGCGTGACAGAACCCGCGCCGTATCCGCCAACGACTCACCCCGCCCCACCTGCATATCCGCGGGGGAAAGAATAAGCGTCCTGCCGCCCAACTGACCCATGCCGACTTCAAAGGAAATACGCGTGCGGGTGGAGGGTTTTTCCAGCATTAAACCGAGGCTGCGCCCGGCGAAAGGTTGCTTGGGGTGAAGAGGGAATTTTCGCCCCGACTGCATACGTTTGACCGATGCGCTCACGTCAATGATGGCACGCAATGTCGAGGCGTCGAGATCACGGAGATCGATAAAATGCCGTATTCCGGTTTGTTCGCGAACGGGGGCTAAATTGTTCATCGTCAGGACTCCGTTGACGAAAGAGTAAAATGCTGTGCCGTTTTCTCAAGCGCGTCGCGGGCGATGGCGCACTCCGCCTCGGAGACAATGAGGGGCGGAATGAGACGCAGCGTATTGTCTCCCGCAGCGGTGCATAGCAATCCAAAACCGCGCGCGACTTTCATGACCTCCGCGACGGGGGGGACGCATTTAAGGCCCCACATCAGCCCGCGACCGCGCGCAAGGGTGAAGACATCGCTGTAATTCCGGCATAAAGTTTCCAGACTCACACCCAGAATGTGGCCTGTCCTCTCAACATGTTCCAGAAAACCCGGCTGGGTGACAATATCGAGCACCACATTCCCCGCCGCGCAGGCAAGCGGGTTGCCGCCAAAGGTGGAACCGTGGGCGCCGGGCGTCATGGCCTGCCCTACATGGGACTTTACGAGGATCGCCCCGATCGGCACGCCGCCACCAAGGCCTTTCGCCAGGGAGATGATATCGGGCGAGATACCTTCCCACTCATAGGCGAAAAGCTTGCCCGTGCGGCCAATACCGGTTTGGACCTCGTCGAGGGCAAGGAGCAGGCCATATTCGTCACAAGTCTGGCGTAAAGCTTTCAGGAAGCCGGCTGAAAGTGGCTTGACACCGCTTTCACCCTGGATGGGCTCCACGAGGATACCGGCTGTCTGAGGCGTGATGGCCGCGCGGACCTCATTCATATTATCGAAAGCCACGTGATCAAACCCGTCAACGGGCGGCCCGAAGCCTTTGAGATACGTCGCATTACCCGTCGCGGCGAGGGTCGCCAGCGTGCGGCCATGAAAAGCGCCGTGAAAGCAGATCAGACGTTGACGCTCCGGATGGCCGTTTTCCGCATGGAAACGGCGCACCATTTTAATCAGCCCCTCATTAGCCTCGGCACCGGAATTGCAGAAAAACACCTGATCCGCGAAGGAATTTGCGACAAGCTTTTCAGCCAGGCTTTCAGCCTGCGGGATGCGATAAAGATTGGAAACGTGAATGACGCGCCCGGCCTGCTCCGCAATGGCCGCGACAAGCGCTTGATGTCCGTGGCCAAGAGAAGACACGGCAATGCCTGACCCGAAATCGAGATAGCGTCGTCCGTCACTGGCATAAAGCCAGCAGCCCTCACCCCTGTCGAAAGTAAGATCAATTCGATTGAAGACTGGCAGGAGAGCAGACGACATGGATCATCATTCCTTACCCACAATTAAAAATAAAATCCCTGCCCTCGCAGGCAGGGAAAAACGAAGGGACACATCATGGCGGATTTCACCTGCCGCGGTCAAATACTGCGTTAACGCGTCGATAACGAAGATTTCGCGCCAGCCAGCACCCGACGCGGATTTCGCGGGCCGGGTGACGCGCTTTCTTTTTCCGCGCATCAAGGATTTCAATCGTCCAGTCTCCTGGCGGTGCATGGTCAAGGGCGCGGCGGCACGGCATGGAGAAGACATCGTCACTTAATCGCCTGATCGGCGACATGGGTCCTTTCCCGAGGAAACCGAAGAAAGCGCCATATAACCCCTGTCCGTCCGTCGTGATGTCGAGCCAGGAGTCGTTCTCGGCACAATAATAAGCGCCGCGCAGGACGTCCCGATCATCCGGCCCATCGTACGCGTAGGGATGCAAACGGCGCAGGATAACGGATCGATTTTCACCAGGGCGGTGCATGAGGGTCGCCTCACCCTCGGACGAAATACGGGTGCGGAACGGATCTTCCGGCACCTCATCCGGCTCAGGGCAGGTTTCCGGCGGATGAAGATAATGGAGCATCCTGCCAGCAGGGCCGTGGAAGATCTGCGCGGCAAGCCCAGCCGCATCATCGAGGAACAGCCCGGTTGGCGGCACATCGGCAGGTGATGTGGACACGACCTGACGCGGTGGCGCCTCGTCGAGCCCGATTGCGGCACGCGCAAGCCTTAGGGCTGCCCCATAAGCGTTGGACATGTGGTTGAAGAGAACAACGACGGAAAGGCGATCCTCCGGCACATGCATACGAAAGCTGTGCCACCCCCGCAGCCCACCGCCATGGCCGGTTGCCTTGCGGCCCTCAAACGTAAAATGCCGCAGCCCGAAACCATAAGGTGCAGGCGTCCCGTCGGTGAATGATTGCGGCTGGGATAATTGCTGATAAATGCCCCGCGGGTGATTCCGCTCACGATCAATATAAAGTTCCCACGCGATCAAATCGTCGAGAGTTGCTCCAATCCCCGCATCGCCGGTCCATAAAATGCGGTTTTTCGCCGGGATAGAGCCGGTCGCCACGCTGCCTTCATAACCCGTTCCGCCATCCGGAAGGCTCGTTGTATCAGCCGCGATAAACGCATGCTCCATGCCGTAACGGGAAAAAACATGGTGGTGCATCAGAGACGCGTAATCTCGGTCAAGACGTCGTGCCACGATGTCGCCAATCAGGCGAAAATTCTGGTTACAATAGGAATAAGACGTGCCTGGTGTGAATTGCAGCGTTTTCGTCGTCATCATGATGTGACGCGCATCATCCTCGGAGAATAAAGTGTCGGGCAGGGCACCCATGACCATGCCCATGGCCCAGTAATCCCGTAAGCCGGACTGGTTATGCGCGAGATGCGCGATCTTGGGCAGGGGCGCCGATAATTGCGGCAGGAAATGCCGCACATCCTCGTCAAGACGGCTGAAATCCGGGAAGGCGTCAAGCAGAAGCGCGCAGGTGAATTGCTTGGTGATTGAGCAGATGCGGAAAGTCGCGCGCGGCGTAAACGGGATATGACGCTCAAGATTGATATAGCCCCAACTCTCCCGCGCGCGGACCTGACCATCTTTGATAATGGCGATGGCACCGCCCGGCCCGGGGTAGAGTTCCGGCAATTGCCGGATCAAGCATTCTTCTTTGCGATACTGGGCCATGAATGACCGCCCTTTCGACTCTGCCACATGCGGGTTATTCTTGTCTTAGCTTTTCAAGCCGTCTGCTGAAGTGTCAAGCCTGTCACGTCGGATGCGATGCGTCGTGCGGGGAATTTCAATGCCCCATGCGCAATTCGGTGTTGAAGGGCGTTATGGAAAGGAGAGATGCGCCGATGGGAGGCTTCTGATGCGGCATGTCCGCGCTATTGGCATAAAAGATGCGCCAGATCTGCGCGATGTGGCGCTGCGACACCTCGCGCGTTTTGCCACGACGGAGAAACGCCTCGGTGAGGTGTTGGGGCGGCGCATCAAGCGGTGGGCTGCGCGCGCCCAGTCCTCCGGGGAGGAGGATGAGGCGATCGCAGCGGAAAGCGCGCGGCTTCACAAATCCGTGCCCGGGATTGTCTCCGAGATGGTGCGCACTGGCGCGGTGAATGATCAGAGTTTCAGCGCCAGCCGCGCCCGTGCCCTTCTGCGCTCCGGCCATAGCCGCCGACATGCCGCGGCGTGGCTGCAGAGTCGCGGGGTGATGCCGCAGGATGTTGCCTCGGGAATCGAAGATGCCATGGGTAGCGCGGAGGATGGCGGGGCGAACGAACTCGCCGCTGCCCTCATCTTCGCCCGGAAAAAGCGTCTCGGGCCTTTTACCTCACATAAAATTGCGGCAGATGAAAGGGAGGGGGGTGACTCGCGCCGCGCACTGGCCGCGTTTGCTCGGGCCGGGTTCTCTCATGGCACTGCCTGCCAGGCTTTAGCGTTTTCTTATGAGGAGGCGATGGATGCCATTCTCAAATTCCGCCATATCTGAACGGGTCGAAGCCTCCCCGAGGCGCCTGCGCCTGTTACCAGTATGCGCGATGCTGATGGGGATGCTGGCACTGACATCCTGCGGACATCCAACCCATTTCAGCCGGTCAGATTTTGACGGAAAGCTTCAATGTGCACCCTATGCGCGTGAGAAAACCGGTGTGGCATTGCGCGGACGGGCATCATCCTGGTGGACTCAGGCGCGCGGGCGATATGCAAGGACGCAGCGGCCTTATAAAAATGCGCTGCTGGTTTTTCGGTCAACTTCTCGCATCCCGAGCGGACATATTTCCATCGTGCGCAAAATCGTCTCCTCACGCAAAATTCTGGTCGAACATGCAAATTGGGAGCCAGGGGCTATTGATAAAAACGTACCCGTAATCGACATTTCAAAGCGCAATAACTGGAGTCTCGTGCGCGTATATTGGAAGCCGATCCATCGCATGGGTACGGGGCGATACGCGACATACGGCTTCATCCTCCCAAATTGAAGTCGGCAGTTCTTGCATCATCAGGTCGAAACGCTCATTTAGGGACATTGCGTTCGCGAGATCTTCCGAACGCGGATCGGGAGTAAGTTATGGGAAGCATGAGTCTTATTCACTGGGTGGTTGTCGTTGCTGTCGTGCTGATTTTATTTGGGGGCGGCGGCAAAATCAGCTCCATCATGGGTGATTTCGCGCGCGGGATTAAATCCTTCAAGAAGAACATGGCCGAAGACGAATCCATGTCTGAGTCCACGCCGCCCGCCGGGCAGATCACGCCCCCCGCCGCCTCGGATGCAGCTTTCCTTAAAGAGGCGCAGCGCGCGGATGAAGCGCCGGTGGATAAAAAGCCTGTTTGATCCCGCTATTTTTCCTCGGGCTGGGGCTTTCAGGGGCGGATGTCGGCACCGCGACTCTGTGATCTGACGATCTGATAAATATGGCGCATCTTTTTGTTAATAAATTTTCGCCCGCGGCGCGCGAACGCCGTCGATGCCCGACGCCTTGTTTCACCATTCGGAAAATGCTCTCGGTAAAAAGGACGGTGCGCGCGCGTGCCGCACGACGAATGCGGGGCGTTGCGTTCGACAATGGGACACATTATGCGCGGGGTCACGCAGGCGCATTGGGCACCTGGTTTCGCGGTGGTCTCATTTTGGTCAGCATAGGCGAGGCCAGTCTCTGGAGGTTGATAGGGTGTCGATAACAGAATGGTGCAACGTGCCCCCTCATTCCCGCGGGGCGGCGGTCGCACTGGGTAATTTTGACGGTGTCCATCGCGGGCACGTCCATTTGCTGGAAACCCTTCATGGTGCCCGGCCGGACCTCACTTTAGGTGTTGTCACTTTTGAGCCCCATCCCCGGGAGTTCTTCCGCCCGCAGGACCCTCCCATGCGTCTCATGGTCCCGGATGTCCGCGCGCGCTTCCTGCGGCGGCATCACGTCTCCCATATTTTCCAGATGTCGTTTAATGAAGCATTTTCCAATATTAATCCGCGATCCTTCGTTGATGATATTCTGTGCGACGGGCTTGGGGTGAAGCACGTCGCCTGCGGACCGGATTTCGCCTTCGGCCATCGTCGCACAGGCGACGTGCCGATGTTGGGGCAGTGGCTGGAGGCGCGGGGTGTCGGCCTGACGATTGTTGACCCGCTGACGGATCGTGGCGGCCCCCTCTCATCCTCCCGCATCCGCCGCCTGCTGCGGGAAGGTTACCCCGAAAAAGCAGAGGAGGAACTGGGCCGACCGTGGTTCATTTCAGGGACGGTCATAGAGGGCGATAAACGCGGGCGGCAGATCGGTTTCCCCACAGCCAATATCGCCTTGGGCCAACATTTGGAGCCCGCCCGGGGCGTCTACGCCGTGACGATCGCCCGCCCGGATGAGGCGGACGCGCCGATCTGGGCCGGCGTCGCCAATCTCGGCCGCCGCCCGACGATCAATGATGGGCGTGTTTCCCAGCTGGAAGTGCATGTCTTCGATTTTGATGGTGATCTCTACGGACAAACGCTGGAGGTGAGTTTTCACACCCTCTTGCGGGAGGAGCGCAAATTCGAAAATTTCGCGGCCCTCGCCGCACAGATCGGGCGCGATGCCGAGACAGCGCGGGCCTTCCTCACCGCACGGGGCTTTCCCCGCTGATGGTGGGGCGCGCCCCCGGGCAAGACTTGTCACTGGAAAGGTGAGACGATCTGGCACGCCGGGAGCGCCCCGCATTTTTAAAATGTGTCCCGGGAGGTGCCAATTCGTCGTCGCTCATGATGTGCCCTACCGTTTTCCTGGGCAGGTGAGATGAAGCCGCCATCATCTAAATGAGTCGTTGACTCAACCCGCCGTCGCGGCACCATAAATATGGTAAAGTGAACTCGCGGGCATGTGATCAACGCCGCCTGACCCGTCTTCACGAATGCGGTCAACCCACCCCCCTTCCGGCGCGCCGGTCGTGAAGCGGGTAAAGAAGAGGTTCGTCACATTCTGCATCGCCGCCTCGATTTTCATGCGGTCAGCCGCTTCTGGCGCGGTGTCATGACGCAACACCGTCAGCAGACGATAAAACTCAGTTTGCGGCCAGATGCGCATATTCCGTGACATAGGCGCACCCGTCTCACGGATCGCGTCAATAACGCCGCCATCCTGAAGTCCAAAACGTTGCCCTGCCTCGAAAAGCCGTGTAGAGGCGTCCTCAACCGGGCGACGCGCGGCAGCATCGCGCGTCAGGCGCGCGTAAAGACGCAAAAGCCACGACCATTCAAACACATGTCCGGGCTCTATGTGGTTTTTACCCTCCACCTGAAGAGGCCGCCAGGACGCGTCGAAATACTCGCGGATCATGCCCGTTGCGTTATCAATCAGACGCGTTAGAGCTAATCGCGCGAGTTTATCCGCCTGTTCCTGAAAATCCGGATGTTCAGCGTGTGGCATCCATACCAGACACGCCTCTAAGAGATGCATGATCGGGTCCTGACCGCGCACATCATCTTTACCGGGGAAAGCGCCACGCAGACCGTCACCAGCATCCGCGAAAATTTGGCGGACATCCCGAAGGGTTTCCCGTGCTTTACGGTAATAAACGACGTCGCCGCTCAGTCGAAAAGCCCAGTGATAGGCGTAGATGATGAAAGCGTGGGCATAAAGGTCCCGCTTTGTATCAAGCGCTTCAAGCGTTGGAGAGAGGGAGAAGATCCAGCCCGCTTCATCGTCCCGGCGATGATAAAGGCGCTCGATTGTCGCAAGGCAGCGCAGCGCTTTTTCTCCGTCGCCGTAAAGACCCTCGGCGGCGGCGCGGCAATATGTGGCGATCTGGCGTGCCTGCACCATAAGCCGTAACGCCGGAACTGCTTGCGGCGCGGCTGAAAATGTCAGGCGCTCGTGAAAAAGGGAAGTCGCCCGGTCAAAACCGGCTTGCGCCCAAAGTGGCAAGGCCTGCCCGACGAGCCATTCCTGCCACCTCAAACCGGAATGATGCCGCGCGAGCGGCGCGCCGCAGGGCGTTTCAGTCATCGGAAGAGGGCGCCTTGGAGGCGGATTGACCCGAGCGCGCAATGAGATCGGTGGTGGAGCATCCGTCAATGATTTTGGCCAAGACGACATGGCCGCCATAGGATTTCACAAAATCGCCGCCGACAACCTCGTCTTCCCGATAATCCGCCCCCTTGATGATCGTGTCCGGCCGCAGCGTTTCAATCAGTTTCTGCGGCGTGTCTTCATCGAAGATAACGACAAGATCCACATCGCGCAGAGCGCTCATGACCGCGGCGCGCGCCTCCTGCGACTGGACAGGCCGTAACGCGCCCTTCAACCTTCTGATCGAGTCATCGCTGTTGAGCCCGACGACCAGTTTATCGCCCTCCATCGACGCTGCGCGGATCAATGCAATGTGACCGGGGTGCAGCAGGTCGAAACATCCATTTGTGAAGGCGATACGCGCCCCATGTAAACGCCAGTCCTCCACCACGCCGCGTGCGGTCACGAGATCGGCCACGCCGTCAAAGCCAAGCGTGTCCGCAACGAGCTTCTGATTAAGCTCCCGCCGTGACACCACGGAGGTACCGAGTTTGCTCACGGCGATAGAGGCAGCGGCGGTCGCGATGACCGTGGCGGTTTCAAGGTCATGCCCGGCGGAAAGCACGGCCGCCACAGCCGCCAGCACTGTATCGCCCGCGCCGGACACGTCGAATACTTCCGACTTGAAAGCGGCCTCATGCCGTATGACGCCGTCACGCTGCCAAAGCGTCATGCCTTTTTCAGAACGGGTGAGGAGAACATCGCCCCCGAATTGCGATGAAATCGCCGCTGCTGCGCGTTCAACATCCGCATCGCTCTGTAACTCGGTCATGCCCGCTGCCGCCGCGGCTTCATGGCTGTTGGGCGTGACAAGTGTTGCGCCACGATAGGCTGAAAAATCGACGCGTTTCGGGTCGATGATCACCGGGATGCCACGCGCCTGCGCCGCCTCAATGACAGCGCGCAGGACACGATCCGTCAGCACGCCTTTGGCGTAATCAGAGCAAACAAGGACATCCGCATTTTCCAGCGCCGCGCTTGTCCGTTTGATCAACTCATCCTGCGTCGCGTCGGAGAAAGTAACAACGCGCTCGTCATCAATGCGCACCAGCTGATGCTGTCCGCTCAACACCCTTGTTTTACTGATGGTGGACCAGCCGGCTTCCGTCACGAGTTGCGATGTGTCGATATTGCTTTTGACACGCAGCACATCCCGCAGATTTTCAGCGTTCTCATCATCCCCCACAACGCCGATAAGGGTGATCTGACATCCCAGGGCCGCGGCATTGGCCGCGACATTGGCGGCGCCCCCCGCAATGGATGCGCAGCCGGAACGCAGAAGCACAGGGACCGGCGCTTCAGGTGAGAGGCGTTTGACGGCGCCCGAAATATAGCGGTCGACCATGACGTCACCGACAACAACCAGACGCCCGAAATGATAATTATCAATCATCGCTGCCCCTTCTAACCTTGCTGCCGAACCACGTCCAGAGCGCGCAGAAACGCGTCAAGGTCCGTACCGTCAAAAAGGTAACCGGCGATCCCTGCACGCTGGGCGGCTTCAATATCCGTATGACGGTCACCAATAAGAAAGCTGCGCGCACGATCCAGATCAAATTGCGCGATGGCTTTGTTGATCATCCCTGGAGCGGGCTTGCGATCAGGGTGGTGACGGCGATATTGCGGCAGGTTGGCGTCAGGGTGGTAAGGGCAGTAGAAGAACCCATCAATATGCGCGCCATTTTCGTTGAGCTGCGCCTGCATAGCGGCGTGGAAATTCTCAACTGCGTCTGATGTAAAATAGCCGCGCGCCACGCCCGATTGATTGGTCACGACGATGACGGCAAAGCCAGCCTGATTGAGGCGCGTTATGGCGCGGATGGCGCCGGGGATGAAGATGAGATCTTCAATACGATGGGTGTACCCCGCGTCCCGATTAATGACCCCATCCCGATCAAGAAAAGCCCCCGGACGCTGACGATGATGTCGCTGATCTGACCCGCCAGGCCGCATCATGTTAAAGCGTGTTCTGCGCGTCATGGAGGTGTTGCACGTAACGTTGCACACCTTCCGTGACGGACGTAAAGACATGGTCGCACCCGATCTGGCGCAGGGCAGTCAGATCAGCCCGGGTGAAGCACTGATATTTCCCTTTAAGGCTTTCCGGGAAAGGAATGTACTCAATGAGGCCGGACCGGACCAGCGCTTCGAGGCCCATCGGTTCCTCGCCGTTGATTTGCAGCATCCCGTTGACGACGGCGACCGCGACATCATTGAACGGGCGCGCCTCGCCTGAGCCGAGATTGAACACGCCGCTTTTTTCAGCGTGATCAAAAAACCACAGATTGACAGCGACAGCGTCTTCCACAAACAGGAAATCCCGCTTCTGCTCACCCGCCGCGCAATTCCCATAGGCGCCGAAAAGTTTGACGCGCTTTTCCGAGATGAATTGCTGATAATTGTGATAGGCGACCGAGGCCATCCGGCCCTTATGCTGCTCATGCGGGCCATAAACATTGAAATAGCGCAAACCCACAAGCTGTGTCCGTCTTTCCGGGAGCGATTTACGCACGATGCGGTCAAAAAGCAGCTTGGAATAGCCATAGACATTCAGCGGCTGCTCAAAAGCCGGGTCTTCAACAAACTCTTTTGACGCGCCATAGGTCGCGGCGCTGGAGGCGTAAATGAGGCGTGTCCCCGTCATGCCGCATCTCTCAAGAAGCAGGCGGCTTGTCTCATAATTATTGGCCATCATGTAGCGTCCATCATGCTCCATCGTGTCTGAACATGCGCCCTGATGGAAAATCGCTTCCGCATCATCAAACTCTCCCGTCCGGAAACGGGCGTAAAAATCCGTTTTGTCGATAAAGTCGGCGAGATCCAGCGAAAGAAGGTTTTGAAACTTCTCACCGCGCTTCAGATGATCAACGGCGATCACATCCTTATAGCCGCGTGCATTGAGCGCCCTGACAAGGTTGCTGCCAATAAAGCCTGCCGCGCCGGTGACAATGATGCGATTCGACATGATATCTCCAGAAATACAGCCTGACATTCACCTGCGATCTTAGCCGGCGCATGAAAGGTTTTACAATGATGGCGATCCCGATGCGTCGCCGAGACCGGCAGGACGCGCCCCGATACAAGAACGGGCTTGACCACAACCGTCCCGATTGCGCATAGATGAGCGCTCTTTTCCCTGCCCGAATGACGATCATCATGCCCGAAAATCAGAACAGCTCATCATCTGGGCACGACCCGAAAGACCAGTATCGCGACACGGTCTTTTTGCCGCGGACCAGCTTCGCCATGCGTGGCAACCTCCCAACGCGTGAGCCTGAATTGCTGGCGCAATGGGAAAAATCCAGGCTCGATGCCCGTATTGCCGCCGGGCATGCGGGGAAGGACGTCTTCACACTCCATGACGGCCCGCCTTACGCGAATGGGCATCTCCATATCGGCCATGCGCTGAACAAGATCAACAAGGATATCGTCAATCGCGCGCAACGCATGTCCGGCAGGGATGTGCGTTATATTCCCGGCTGGGACTGCCACGGCCTGCCGATCGAATGGCGGGTGGAAGAAGAATATCGCAAATCGGGCCGCCATAAGGAGGATGTGCCGATCATTCAGTTCCGGGCAGAGTGCCGCGAATATGCGCGGCACTGGCTGGAAGTACAGTCGAAGGAATTTCAGAGGCTGGGCGTGCAGGGGGAGTGGACAAATCGCTACGCCACCATGGATTTCGCCTCCGAAGCGGCGATTGTGGGAGAAATTGGCAAATTTCTGCTGAATGGCGCGCTTTACCGGGCGCTGCGGCCTGTCATGTGGAGCCCTGTCGAAAAAACGGCGCTCGCCGAGGCCGAGATCGAATATCACGACATCACCTCCACCGCGATTTATGTCGCTTTCCCGGTCATTCACGACCCCACCCCCCACCGGGAATTGTTGGAGACAGCCTGCGTCATCTGGACGACCACACCCTGGACGATCCCGGCCAACCGCGCGATCGCCTTTGGGCGTGACATAGATTATGTCGTCATCTCAGTTGTTGCGCGCGCTGAGGATAGCCTGGTCGTGCCCGGGCAGAAACTCCTCATTGCTGAAGCGCGTCTTGAGGATTTCAGCCGCCAGGCCGGCATCATCGAATATAAAATTGATCGATATGTGGCGGGGGAATTGCTCGAGGGGGTTATCTGCGCGCATCCTCTGCGTGGACAGGGTTATGAATTTGACGTGCCTCTGCTGCCTGCCGATTACGTCACGACAGATGCGGGAACGGGACTTGTCCATACGGCCCCGGCCCATGGCGTGGATGATTACCAGCTTGGCCGTCGCTTCGGGCTTGAAGTGACGGAATATGTCCAGGATGACGGCACTTACGCGCCCGATGTGCCGCTTTTTGCCGGGCAACATGTCTTCAAGGCTGCCGGTCCCGTCTGCACGGCCCTGTCCCGCGTCATGCGAAAATCCATCACCGCCCATAGCGTGCCGGCCGGGCTGGTGGCGCAGCACGCGATTGCGCATAGTTACCCCCATTCCTGGCGCTCCCGTAAACCGATCATTTTCCGCGCGACGCCGCAATGGTTCATCCAGATGGACGGCGATACGAAGCTCCGTGAGCGCGCGCTTCAGGCGTTGCAGGATGTGACTTTTGTTCCCGCCGCCGCGCGCAACCGCCTGACCTCCATGGTGGCGCAGCGCCCGGATTGGTGCATCAGCCGTCAACGCGCCTGGGGTGTGCCCATCGCTGTCTTTGTTGAAAAAGGGACGGGCGAGGTGCTGAGGGACGCGGCGGTGATGGCGCGCATTGTCGCCGCCTTTGAGAAATATGGCGCGGATATCTGGTATACGGAACCAGCTTCAACCTTCCTCGGGCCGGAGCGGGACCCGGATCTTTACGAGCAGGTTTTCGATATTGTCGATGTGTGGTTCGAGAGCGGGTCCACCCATAGTTTCGTATTAAAAGGCCAGCGCCTGAACGCCCCGGCCGATCTCTATCTTGAAGGCTCGGATCAGCATCGTGGCTGGTTCCAGTCTTCCCTGCTGGAAAGTGTCGGCACGACGGGACATGCGCCTTTCAAAACATTGGTGACGAATGGCTTCGTGCTGGATGAGCAGGGACGTAAAATGTCCAAATCTCTGGGCAATGTCGTTGCGCCGGATGAAGTGACGCAATCCCTCGGGGCGGATATTCTGCGGTTGTGGGTCGCGAATTCCGACAGTCATGAGGACCTTCGGATCGGCAAGGAGATTTTGAAGCAGCAGGGCGAACTCTATCGGCGACTGCGCAACACGTTGCGATGGGTGCTCGGCGCGCTGGATGGATTTACGGAAAAAGAGAAGCAGGATTATGCGGACCTGCCTGACCTAGAGCGTTATATCCTCCACCGTCTGAGTGAAGTGCATGATGTGCTCGCCAATGCTGTGCGCACCCATCACTGGGTGGGTGTCTTCCCCTTCCTCCACCAATTCTGCGCCAATGACCTGTCGGCGTTCTATTTCGATATCCGCAAAGATGTCATTTACTGCGATGCCGCATCCTCCCCCCGTCGTCGCGCGGCGCGGACGGTGCTCGACATCCTGCACCGCGCCCTCTCAACGTGGCTCGCGCCGGTCCTTGTCTTTACGGCGGAAGAGGCATGGACGGCCCGTTTTGGCAGCAAAGAGTCTGTGCATCTCCAGAATTTCTTCAAGCCGGATGCGTCATGGTACAATGAAAAACTGGGCGCTTGCTGGAGCAAATTACGCGGATTACGGCGTGTCATCACGTCGGAACTCGAAGTGGCGCGGCGCGACGGGTTGATACGTTCTTCCCTCGAAGCGTGCGTCAGCCTGCCTCTGACACCTCAGGAAGACGCGGTTTTCGGTGAAGTTGACTGGAGCGAGCTGGCCATCGTCTCTGAAGTGGAAATCATGATTCAGATGAATGCCGCGCCGATTTACCTGGATGCAACGGACGAGGCACCCGCCCTGGATGGCGTGACGGAGCAACATGGCATCCCCACCATCAGCGTTGCGCGCGGTGAAAAATGTGCCCGATGCTGGCGCGTGCTGCCTGAAGTCGGCACGGACACGCATCATCCGCATTTGTGTTTACGATGCGTCGATGTCGTGACTGAGTCCGCCTGATGTCCGGATTGTCGCCGATACAGCAGAGTGCGTGGTGGAAGCGTCATTTTCCGGGCGGTATCGTGGCGGGGTTGATCATTCTCCTCGCGGATCAGGCCAGTAAATATTGGGTTCTCTATATTTACGACCTGCCGGGAAAAATCTCCGTACCCATCCTGTCATGGTTCAACCTGACGATGGTGTGGAACAGGGCCGTGACGTTCGGCATGTTGGGCGGGTTGGGGAAGGGGGCGCCATGGATTTTCAGTTCCCTGGCGCTGATGGCTGTGGCCGTCCTCATATACGTCATGGTGACGACACCACGCCGTTTTGTCGCAATCGCCGCGGGGATGATCGCGGGTGGCGCCATCGGCAACGTACTGGACCGATTGCGCCTGGGCGCGGTCGTGGACTTCATCCATCTGCATGCCTGGGGATGGAATTGGTTTGTTTTCAACGTTGCGGACATGGCCATTGATGTCGGTGTTGCGTTATGGATTCTGGACCGCTTAATTTTAGATCGGCAGGCACGATGCGATGCCTGAACCCCTTGTCGAGTCGCAGGCTTACGCGTAAGGTTTGACACGATGGCAAAGCAAATGATCCTCCGCGTGCAACGCTTCGTTGCTGTTTCCGGTGTGCTGGTGGCGTTACCTGGCTGTTCCGGCTCTGACCTGTCACGCGCCTTCGGGTTGGAGCGCTCCATGCCGGATGAATATACCGTCACGACGCAGCCGCCCCTCTCCATGCCGCCGGGGAGTGACCTTAATCTTCCCGGAGAAGGCGGGCGCAAGCTTAATGACTCGGCCAGTATGCAGGCGCTCGAGACGCTGGCGCCTGAAATGGCTTTACGTCGCGGCGTCAGCCAGGACAGTGCCGGGCAGCGTGATCTCGTCAAAAATCTGGATGAGGCGGCGTCCAATCCCCAGAAGGGGCAGGAATTGCAGGGCCATAATGGTGACCTCGCAGATCAGATCCTCTTTTGGAAGGGACGGCCGCAAGATGCCGTCGTTGATGGAGAGGCTGAAAACCGCCGCATCCGGGATGCTTCAGCCATGGGGCGCAACCCGGCGAAGGGTGTGACCCGCGTTAAATCGCCCTCCAAAGGATTTCTCGGCGTCTTCTGAGGCCGCAACGGTATGACGCCCCCACCCGCGCCGAACCGCCCTCAGATCTGCCGCCTCTCCAATCATGTGATCGACCTGATCGCCGCAGGTGAAGTGATTGAACGGCCCGCCGCGGCGCTGAAAGAACTCGTTGAAAATGCGGTTGACTCCGGCGCGACGGAAGTCCAGGTCGCCTTGAATGGTGGCGGGGTGGACCGCATCGATGTGCAGGATAATGGCTGCGGTATGACGCCAGATGACCTGCTTCTGGCCGTTGAACGTCATTGCACCTCCAAATTATCGGACGGCAATCTCTCCCATATCCGCACACTTGGTTTCCGTGGAGAGGCCCTGCCATCTATCGGCGCGAGCGCACGGCTTATGATCGTGTCGCGTGTCCCCGATGCGGATACGGCCTGGGCCATCCGGGTTGAAGGTGGTCAGATCACCCCGCCCGCCCCCGCAGCCGGGACGTTCGGCACGCGCGCCGTGGTGGAGGATTTGTTTTTTGCGACCCCCGCCCGGCGGAAATTCCTCAAATCCGCAAGAGTGGAAAGCGGCCATGCTGAGGCGGTCATGCGCCGCATCGCGCTGTCCACGCCGCATTGCGCCATCAAATTCAGTCTCGATAACCGTGTCATCATCGACCTGCCCACACAATCGGCTGAAGCGCGCGCGAAAGCCATTCTGGGTGAAAGTGAGGGACTTTGCGTCCTGGATGAGCAGCGTGATGCGATGCATCTAAGCGGCTTCATCTGCGGTCCCGCCGCGACGCGGGCCACGGCTTCCGGGCAGTTCATGTCCGTCAATGGCCGTGCCGTGAATGATCCGCTCCTTAAAACGGCGATCCGCGTCGCTTATCGGCCGCTGATTGAGGCCGGGCGCTTTCCCATCCTCGCATTATCTCTGGATCTCCCGTCGGAGGACGTAGACGTTAACGTCCACCCCGCAAAAACGGAATTGAGATTTGCGCGGGAGGCGGAGGTGCGGTCCTTCGTCATTGGGGCCCTGCAACGCGCCTTGGGTTTAGGGGCCGGGCAATCGGGCCATCATGCCCAGTTGCGGGGAGCGCGGCCAACGATACGCTACCCGCAGGATGGGCCGTCGCGGCTGGATGACCCCTCCCGAAATGGCGGTGCATCGCACCGCCCGGACCCGATGCCGTATCAAAGGCGGCTTGGCATGGCGCACCATGAGGGCCCGGCGCGCGCCCTTCGCCACGCCTCGCCGCAGGGTGATGTCGGAACGGTGATGACGCCTCTGACCGTTGCGGATATCGAAGCGCAACTTGCCAGTGGTAGCATTCAGTCGAGCGGCATGTCGGACGGCAATGAGGGTTTCCGCCCGTCAGCGCGGGTGCTTCCCCACCCCAAGGATGCCGCGCCAGAGGATGACGCCGCACCGCACCCGCTTGGCGCGCCGGTGGCGCAGGTTCTCGACACCTACATCATTGCCGTGGCGGATGATGGCGATCTCGTCCTTGTCGATCAGCATGCCGCGCATGAGCGTCTGACGCATGAGCATCTCCTCCGCCAATGGTCAGAAGGGCAGATCAGGACGCAGCGCCTCCTTTTGCCGGAAATCATCTCGCTCTCCGCCCCGCAGCTTGACGCCATACTCGCTTACTCGGAATCTCTTGCACGTCTTGGGCTTGAAATTGATCGTTTCGGGGTGGATAGCCTCGTCCTGAGAACCATCCCGGTATTGCTACAAGGTTCAGACGCTGCGGGGTTGATCCGCGATCTGTCCGAGGAGCTGACCGATGACGCGCTGGTGACGCCGGGGGAGGCGGCCGCGATCGAACGCAGGATTGATGCGGTCATCGCGCGCATGGCGTGTCATGGAAGTGTCCGATCAGGACGCCGCCTTCAGGCGGAGGAAATGTCGGCACTTTTGCGACAGATGGAGGCCACGCCCCGCGCCAATACCTGCTCCCACGGGCGTCCGACCTGGCTGAAGCTGAGTAAAAATGAGATAGAGCGCCTCTTTGGTCGGCGTTAAGGCGCAGCTTGACCCTCGACCTATTTTTTTGTGCCGGACGGTGGCTTACCCTTGCGGGAGAGGACATTACCCGCTGAAGCGCCCATCACGCAGATGATACCCATCCATTGGGACAGATAAAGCGCCTCCCCGAGGAAGATGATTCCGGAAAAACTGCCGAACGCCGGTTCCAGGCTCAAGAGAATGCCCAGTTCACGCGGGTTGAGGCGACGCATCGCGATGATTTCCAGCAAATAAGGGATCGCGGAGGAAAGCACGGCAATCCATATCGCGGTCAGGCTTGCTGAAGGATTGGCGTACGCCGTGGGGAGGGCGATCACAAAGCAGGGCAGAAGGAGGAGTCCGGCAAAACTCATGCCAATCGCCGCAGCTTGCGCGCCGGGCACCACCTTGCTGACACGTGTCCCGGCGAGGAGGTAGATAATCCAACCGACGGCGCTGCATAAGGCGGCGGCGACACCGATCGGGTCAACATTATGAAAGGACCTGTCCGGCCGAAGGATCAGGAAGAGGCCGATCATGACAATGAACGCCCAGAATATATCCATCCAGCGCCGCGAGCCGAACAGGGCCAGTGA
This sequence comes from Sorlinia euscelidii, assembly GCF_036452135.1. Classification (NCBI taxonomy): domain Bacteria; kingdom Pseudomonadati; phylum Pseudomonadota; class Alphaproteobacteria; order Acetobacterales; family Acetobacteraceae; genus Sorlinia; species Sorlinia euscelidii. Next base: position 192,729 of record NZ_JAWJZZ010000002.1, on the reverse strand, counting down.
GAGCGGACCGATAAATTCGATCGTGACGGCGAGGCCCAGCGCCATCCGGCTGAGCGCAATGTAGAAAAAGAGGTTCATCATCGCCATGGCCGCGCCATACGGGATGAAGAGCTTGATATTGGCGCGGGTCAGATATTCAACGCGCGGCCGCACCAGGATGAGGAGCATGACGGATGCCAGGCAAACGCGCAGTCCTACCATCTGCTCGGCGGAAAATGTGCCAAAAAGATTTTTGGCCATCGCCGCGCCGATCTCGAAAGACGACATTCCGGTAACAAGGGCGAGGACGGCCTGCACACGTGACCACCCCCGCGACTTCTGACCGAAACGCAGGAGGCGCATCAGATATCAAGCATCTCAACGGAACGCGCACGCTCCTGAATGAATTGAAAGCGCAGTTCGGGCTTACGTCCCATGAGGCTCTCCACCTGATTGCGAGTCAATGACTCGTCTTCCCGTGGGACAATGACACGAAGCATTGTGCGGTGGCGAGGGTCCATTGTTGTTTTTTTAAGGTCACTCACCGGCATTTCACCAAGACCTTTAAAGCGGGAAATTTCAACCCGCGCATTCGGTTTGAAGTCCCGCTTGATGCAACGATCCCGATCATCATCATTCATTGCATAAACGGTCTTGGGACCATGTGTCAGCCTGTAGAGCGGCGGTTGCGCAAGGTAAAGATGGCCGCCTTCAATCAGGCGGGGCATTTCGCGATAGAAGAAAGTCATGAGAAGGGAGGCGATATGCGCGCCATCGACATCGGCATCCGTCATGATGATGACACGGCCATAACGCAGCTTTTCCGAGTCAAACTGTCCGCCAATCCCGGCGCCGAGGGCTTCAACGAGGTCTTTCAACTCCTGATTGGCGCGCAGTTTTTCAGCTGTGGCGGAGGCGACATTCAGGATTTTGCCGCGTAAAGGCAGCACGGCCTGGGTTTCCCGGTCCCGCGCCTGACGGGCGGACCCACCAGCGGAATCTCCTTCGACGAGGAAAATCTCGGTCTCGGCCGCGTTCTCCCGCGTGCAATCCGTCAGTTTGCCGGGAAGGCGCAGGCGACGCGTCGCACTTTTGCGCAGCGTGTCCCGGTTTTCCTTCCGCCGGAGCCGGTCTTCCGCCCGCTCGACAATTGCGGTGAGGAGCTGATCCGCCTGTGCGGGGTTGCCGCCCAGCCAATGGTCAATCCGGTCGCGTAACGCCCCTTCGACAAGGCGCGCAGCTTCCTGCGTCGTCAGTTTCTCTTTCGTCTGACCCTGAAAATGCGGATCCCGGATGAAGACGGAGAGCTTACTGGCCACCATCCCCATAATGTCATCGGCCGTGATCACACCAGCGCGTTTCATGGCGCGCTGCTCACCCCAATGGCGGAAGCCCTTCAGAAGCGCGGCTCGGAGGCCAATCTCATGCGTGCCGCCCTGAGGGGTCGGGATCGTATTGCAGAAAGACGCGATGGCGGCCGAACCGCGAGAGATAAAGGCAATCGCCCATTCAACCCGGCCGCTCTCTTCGCCATCGGCGGATTTAGGGAGCTGCGCCTCGCCTGCCCATAGCGGGGCCAGCAGCGTTTCAGGCGCTTCCAGCTCGGTAACGAGACTATCCGCCAGACCATTCGGAAAGTGGATGATATCCGTCTCCGGCGTGTCATCCCCTCTCTTGATGGAGTCCGCTGCCATTTTCCAATGGATTGTGACATTGCGGAAAAGTGACGCTTTTGATCGGCAGAGGCGATATAGCCGGTCGGCTGAGAAACCGAGATGACCAAAAATCTGATGATCCGGCGTAAAACGCACCGCGGTGCCGCTACGACCTGGCGCCTTGCCAATTTTCTCGAGCGCTGACTGCGGGACGCCACGCGCATAGACCTGGCGCCAAAGAGCGCGGTCCCGTATGACGTCCACTTGTAGAAAGGAGGAAAGCGCATTGACGACGGAGGAGCCGACACCATGTAAACCCCCGATGTCTGATAAGCTTTGCCCGAAAACTTCCCCCCGGCATGGAGGGTGGTGAAAATCACCTCCAAAGCGGAGCGATCCTTGAATTTCGGGTGGGCATCGACGGGGATGCCGCGCCCATTATCGCGCACGTAAAGCGTGTCGGCGCTTTCGAGGCTGACCTCAATCACGTCGGCAAAACCGGCGACCGCTTCATCCATCGCATTATCGATGATCTCGGAAGCCAAGTGATGATAGGCCGTATCATCCGTGCCGCCAATATACATGCCGGGGCGCCGACGCACAGGCTCCAGCCCCTCTAGCACTTCAATCTGTGCGGCATCATAGGCGCTTGCCGCCTTGCGGGTGCGATCGCGCCTGGGGCGCTCAGGATTTTGACCGGGGAAGAGATCGTCGCGCATCATCGTGCTTCGGCGTTGGGGCGTTGCATGTCAGGGCGTGCGACCGGTCTCATCACCATCATGTCAATGTTTCGCGCTGCGTCTACGACGATGCTGCTGCGCACGGGCTGTCGTGTTACGCGGCCCGCTGCAAGACTCAAATGATTCCGGTTGGGCGATGTCCTTACCTTCCGCATAATGAGAAAGATCCGCCCCATCCTTGAGGGCGTCGATCTCATCAAACATCTGCATACGCTGTGCGCAGAAGACTGTGCCCGCCTGCACGCCACCCTTGGACTGAACATTTGCGAGCTGCGTCACATAGTCATCACGCTGGCGACTGGCGGCCCGCCCGTAATTGCTCCGGAAATAGCGATCGAGACGTCCTTCCTCCTCCGCCAGTTTCGGCCTGAATTTCGTCACGAACGCGTTATAGCGATCCTGCGCGCTACAGGAGAGCGCCGTCACCATCAGCTCACTTTTAAGACCCTGCACATTGAAAGCCTCATGGGTGGGTGACTCACCGCAGGTGGGGGCGGCCTGCGCGACGGGGGAAATAAAGAGAAGGGCGGCAGGAAAAAGCCGGGTCAAGCTGCACGCTTGTCTGAAGTTTTTGACAACGTGGCGTGGCTTCATGACAACTTCTCCAGATGGAATTGTAAGGGCGCGTTCGGGCGCGAGGGACCGGGACGAATGCGGAAAGAATTACGACGGACAAGGCGCAAAATAAACCCATTTTTGCATTTGAGCGCTTGCATTGAAATGGATAAGGTGGGCACGTCGTCACTTCCTGGGATTATTGGGGGAGAAACGCTGGCGGCGAGCTTTCGTTTTTCCGATTATTCCTGTGCAAACGATCCGTCATATGAACGCATGGCCGACCCCACCTTAGTCGGTCGTCCGAGAGGGGAGTTAATAATTTGCTGCGTGTTAAAAAGGTTTTAGGCTTCGCCGTGATGTCTGCCGTGCTCGCGGCCTGTCATCGGCCGGTTCTGCCGGCACGTCTTATCGCACCTGACCCGTACGGCAATCTCAAAAAATCGGCTTTGTGTCAGCTCACGCCGGTCAAGTCTGAAGAGGACGGTCGCAAATTATCGACGGAAATGACGGTGAGAAGCGATGACGGCTTCTGCACCCTCACCCTCAAAAAGCCCGAGGGCGGCAGCTACGCGTCTTTCGGCGTCGTGCCCCATCCGCAGCAGGGCAAGGTGCTGATTTACAATTATGAGGGCCAAACCTACCTGAATTACCGCGCCGACACCGCCTATGCAGGCGATGATGCTTTTACGGTCATTCTGATTCCATCCATCGATGCGCCGCGTGTCGCCCTTGACGTCAAGGTGAATGTCCAGGCCACACCCATCGTCCCCGTGACGCCAGGCGCGGCGGCAACGCCGGCGGCCGGGGCGACGCCAGCATCCCCGACAGCGGACACGTCAAAAAAACCGACCAATGAGACTGGGAAAGCCAGCGCGCAGAAGACGTGACGCATGACCGCCCCGGCGATGGCCGGGGTTGTGATCTCAGATTGAAAAGGTAATCGGCTCCTCAACCGGTCGACGCAGGCCGCGTTTCTCCGCGCGACGGATCAGCTCCTCCAGCGAGATCTCCGCCATCTCTCTTTTCATCCGAAGGTCAAGTGTCTGCCAGCATGGCGCGATCACCTCCCGAAAAAGGGGGTTGGATGTTTCATCCATCGGTGCCGGCTCATCAAGCAGGACAGCCTGTGCGATGTCATCAAGTGAAATATCGCGCCGCGCCCGCCCCAGGCGATAGCCGCCCTTGGGGCCACGCACGCTTTCCAGCAGGCCACTGCGGGACAATGTCTGCAGGACGGGTTCAATCCCGCGACGCGCCAGGCCCGTGCGCTCTGCAAGCTCGACACCACTGACGAGGTCCGAGCGCCCCGTGTGAAAAGCGATGTCCAGCATGACGGTAACTGCCGTCATCGCTCTATCACGTCGCAGATACATTTTAAATTTCCTCCGAATGGCTGGATTATATATAACAGTTTCACGTCGTATTTTAAAATAGCGTTATCGAGTCATGCGCGGGAGGATATTATGTCATCGGGTCAAGGGCCGGCATCTCGGATCGCGAATATAAATGCGGTTGAGTCCGCCTCGGGGCGCAGGCAGGGGCCGCGCATGCATGGGCAGGTTTACGGGTCAATCCTTGAGACGGTGGGGGCAACGCCGCTCGTCGCGGCACCGCGCTTACAGCGGAAGGAAGGGCTTCACGCGCAGATTCTTCTCAAACTCGAGTTTTTCAATCCACTCGGATCGGTCAAGGATCGGATTGGTCTGGCGATGGTTGAGGATGCTGAGGCGCAGGGCCTGATTTCACCCGGGCGCACGGTGCTGGTTGAGCCGACTTCCGGCAATACGGGCATCTCGCTCGCCTTCGTGGCAGCAGCGCGCGGTTACCGGCTTATTGTCACCATGCCGGAGAGCGCTTCAACGGAACGTCGGAAAATGATGCGCCTCCTGAACGCGCATTTGGAGCTGACGCCGTCTTCCCGCGGGATGGCTGGGGCCATCGACCGCGCGCGTGAGCTTGTCGCGTCACTCCCCGATGCCTGGATGCCAAGCCAGTTTGACAATCCGTCCAACCCCGACATCCACGCTCACGGGACGGCAGAGGAAATCTGGGCGGACACGCAGGGCCAGGTGGATATGGTCGTTGCAGGCCTCGGGACGGGTGGCACTTTAACCGGAATTGCACGCACTCTGGGCGCGCGCAGGCCCGGAATGGCGTTTTGGGGCGTCGAACCCTCTGAGAGCGCCGTCTTGCATGGTGATCGCCCCGGTCCGCACGGCATTCAGGGGATCGGGCCCGGTTTTTGCCCGCATATACTCGACACGTCCCTTTTGACCGGGGTCAAAACCGTTTCGGAGCGGGAAGCCATTGCGGCGGCGCGTCTGTGCGCGCGCGTGGAGGGCATTCCCATCGGGATTTCATCCGGCGCAGCCCTCTCCGCCGCGTTGGAGCTTGCACGGGCGCCGGAAAATAAGGGGAAGGTCATCGTGACGATGATCCCCTCATTTGCAGAGCGATATCTCTCCACGTCGCTCTTTACCGGCCTCGTTTAACCGGCCCGCCCGCGAGGGAGCGGGCGCGCCCCCCGATCCTTAAGCCGGATAATCAGTCAAGGATAATGGCGACGCGACGATTCTGTGGCTCACGCGTGTTCGGCTTTGTGCGTACGAGAGGGTCCGCATCTCCGAAACCGCGGGTTTCGATCGTGCCTTCCGCCACGCCATCGCGAATCAACTCAGATTTGACCGCGCGCGCCCGGCGGAGGGAGAGCTGCATATTATAGGCTTTGCCACGCGCGCCCGGGTGGCCGGCACTGTTATCCGTATAGCCATTAACCTTGATACGCGTTTCTCCCACATTCGAGGCATTCTGGGCGGCGGCTTCAATGACGGCCCGCGCGCGGTTTGAGAGGTCGGCTTTGTCCCAATCAAAAAAGACAAGATAGGTGCGTGCCGGGGCGGGGCCGGGCGCCTGAATCGGCGTGTCAATGTGCGGGGCGGGTGGTGGTGGCGGGTTGAACTCATAGCGCAACCCCAGCATGGCGGAATGATTGAAATAAGTCGTGGTTGATCGATTTCCCGCCGCCACGGCGCCCGGCATATAACCCGCATCGGTCAGCACGCCATTTGCACGGCCATGGTGGCTTTGCGGCCCCAGCATGGTCATGAAACGATATTCAGTCGTGAGAGACAGGCCCGGCGCATGAGGCACAGGAAAGGCGAGGCCAAAAATGGCCTGATAGGCAAAATTGCCAAATGTGCCGCCAACATGCTGGTTATAACCGAGTGACGGAATGGCGATATCAAAGTCGCTTCTCTGCCACGCATAACCGATACCCGCGCCGAAATAAGGGAAGATCCAATTTTTACCCAGATCCATGTCGAATAATGCATTCGCCATGGCGCCATAGACTTTCTGACCACCACTTGTGACCGGAGATCCATGGTTGCTGCGATAATAGCCGAGATTGCTGTCCCGGTAATTGCCTTCAACCTCAACGCGGAACCCGTTGCCGAAGCCCCAACCGACCGAGCCCAGCCCTGCCGCGCCGACATCATATTTGTCGCGCCCGACCGGAAAACTGGGCGAGCCGCGATTGACCTGATCCTGATTGAAAGTCGCGCCGCCCTCACCGTTAATATAGAGCCCGGTCACAGGTTGGGCCTTGGCGACGCAGATGCTCCCGATGGACAAGATCAAGCCGAGAGCGGGGCCCGCAAGACGGTGGCGACGTGACATGGAAGCGCGTTTCCCGCAGGCGAACGACAGAGTTTTAACGGCGCATGACCCGTTTGGCTTATCGTGTCGGGTCCGGGTTGCCATCGCATGTTCTCCGTGCTCAGTGATCGCCCCGGCCTGTGGGGGATCATTGTTGTGTTAAAAGACGCAGCGCGCCCAAGAGTTCGCATCATGGTGAAGGGTCACGAACCCTGTATCATGATCCGGATTAAAGGAAGCTTTCCCCGCCCTGCAGCGGGAAACAGCCTTGTCCCCCGCCATATGTCAGTCGGATGATCCATGCCGGGTCGTCAGCTCTTTTTCAATCGGGTCAGAAACGACAGAGGTTTCAAGCTCCAATATCCAGAGATCGGGATCATATTTCTCCTGACGGATGAGGAACGAGTCAAGATCACCCTGACTCTCCATAGGCAGGCGCTCCCAACCATCTGCGAGTGCGCGTTCCCTAAATACCGCAATGTTTCGGTTTCTGTCGATCAATATGATGTACGGCGTGCCAGCATCAATATCACCTTTTTTGACAATTGTTGCGATATTGCCGCGCTGCGCCTGCTGTCGTATCAGGGCGCGAATCCAGAATTCTGTTTTCAATCTCATGTGATCTATCAGGGAAGCTGAGTATTCGGCGCGTCAATATCGGGTATCGCCCGCAACGCTGCTTTATAAAGGAGGGGATGCGTCACAATGGATCTCGCAACATCCAGATCAGCATCCGTCCCCAAAGCTGCGGGGCATTGACGCCGGATTTCGAGGATGCGTGGCACGGGGACAGGGTAGCGTAAATCCCGTGAAACGCGGATGAGGCTTTCATTTAGCAGGTGGCCGGTCTGAAGAGCCGATAATTGCTCCTGCAAATAGGCGCTACCGCGCGAGGTACAGATCTGGGGGATGATGCCCACGCCCTGAAGGGGCCAACCTAGCGGCGCGAGTACGCGGCTCCACGTCACGAAGATTTCCCCCTTATTCGGCATCTGCCCGACGGCCTGCACCAACCCTTTACCTAAAGTGGCGCTGCCAATCACAACGGCGCGCCGATGGTCGGCCAGTGCGGCGGCAAGGATTTCCGCCGCACTGGCCGTGCGCCCGTCGACGAGGATGGCGATCGGCAGATTTTGCGTCATATCGCCGCCCTGCACGGTCCAGATGTGATTGGCTTGCGGGTCGCGGCCCTTCGTCACCACGGCAATGCCATGATTCAGGACCAGCGCGACCGCTGTGACCGCCTGCTGAAGGACGCCGCCGCGATCTCCCCGCAAGTCCAGTACGAGGGCTCTGATCTTATCTTCCGTCAGGGCCTGATCGAGATATTGGCTCAGCTCCTCCGCCGTATCGGAGGAAAACGCCGTAATTCGGAAAATTGCCACCCGATTTCTGACCTCAATATATACGGTCTGTGGGGGGACCTGTTGAAGGCGGATTTCCTGCTCAAACGCGGCTTCACCGGGTTTGCGCAGGGTCAGCCTGACGGCGCGCCCGGCAGGGCCTTGCAGCATGGCGGCGATCTCATCCAGATTATCGCCCTTTATGCGTTGCCCGTTGACGGCGAGGAGATATGTCCCCGCATCAAGCCCGGCGGACCAGGCCGGACCATTGGCATTGATGGAGGAGATGATGACCGCATCATGCGACAGGCCCAATGTCACACCGATATTGCCCTCATCCCCTGACCGCTCCCGTCGATCATCGGCGGCGGGGTCAGGGCCGACATAACGGGAATAAGGATCAAGATGGTTGAAAAGCTCATCAAAGAAACTCTGCATGAGCGCTTCCTGACCGGCGGCGCGCAAAATCTTCGAGTGCGCCCAGGCCACACTGAGCGCCTTGATGGTAAATTGAACGCAACTCGCTAAATCCGCGCCATTGGGCGGATTAAAGCTGGCGATTTCCTTCTGACCAATATCCATTCTGACAGTTTGCGCCGTCCTGCCATCACTGGGCGACATGGTGAGGGAAATGGAGGGATCAATGGCTGTCAGGCCATCCAATCCCCAGAAACAGAAGGTCTTGAAATCCTGTGGTTCAAGCGTGCGGGGATGGATGAAGCGGAGGGCGGATTCGATGACACTGGCAACGAGGCTCTGATTGAGGGTAACAACCTCATCCGCCCTGACCTGGATCGGCGTCAAGACAAGCCATGCACAGAAAAGAGCACTGCATAAAGGCCGTGCATTTTGTGCAAAGGATGCTTTGAAGGGTTTCAGGGCAGAGGACCTTGCAGACCGAAATACAGCCAAACACTATACAGTGTAAAAATTTTTTCGTGCAATGCAAATGCGGCTTGCCATGCGCTCTTCAAAAACGTTCGGGCCATGGCGGCGCATCATGAAGCGTCAGGCCCCTTCTGCTTGGCTTTGGCCGCCTTGCGCTTCCGTGGCGCCGCGCTGGCTGCCGCCTTTTTCGGGGTTTTGGCTGTCGCTTTTTTATCTGTGACCGGCTTTTTAGCGCTGGACGCCGCTTTCTTGACGCCCTTCTTCACCGGGGCCTTCAAGGGTTTTCCTTTTTCAGCCAGGAGGGTCACAGCCTCATCAAGCGTGACGTCATCCATGTCACTGCCGCGCGGCAGGGTGGCAATGATTTGCCCGTGCTGCACATAAGGCCCGAACCGACCCTTGCGGACCATCACGCTTTCTTCATCTTTGGGGTGTTTGCCGAGGTTGCGAATGCTGGCCAGTTTCTGTGCCAGGCAATCCACGGCACGATTGGCGCCGACCGTCAGAACGTCATCGTCTTTACCAAGCGTGGCATAAATGCCGCCCATCTTGATGAAGGGGCCGAAACGTCCGAGACCCGCCTCCATCATCTCGCCGGATTCCGGGTGGGGGCCTATTTTGCGGGGCAGGGAGATATAGCCCTGGGCCTGCTCGAGGCTCAGCGTCTCGGCATCGACATTTTTTGGCAGGGCAACGCGCTTGGGTTTTTTCTTTTTATCCGCAGGGTCCGCTTCCCCTCTCTGGACGTAAAGCCCGTAAGGGCCGCGCCTGATCGTCAGCTCTTCCCCCGTCTCGGCATCCATGCCCACATGGCGGATACCTTCTTTCAGGCTTGGTGCCTCCGCGCCATCATCCGCGATGAGGCGACGCGTGAACTGACAGGTCGGGTAATTGGAGCAACCGATAAAGGCCCCGAATTTCCCGAGCCTCAACCCGAGACGTCCCGACCCGCAGGCCGTGCATTGCCGTGGGTCCCCCCCATCCTCCCGAAGGGGAAAGAAGTATGCGCCGAGATCTTCATCCAGCGCATCAATCACGTCGGAGATTTTGAGATCTTTGGTCTGATCCACAGCATGGGAAAAATTTTTCCAGAAGGCGCGCATGACGTCGTGCCAGTCCGCCCGACCATCCGAAATATCGTCGAGCTGCTCCTCCAGCCTGGCGGTGAAGTCCGTATCAACATAAGTCTCAAAAAACGATGTCAGAAATGCCGTCACCAGCCTTCCGCGATCCTCCGGAACAAATCGCCGACTATCAAGCCGCACATAGCTGCGATCCCGCAGAACGGAAAGGATGGAGGCGTAGGTTGAGGGACGACCAATCCCGATCTCCTCCATCTTCTTGACGAGACTGGCTTCAGAGTATCGGGGCGGCGGTTGCGTGAAATGCTGCTCCGCCTGGGCGTCCTTCGTCTGGACCGGGTCGCCCTTCGTCATGGGGGGGAGAAGCCGGTTCTCATCATCCTCTGACGCGATATCATCCCGACCCTCGCGATATAGTCGCAGGAAGCCATCAAAAGCGATGGTTGTCCCCGTCGCCCGCATCGTCACAGTGTTTTGCCCGTCGGTCAATGTGACGGAAACCTGATCCAATTCGGCAGAGGACATCTGGGCCGCGACCGCGCGCTTGTAAATGAGCTCGTAAAGACGGGACTGATCGTGATTGAGGTGGCGCGTTACATCTTCCGGGCGACGCCGCACATCGGTCGGGCGGATCGCTTCATGCGCTTCCTGCGCATTTTTCGCCTTGCTTGAATAAACGCGCGGCTTTTCAGGCTGATATTCTTTCCCGAAACTGTCGAGAATATGGCTCCTGATGGCGCTGATGGCTTCAGCCGCCATCTGGACGCCGTCCGTCCTCATATAAGTGATAAGCCCGACATGCTCACCACCAATATCCACACCTTCATAAAGCTGCTGAGCGGTGCGCATGGTGACTTGGGCGCTCATCCCCAGTTTGCGAGAGGCTTCCTGCTGTAAAGTTGACGTGGTGAAGGGCGGTGATGGGTTTCGGCGGATCTTTTTATGTTCAACATCCGAAACGGAAAATTGACCCGCCGCGACAAGGGCGCGCGCCGCCTCGGCGGCCTCCGCATTTTCCAGGTCAAATTGTTCAAGCTTTTTGCCGTGGAGATGGGTCAGTCGCGCAAGAAATTCCTGTCCCGACTTCTCTTCAAAAAGCCCTTTGACACTCCAATATTCCCGCTTTTTAAAGACCTCGATCTCCGCTTCACGCTCGCAGATCAGCCGTAAGGCGACAGATTGGACGCGCCCGGCGCTGCGGCTTCCCGGGAGTTTGCGCCACAAAACCGGGGACAGCGTAAAGCCGACGAGGTAATCCAGCGCGCGACGTGCGAGGTAGGCGTCAATCAGCGGCTGGTCCAGGGCGCGGGGATTGGCCATGGCCCGCTGCACCGCCGATTTGGTGATTTCATTAAAGGTGACGCGTTGCACGCTGATGTTTTTAAGCAGGTTGCGTTCCGCGAGCACAGACTGGACATGCCAGGAAATGGCTTCACCCTCACGATCAGGGTCCGTGGCGAGATAGAGCGACTTGGCGGATTTCAGGGCGCGCGCAATATCGCCCATATGTTTGGCGCCGCGGTCATCCGTTGCCCAATCCATTGCGAAATTCTCATCCGGCCGGACGCTTCCATCTTTCGGCGGCAGATCACGCACATGCCCGAAAGACGCCAGCACCGTGTAGCCACCGCCGAGATATTTATTGATCGTTTTCGCCTTGGCCGGGCTTTCTACCACGACTACGTCCGTCATTTTGTCTCCCGTTTCGAACGGCGCTTGCTTTAAACTTCCGGCTGCAGCATCACGATCTGACCATCCGGTAAAAATGTCGCTTCGCCATCGAGTTCCAGCGCCGAAAGAACAGATGACACGACCGAAACGGAGCATTGACTTTTATCGACGAGGTCGTCAACGGAAATTGGTGTGTTGGAAAGTAAAGATGCAATGCGACGTCGCGGGTCATTATCCGGTTGCTGTGACGTCTCCAGCAGGGATAACTGCGCTGTATCAAAGGCTTTTCGCGTTGTTTGCGGCGGAGCGCGGCTTATGTCAACCGTGTCGGCGAGATTTCTTAAGATATCGTCGACCGTTTCCGTCAGAATGGCGCCTTGTCGGATCAGGTCATTACCCCCGCGGGATCGCGGATCAAGCGGGGAGCCGGGCACCGCGAAAATATCGCGGCCATAATCAAGCGCCATTTTCGCCGTGATCAATGTTCCGGAGCGCAGCCCGCCTTCCACGACGACAACGCCTTGTGACATGCCCGCAATCAAGCGGTTGCGCCGTGGAAAGTGCCGTCCCTGCGGCACAGTGCCCAGAGGTGCTTCCGTCACCAGGCAACCGCGTGCCGCGATGTCATCCCGCAGCGCCTTGTTCTCAGGCGGGTAGATTGTATCGATCCCGCCAGCCAGCGCGGCCACCGTGCAGCCTGGATATAGAGCCGCCATATGGGCGGCGCGATCAATCCCCAGGGCCAGACCGGAGACCACGACAATGCCGGCTTCAGCGAGCCCCGCCGCCAGAGACTCCGCCATGCGAAGCCCGGCTGCCGAGGCGTTCCGCGCCCCTACAATCGCGACGGATTTCTGAGATAGACGCGCGACATCGCCCAGGACCGTCACGGCGGACGGCGCGTCGGGCACGTTTTTCATTAACAGGGGATAATGAGGATCATCAAAAAACAGGATGCGCCCCCCGTATTTCTCTGTCCTGATCCACTCCGCTTCAATCTCGCTCTCCAGCGGCATGGCCAGGGCGCGATGCCCGGCCTGGCGCAAACGCTCAGGCAGCGCCTCAATCGCGGTTGCGGCATCTGCATATTCATCAAGCAGGCGGCGAAAGGTTACAGGCCCGATCCCGGCACATCGGGTCAAGCGCAGACGTGCAATCGTTTCTCGTGGCGTAATTGTCTTTGACATGAGCCCACGCAACCGACGCGCTCGGTCGGCAATATCCGTTAAGAGATGTTCAGATCTTTATCTTATCTTGCGGTGGTGCATCAATATCGATTGGTTTTTCCGTCCCCGCCACCAGCCGTTGAATGTTTCCGGCATGTCTTATCACGACAATCAGCGCGATAATGAACGTGGCGAGGGGCAATGGGGAATGCAGTGGCTGCATGCTGAGCGGTGCGATCAGAATCACGGAAGCCGCGAATGCCGCAAGTGCCCCGGCTGAGGAAATATGAGAAAGCCGCGCGACCGCAAGCCAGACGAGGCAGCATATGCAGCCGACGGGCCAACATAGGGCGATCAGCGCGCCCAAACCGGTTGCGACGCCTTTCCCCCCTCTGAACCGAAGCCAGAGCGGGAAGCAATGTCCCACCACGACAGCCACAGAAGCACAGGCAAGGCCAAGTTGAAGTGGGGAAAAATCGAGTCCGCGAAGAATGAGAAGAGGCACGGCACCTTTTATTCCATCGAGCAGCAAGGTGAGGGCGGCAAGCCCTTTCCGGCCCGTGCGCAAGACGTTGGTGGCGCCGATATTCCCTGAGCCTATCTGCCTGATATCGCCTTCCCCGCCCATGCGCGTCAGGATCAGCCCAAAGGGAATGCTGCCGCAGAGGTAACTCAGCACGATGGTGGCAGAAAGGAGAAGGTCGCGTGTCATGGCCTAGGCCTCTCCAAAGGTGCGGCGTCCGTTCTTCCAGGTGCCGATGACCTTGCCGGTGACGTCACGTCCATCGAAAGGCGTGTTCTGCGCGCCGCCAGCCAGTGCGCCCGCTCTGATTGTCCAGCGTGCCTTGGGGTCAAACAGGCAAAGATCCGCGGGGCGGCCTTTACGGAGTGTGCCACCTGCCACACCCAGAAGGCGGGCCGGAGATGATGTCAGCAGTCGAACGGCCTGGAGCAGATCAAGCCGACCGGCAGCAACCTCGGACAAAGTGATCGGCAGTAAAGTGACGAGACCCGTGCCGCCCGCGCGCGCCTGTGCGAAAGGCAGGCGTTTATCATCCGCATCGCACGGCGTATGGTCGGAGGCAATGGCGTCGATTGTGCCGTCTGCCAAAGCGGCGCGCACCGCATCCCGGTCTGACGTCTCTCGCAAGGGGGGTGAGAGTTTCGCATAAGTGCGGAAGCCTTCGATCTCTCGCTCATCCAGATAAAAATAAGGCGGCGCCGCATCGCAGGTGATCGGCAGGCCGCGTTTGCGGGCACCGCGTATCAGTTCAAGCCCCTCTGCGGTGGAAACATGCGCAAAATGCAGGCGTGCCCCGGTCATTTCCGCCAGACGTATATCCCGCGCCATCAGGATCGCCTCCGCTGCGGGTGGGATCTGCGGCAGGCCCAGACGGGTGGCGCGCTCACTGGCCGTGGCGCAGCCGCCCCGCGCGAGGGACGGGTCTTCAGGATGTTGCATAACCAGCGCGTCAATGCCCTTTGCATAAGCAAGGCACTGGCGCATGCGTTTCGTATCAGCGATAGCATGGGGGCCATCTGTGAAGGCAATAGCGCCCGCCTCTGACAGAAGGCCGAGTTCCGCCATGTCCTGGCCCAGGCATCCATGCGTTAAAGCGCCGTAAGGCAGGATGGTGACGCGGCCATCCTCATCACCCCATGCTTTTAGCAGCCGTACGAGGGCGGGCTCATCAATCGCGGGGCGCGTATTGGGCAGCAGGGCCATCGTTGTGACACCGCCTGCCGCCGCCGCATCCAGACTGGCGGTAAAGGTCTCACGATATTCCGCCCCCGGCTCACCTGTTGACGCGCGCAGGTCGATCAGGCCGGGGCATAAAGCCGCGCCGCCGCCGTCAATGCGCACGGCGTCTCCCGGCATGCCTTCCGCCCCGGGTGGAAGGAACCCGGCGATCAAGCCATCCTTAACGACGAGGCGTCCCGGCGCGGGCTTCTTCGCCTCCGGGTCAAGGATGGTGACATTCTCGAAGATAAGCGTATTCACGGCGTATGCTCCGAACGTGCGAGGTAATCAAGCACCGCCATACGAATGGCGACACCCATTTCAACCTGCTCCTGAATGACGCTTTGCGCGGAGTCCGCGACATCTGAGGCGATTTCAACACCGCGATTCATCGGACCGGGATGCATAACGAGGGCATTTTTCTTCGCGAGCCGCAGACGCCGACGGTCCAGCCCGTAAAAGCGGAAATATTCACGCATACTGGGCACAAGTCCGGATTCCATGCGCTCTTTCTGCATGCGCAGCATCATGACGATATCAGCATCCCGGATGCCCTCATCCATGTCATGAATAACCGTAACGTTGCCCAATTCCTCCATGACGGAGGGGACGAGGGTGGGTGGGCCGACGAGGCGGATCCGGCTGCCCATGGCGGTCAGGAGATGGATGTTGGAGCGCGCCACACGGCTATGGCCGACATCGCCGCAGATCGCGACCGTCAGGCCGTCAAGCCTGTTAAGGTGGCGTTTGATTGTCAGCGCATCCAGCAGCGCCTGAGTCGGGTGCTCGTGCATACCGTCCCCGGCATTGACGACATGCGCCGCCACTTTCTGCGCCAGCAAGGCGGGCGCGCCCGACTGCGCGTGACGGACAACCAGCAGGTCACAACGCATGGCATTCAGCGTCGCGGCCGTGTCGAGCAACGTCTCACCCTTGTTAACGGATGATGTGGCGACCGTCATATTGATGACATCCGCCCCCAGACGCTTGCCCGCCAACTCAAAACTGGTGCGGGTGCGCGTACTGTCCTCGAAGAACAGATTGACGACAGTGCGCCCTCTCAGGGCCTCACGCGGCGATGAACGCGACCGGCTGAGCAGAACGTAATTTTCAGCGAGGTCGAGATAGGGAAGGATGTCCTTTCTGGACATGCCTTCAATCCCCAGAAGATGACGCCGTGAGGAAAGCTCAGCCATGGCCCGTCGCGGCTCCGATCCGTGCCAGCACATCGTCGCGCCCGAGCGCCGCCAATGTCGCGTCAATGCCCGGCGACACTAAAGTCCCGGTCATCGCCGCGCGCAGAGGTTGCGCGACCTGGCCGAGTTTGAGGCCCGCCTCATCCGCGAAGGCGCGGAGGGCCGCATCGATCGAGGGGGCGTCAAAAGGGGAAAGCTGTGCGAGCTTGTCAGCAATACGGCGCAAAACGGCCTGCGTCGGCGCGTCAAGAAGTTTCTCCGCCTTGGCATCAAAGGTCAGAGGGGGCTTTTTACCAAGGAAGGCCGCGCTCTCAGCAAGGTCTGTCAGGAGTTTGGCGCGTGCCTGTAAACCGGGCATGAGCTTCAACACGCGCTCTCGGAAAAGGTCATCAGTAACAACGTCACTCCTGTCAGCAAGGCGCGCGACGACATCCTCCGTCAATCGCGCGGGATCAGCTTCTCTAAGATAGACGCCATTGAGATGAGCAAGTTTGGTGTAATCCATCCGGGAGGGCGCGCGTCCGACGCCGTCAAGGTCAAAGAGGGCGATCTGCTCATCCCTTGAAAGGATCTCCGCATCCCCGTGGCCCCATCCGAGGCGAAGGAGATAATTGCACAGAGCTTCCGGCAAGTAGCCAGCTTCGCGGAAATCGACGACCGATTGCGCACCGTGCCTTTTGGATAATTTTGCACCATCCGGCCCGTGAATCAGGGGAAGATGCGCAAATTGCGGGAGCGCCCAACCCATGGCGCGGTAAATCATGGCCTGACGAAATGTGTTTGTCAGATGGTCATCACCGCGCATGACATGGGTGATTTCCATATCATGATCATCGCAGACGACGGCGTGCAGATATGTAGGCGAGCCGTCGGAGCGCAGGATGATGAGGTCATCCATCTCCGTATTGGCGACACGCACCGCACCCTGAACAAGATCCTCAATAACGGTTTCACCCTCTTTCGGTGCTTTGAGCCGCACGGAAAAAGGCGCGCCCGATGGGGCTTCGGAGGGGTCCCGATCACGCCAGAAGCCGTTATATCGGGGCGGAAGGCCCTGCGCGACTGCCTGCTCCCGCATAATTTTCAGCTCATCCGCGGTGCAAAAACATTTATAGGCGAGGCCCTGCGCCAGTAATTCCTGCGCGACTTCTGTATGACGCTGCTGACGTGCGGATTGATAAACTGGCGCTGCATCCGGCGTGAGGCCCAGCCAGTCCAGTCCGTCCAGAATGACATCGACCGCTTTCTGCGTGGAACGTTCCCGGTCCGTATCCTCGATACGGAGGAGGAATTCACCTTTATGGTGACGGGCGAAAAGATAATTGAAAAGGGCCGCGCGAGCATTGCCAATATGCAGCAATCCCGTCGGAGAAGGGGCAAATCGAGTGCGAACGGTCATATCACGCCTCATAGCACGTCTCCCGAAACGAGACTATTGACTTAATAAAGAGCGTTTGCGTGATCTGCGGTGCGGGCGACGGGCCTGAACCCGCGTATTTGCCCGCGCCGACGATACATGTTGGCGCGGGCGCAGGCGCTTCAGCAATCCAGGCACCGGACATGCTCTCATCGCGCTGAGGCAATGCGTGGGCGGGCGGAACAAATGACGCCCTTCATGTTTCCTCTCAAAGGATGAGGTGCCATATTCAGCTCCGGCGGTTGGGATGTTTCAGGTCTTTGTAGAAGCCATCCGCGATGAGGAAAATAGGCGGGGAGCGACGTTATCTCATCGAGTCCCATTCCACATCATAATGTTCATCGCATCGTGAAGGGTTTTGCTTCCCGAATTCTGGAGGAGGCCGAACGCATTCTGGCTGAATCCTGGCGGCGTCTTCCTGCCTGGATGCCGCTTTTATGGTGCGTCGGCGTCGCCATTTACTTCCGGCCACGTTATGAGCCGGGTCTGGTTTTTCCCCTGGTTTTCCTGGGCGCCGGCCTCCTGATCATCCTCTTGAAAGAGCGCGCCTGTGTGACTCGCTGTGTGGGCCTCGCCATGATCCTCATTGCCGGAGGCTTTTTGGGGGCACGATGGGACGCCCATTCCCGACCGTCCATGCCGTATCTTCCGCGCCACGCCGTTGAGTTGTCGGGTCGTATCTGCGGCATCTCTCTCATGGCCCCGCGCGCGGAGGGGCAGGCGGCAACCCGGCGTCTTCGCCTCTGCCATGCCGTCTTTCACGACTGGCTGAATGACGGCATGGCGCCCTTGCGACGGGACCTGCTGATCCGCCTCAAGCCGCAGGACGTGACGCCGCTCTCATCCGGGCAGATCGTGCGCGTGCGCGCCATGCTCCGCCCGCCGCCATGGCCTGTTTATCCCGGTGCGCGCGATTTGCAGCGTGAGGCCTGGTTTTCGGGGGAGGCGGGTCGTGGCTACGCGCTGGGGTCCGTGCAGCCGATGGTGACAGAGCGCGTGCTTTTCAACCGTGAGGGAGTGGCGACGCTGAGGGAGAAAGTCGCGCGCCGTATTGTGCAACATTTGTCGGGACAGGTGGGGGCCATTGCCCAGACCATCCTCTGCGGCGAGACGGGCGGGCTGAGCCGACATACACGCGAAATTTATGCAGCGTCAGGTCTTGCCCATCTGCTGGCGGTGGCGGGTTTGCATCTGGGCCTCGTCATGGGCTTTACACTGTTTTTGCTTCGTCATGCATTGGCGCTCTGGCCCCGCGCGGCGCTCAACTGGCCGTGCCGCGAAATCGCTTTCGGCGCGGCATGGATGGTCGGCACTTGTTATGTTCTCCTGACGGGCGCACATCTTCCCGCCTTGCGCAGTCTCGGCATGGCCACACTCATCGTCATCGCGCTGATGACGGGCAGGCAGGCGCTTTCCCTGCGCTCCTGGGCCCTCGTGGGTATGGCTCTGCTAATCGCGCGCCCCTCTATCGCGCTGGATGTGTCGTTTCAGATGTCCTTCGCCGCCGTACTGGCCCTTATCACCGGCTACGAAAAATTGAGACCTTTAATGCGGCGGCTGCATTATAGGCGGGATGTCCTGGCAAAGATGCGGACGCATCTTGTCATGCTCACCGCGACCAGTTTCTTCGCGGGGTTGGCGACGCTGCCCATCGTGGCGGCACATTTCAATGTCGTGCAGCCCTGGTTTATCCTCGCGAATATCGTGGCGGTGCCGATCGCGGCGATTTTCATCATGCCGATGGGGGTCATGGCGCTGCTCACCATGCCGTTTCATCTGGAAGCCGGATTTCTGCAGGTGATGCGCTATGGCATTTCAAGCATCAACGCTTTGGCGGAATGGGTCACGCATTTTCCCATTGCGCAAATCGCGATACCACACGCGCCGGCGTGGGCGATGCTGGCTTATGGCGTCAGTCTCTGCTTCCTGTGTCTTATCCGTAGCACATGGCGCTTGGCGGCGCTGCCCGGCATCGCCGTGGTGGTGGTGTCCCCATGGTTGGTGACGCGTCCCGACATTTTCGTATCATCCGACGCTGCGCTGATCGGGGTGCGGCGTGGGCAGGCCCTTTATTTGACAAAGCCGGGCTTCATGCAGAAAGGCGCAGCGCAGAAATGGGTGGATGATTTCTCCCTGAAAGCCCGCGCATTTGACGATCTACGGCATGACCCGGAGATGGATTGTGATGGTGATCTCTGCCTACTGAACGTGGCGGGCCGGGACGTATTGTTCAATTTCGTGGGGCCGCATCGGGCCTCGACCACGACGCGTACCGCTTTCTGCGCCAGAAGTCTCATCAAAATCAATGTAGCCCCCGCGCGGCCCCTCTGTCGTGAAGCGGGGCAGATGGACCGGTTTCATGCATGGCGGGACGGCGCCACTGCCATTTACATGGCTGTCTCCCCACCGCGTCTTGTCACGGATCGCTCATGGCGGGGCGCGCGGCTTTGGGTCCCTTCAAATGGCGGGCAGGGCGTCCCCAACCTGCCTCTCGCGCCGGAGGAATAAAGCGCGCGACAAATTTATCGTCGCGTCTCCGGGTAGAGACGCCGCGCGACCGGCGCCATCGTCAATCCCTGGGCGAGAATGGTGAAAACAACGATGCCATAACAGATCGGCGTCAGCGTTTCACGCATGATGCCGCCGGGCAGGGAGAGGGCCAGAGACAGGGAAATCCCGCCGCGCAAACCGCCCCATGTCAGGATGATGAGCGTCCTCAGCCGCCCGGCCCCGCTGAGATAAACGGGCAGCGTGGCGAGGTAGACGCTGGCCGCGCGCGCGAGAATGGAAAGCGGGATGCCGAGCAGAAGCAGCGTCGCGGAGTGACGTTGCGGCAGAATCGAGAAGACGGTCAGGCCGATCAGCATGAAGAGCAGGGCGTTCAGGATCTCATCAATTAAATCCCAGAAGGCGAGCAGCATCTGACGCGTTTCTGTATCGAGCTGCTTCTGCGCATATCGTCCTGCAAGGCAGAACCCGGCCACCACGACAGCGATGGGCCCGGACATCTCCAACGCCTGGGCAAGGCTGAACGCGCCGGTCGCAATACTGAGCGAGACGAGCAACTGCAATTGGGGACGCCGCGCCAGCCGCCAGCAATAAGCGCCGACCGCCCCGGCCAAGCCGCCGAGCAAGGCACCGCCGACAGCTTCAAGCGCAAAATATTCCGCCGCGAGGCCAAAGCTGATATGGCTTTCCTGCCCGGAAATCACGGACATGGCGAGCCCGAATATTACAATGGCCACACCGTCATTCAGCAGGCTTTCCCCCGCGAAGACGGCGCGGAGGGAGGCTGGCAGGCCAAGTTGCCGTAACATGCCGATGACGGAAACCGGATCTGTCGGCGCGATAATGGCCCCGAGCAGGAGGCACCACAGAAAAGGCAGATTGGCATGCAGGAGTTGCCCCCCGAGCCACATCGCCCCTGACAGGAAACCGACAGATAAAATCGTCCCGATGATGGCGAGCGCCCCGACCTGCCACTTTTTGCGGGCAATCTGTTCCACATCAACATGGAGTGCCCCGGCGAAAAGCAGAAAGGATAATGCGCCGTTCAACAGATTACCGGGGAGATCCGCAAGGGCGATGATGCGACTGGGCAGGCTGTGCAGGTCAAGCTGCGGCATCATCGTGTCGAGCACACGGATGAAAATGGACAGGCACAAAGCGTAAAGCAGAATGCCGATCGTGTCCGGCAACTTCAAAGTACGCGCATTCACGATGCCGAGCAGTGTTGCAAGGCACAAAAGCGATGCAAAAAGACCGAGAGATGTCATTCGAAAATCAGCTCCTGTCCCAATATTCCAATGCCGTGCATCTCTTCCAACGTATCATGGTCGCGCCTGTTAAGCGTCTCAAAAGGTGGGCGCGTTGCGCGGATCATGTCAGGGCGGCTCAGTCCGGATCAGGGGCGACGACATTTTTGTCAACCCGCAGGAGATGGGCATCCCGCGCTTTAAGGGGGAAGCGGCAGGGCGCATAAGCCGGGCATGAGCCGCAGAGAGGATAGCGGGCCTTGCAGGTATAACGCCCGTGCAGGATCAGCCAATGATGGGCTGGGCGCAACATATCGGGCGGGATGACGCGCCGCAGCCCGTCTTCCACCTGACGGGGTGTTTTGCCAGGTGCGAGGCCCGTGCGATTGCCGATACGGAAAATATGGGTGTCGACCGCCATGGCATCCTCTCCGAATATCACATTGAGGACGACATTCGCCGTTTTTCGCCCCACCCCGGCGAGGGCTTCAAGCTCTTTACGTGTGGAGGGGACGTCACCATTATGAAGGGTGCAGAGCTGATGGCAAAGTTTATTTAAGTTTCGGGCCTTTGAACGCCAGAGTCCGATACTACGTATGTGTGTGGCGATGGATTCCTCCCCCAAATGCGCCATCGCAGCCGGGTCCGGCGCGGCGGAGAAGAGGGAGGGTGTGACTTTATTGACGGACTTGTCCGTTGCCTGGGCAGAGAGTACGACGGCGACGAGCAGCTCAAAAGGTGATGCGTAAACAAGTTCGCTCTCCG
Organism: Sorlinia euscelidii; assembly: GCF_036452135.1. Lineage (NCBI taxonomy): Bacteria > Pseudomonadati > Pseudomonadota > Alphaproteobacteria > Acetobacterales > Acetobacteraceae > Sorlinia > Sorlinia euscelidii. The sequence continues at coordinate 171,116 of NZ_JAWJZZ010000002.1, read as the reverse complement.
CGTCCGGGCGGGCGTGCGCGAGTGCTGTGATAAAGCGGACCGCTTGTTTTTTTGTCATGGCGTGCGGCGCGGAGGCAGTGGATAGGGTCATGGATCAGGCCTGAATTATGTCGATATGACGGACTCGGCACGACGCTTATGCCTTATGAAACCTGCCACCGTGGTGGTTTCATCAGCTGTTAGGCAGGTGCGTCAAAGGATGCAATTATTTTATGACAGAGTTTGAAACACCTCACCGGTCGCAGCGGATCGGATATGGCAGGACGCTGCACTTCGTCATGGCAAGATGGCTGCGGGAGCCGCGCGACCTGTCGCGAACCCTGATGGGCGTAGCTGTTGCGACGGCCTGCGATGTCATGATGCCGGTTGCGGCAGGGTGGCTGATCAGCGCCATCGCGCCCATCGGTCACTCCATGAGTGCGGACCGTGCTGCGTCCCTCCATGCGGCGATCTGGGCGGTCAGCGCGATGGCCATATTGGGCCTTCTTTCCGTCGTCGGGCGTCGCTCCATGTATGTTGGTATTACCAAATTATCCACGCGGGTGATGCGATCTGTCCTTACTGAAGGGTTTGACCGCGTCCAGCATTTCTCAACCGACTGGCATGCCAATACTTTCGCGGGTTCAACCGTCCGGCGTCTGACGCGCGGCATGTGGGCGTTAGATACGGTTGATGACGTCCTTCTTCTGGCACTGTTGCCGCAAATTCTCGTCCTTGGCGGAACAGCAGGGGTGCTGACATGTCGTGATCCGCTGATGGGCGCCATTCTCGTCATCTCGATCCTGCTATTTGTCGCGCTTTCCATTGCGCTGACCATTTTTTATGTGTCACCCACGTCTCGCGTTTCCAATCAATGGGATTCCCGGGTGGGTGCCGCGATTGCGGACGCCATCACCTGCAATGCGACCGTTAAATCTTTCGGCGCGGAAGTGCGGGAGAAACTGCGCCTGCATCACGTCATGGAGATGTGGCAGCAGCGTACCCGCAAGAGCTGGATCCGCGGGACGGATAGCGGCAATCTCCAGGCCTTGGCCTCGCTTCTGATGCGGCTTGGGCTGATTGCCATCGTCACCTGGCGATGGTGGGAGGGGCGCGCGGATGCCGGGCAGGTCGCTTACGTGCTGACGATGGTCTTCCTCATTCAGGGTTACTTGCGTGACCTCGGTAACCAGGTGTCGCAGCTTCAACGCGGTGTCAATGAGATGGAAGAGATGGTCGCGATTTTTGACCATGAAACAGATGTTGCGGACACAGCGCATGCGAGAGACATCGACATCCATCGCGGCGGGATCCGTTTCGACAAGGTCACATTTGTTTATCCGGGCACGACACGTTCGCTCTTCACTGATTTTTCCGTCTCGATCGAGGGGGGACGAGCGTGGCGCTGGTGGGGCGAAGCGGCTCCGGCAAGTCCAGTTTTGTCAAATTGCTGCAACGACTCTACGACCCTCAAGGGGGCAGCATCTCCATTGACGGTATGGACCTGCGTGATTTCAGCCTTTCCTCGCTGCGCGGTCAAATCGCCATCGTACCGCAGGACCCCGCATTATTTCATCGCTCATTGGCGGAAAATATTGCTTACGGGAATCCGACCGCCTCCATGGCCGATATTGAGCGCGCGGCGAAGCAGGCCAATGCCCATGATTTCATCACCCATCTTCCCGAGGGGTATAAGACGCTGGTCGGTGAACGTGGCGTCAAACTCTCTGGCGGGGAACGTCAGCGTGTCGCCATTGCCCGGGCCTTCCTCGCCGATGCGCCGATTGTGATTTTTGACGAAGCCACCTCAAGCCTTGACTCTCAATCCGAACTTCTTGTTAAGGAAGCCATGGACCGCCTCATGCTGGGGCGGACGGTGATTGTCATCGCCCATCGGCTGTCGACCGTGCGCTCTCTTGACCGCATCATTGTTTTTCAGCAGGGTCGTATCGTTGAAGACGGGTCACATGACGCCCTTCTTAACCTGCCGGACGGTGTCTATAATCACCTCTACCGCATTCAGGCGCATGAGGGGCACGCGGATCAGATTTAAAATAAGAGGCAGGGACAAAATTTGATCGACGCCCATATCTGGCTGCTTTTCTGCGGGACGGTTTTCGGCCTTTTCGGTATCCCCGGGCCGAATATGCTTCAGGCGCTGACGACCTCCGTGCATGAGGGTTTCCGGCAAAGCCTGGCATCGTCGCTCGGCTGTCTCGCGGCGTCCCTTCTGGTCAACACGATTTCCGCAGCGGGGCTTGGTGCTTTCATGCATGCGGAGCCGCGCTGGTTTGACGCCATCAAATATTGTGGCGGCGCCTATTTATTCTATCTCGGCGTGTCGGCGATCTATCATTGGCGGCGCACAAGCTTCACGCCCGAACCGTCATTGCAGGAAAAACGCCTGCGTTGCACGCGTTTCAACATGCGGCGAGGCTTCCTGATCGGGATCAGCAACCCCAAATTAATTCTTTTCTCCGTCGCGTTTTTCCCGCAATTTATCGACCGGCACCGCGATGCCGTGCCGCAATTCGTCATTCTGTTCACGACATTCATGATTGGGGAGGCGATGTGGCTGGTGGCTTACGCGGCTGGCGGCGCACGGCTTTCGGCCCTTTTGGCGCGGCCACGCGTGAGCTACGCCTTCAATATCGCATCAGGCCTGATTTTTATCGCGTTCAGTGTCGCCGTGATCGGCACCCGTCTTTGATCAGCTACGGATCGTCAGGGAAAGAAGTTCAACTTTTTCCGGGGCGTAATCTTCGTTGACATCATTATCCGATCCGATCCCCGTCTCAAAAAAGAGTTTCTGACCCGAATTAAATGATGAAAGCGGGATGATATTCGGCGTGCCATTAACCCGGACATTCAGGTCTCCTCCCGAGCGGGCATCCATAATAATATGTGCTTCCCGACCCTGCGCGAGCGTCCCTACGACAATAACTTTGCATTTTTTGCGCGTCAGGCAATGACGCAGACGGATCGTGTCCCCCTGCGTGAAAATTGCTAGCGGCGTATGTGTCGCATCCGCACGGAAGCGCGCAATATCGAGATTGACGTGGTCAGGCGCCGCCCCGACGCGGAGCCGCGCCTCCATGTGAAATGACTGCGCCGAGAGGAGAACGGGCTTATCCAGCCGCAGCATCGCTGCGGGTTTAATGCGCCGCCATGGCTCAGGATGGCGCGTCACACTGGCGAGATGATACCCGGACATTGTCCGTGCGAACCAGTTACTGTGATAGCCACGTGCGAGCGCATCCCCGGAGATGATGTCAGTTCGATAGGCCTGATCAATCACCAGGGAAAAGGGGCGCAGATCCGTCAGCGTGTAAGTCGCTTCACCTGCGGGGGCCAGCACCATGTCATGCTGAGATGGTGGGGTGGACGCCTCGGCACGTGCGCAGAGCATCACCGCCAGGCCCAGCACGGCGCCGATATGAAGTGATAATGCCGGTCGTGAGCGCATGGGGCGTTCCTTTCCCTGAGATTTACGCGTCAGGCGCGACATGAATATCCATCAATTGACGTAACGCCCGCCCGCGATGGCTGATGGCGTTTTTTTCAGCATCTGTCATTTCGGCGAAGCGCCGCGTTTCACCGTCAGGGATGAAAATGGGATCGTAACCATGGCCATTTTCCCCCTGGGGTGGCCAGGCGACCTGTCCATCACAGCGCCCTTCGACAAAATATGTCTGCCCATTCGGCCATGCAAGGCATAGAACCGTCACGAAGGCGGCACGCTTATCCGTTGCGGCGCCCATCTCATCATGGACGCGCCGCATCGCGATACTGAAATCCCGATGCGCGCCTCCCCAGCGCGCGGAATAAATGCCGGGTTGACCGTCCAGGGACGCGACACAGAAGCCGGAATCATCCGCCAGGGCCGGTAAACCTGTCGCCTGCGCGGCGGCAAGGGCCTTAATACGGGCATTGCCTTCAAAACTATCCGCATTCTCTTCAGGCTCGGGCAGGTCAAACGCGGCAGCCGATTTGATAACCACCCCGGAGGCCGCGAAAAGCGCCTGAAATTCAGCGAGTTTGCCCTGATTATGGCTGGCCAGAACAAGCTGATCGCCGCGTTTGATCTGCGATTTTGTCATTTGGCGCGAAAGGCGGCGAGGGCCGCGTCCTGCGCAGTAAAGAGCTGTTTCGTGCCGATTTTTGCCAGACGCAGCAGCTCAAAAAAAGCTTCCTCGCTGAAAGGTGAGTCCTCTGCCGTACCCTGTATTTCAACGATACCGCCCTGACTTGTCAGTACAAAATTTGTGTCAGCCTGTGCTGCACTGTCCTCAACGTAATCAAGGTCAAGCACCGCGCCGGACGGGGTCAGGCCGCATGATATGGCGGCAACCTGTGCGCGAAGGGGGCTTTTATGGAGATTGCCCTGTTTGTTCTGCTGTTCCATGGCGATGGCAAGCGCTACCCACGCGCCGGTGATCGACGCGCAACGCGTGCCGCCATCGGCGTTAAGCACGTCACAATCGACCGTGATGGTCATCTCACCCAAGGCTTTAAGATCGACGCACGCGCGCAGGGCCCGCCCGATAAGGCGCTGAATCTCCTGCGTGCGGCCGGATTGCTTGCCTTTCGCGGCTTCACGGTTGCTGCGACTATGGGTCGCGCGCGGCAACATACCGTATTCCGCCGTGATCCACCCCTGGCCCTGGCCCCGCAAAAATGGCGGCACACGGTTTTCCACACTCGCGGCACAAAGGACCTCCGTCCCACCCATTCTGATCAGAACGGACCCTTCAGCGTGACGCGCAAATCCGGGCTCAATCGAAACGGAACGCAACGCATCTGAAGCGCGACCGGAGGGGCGAGGGGTGCTCATGACTTTATCCTTGGACCTTGAAATCTACGCCCCGGGTTTTAACGGGTTATGTTCCGTGGGGGAAGCGATGAAATGGGTGGAGGATCTGAAGTTGGGAAGGTGACGACGTGAGCTATTCTCATCACAATGCTGAAAACACGGTCGTAAAACCTTCTCATCGCATGTTTACGCGTTAGCGCATCTAGGTGAAGGCGAGAAGCTGCGGTAACATAGGTGCACGGAGATGCAGAAAGAAATGATGGCAGGGACCGATTATCTGGCGCGTATGGATGGGCGTTCAGCGCAGGTGCTGAAGGAAATTGTCGAGCAATATCTGCAATCGGGTGATCCTGTCGGGTCACGCACCTTATCTCAGAAATTGACGCCGTCCCTTTCACCGGCGACGATCCGCAACGTCATGGCGGAATTGACGCGGGCCGGGCTGCTGTTCAGTCCCCATATCTCGGCGGGGCGCGTCCCGACGGAGAAAGGCGTCAAGCTCTTCGTCGATGGTCTGCTTGAGTTTGGACGCCTGACGGAAAATGAGCAGCGTATCATCGCCGCCCGCTTATCGCTTGAAGGGCGGTCCTATAATGATCTGATGGCGGATGCGTCTTCCCTCCTTGCGGGATTATCAAAGGCGGCGGCCGTGGTGTTGGCGCCCAAAAATGATGCGGCTATACGACATATTGAGTTTGTGGCTTACGGGCCGTCGCGTGTCCTTGTCATTCTTGTCGGCGCGGATGGGCAGGTTGAAAACCGCATTGTCGAAACGCCGCCGGACATCCCCGCATCAGCCCTTACGGAAGCCAGCAAATATCTCAATGCACGGCTAGGAGATGTCACGATCGGTGGTTTGCGGCAGCGCGTTAAAAATGAAATGCGGGAATGCCGGCAGGAGCTTGACCAGCTTGCCGCCCAGGTGATTGAGGCCGGGCTGGCTTACTGGGATGAGGGTCATGGCACACTTCATCTAAGGGGGCAGGCGACTCTTCTTGATGACATTAACGAGATGGCGCACTTGTCATCCATTCGGCGCCTGTTTGAAACGCTCGAGACGCAGGAAATGATGTTGAAGCTCCTGCATTCCGCTCAGGATTCTGACGGTGTGCGCATCTATGTCGGCGCGGAAAGCGAGCTTTTCGACCTTTCCGGTGTGTCCATGGTTGTTGCACCGGCGCGCAGCAAAGATAACCGTATTGTCGGGGCGATCGGCGTGATCGGGCCGACCCGACTTAATTACGGGCGCGTTGTGCCTGTCGTCGATTACACCGCCAAGATTCTCGGCCACATTCTTGGCTGATGCGCAGGTGCGCGCGCTTTGCCGAATAACGGGTTACGAAACTTTAACCCTGAACTTTCCTCCATGAGTTGCGATTTATTCTCATTGGCGTTATAATCGTCACATGAAAGAGGAAGAATCGGATGATTATCTGCTCCTGTAACGTGCTGACAGATTATGACGTTGCCGAAGCGGCGCGGGAGGGCGCGACACGTGCGCGTGACGTCTACGCGGCGCGCGGCTGCAAGGCGCAATGCGGCGCATGCGTCCCGGTTATGCAGGATGTTCTGCGTGAACTGGCGGAGGCGGGGACATGTCAGATTGCAGGTCAGCCCTTCCGGGCGCGCCAATCCGCTCGCCCGACGCGCGAGGATCGCGGGCATTGCCTGCGCCTGTCGGAAAATCAGTTGGCCTGACCAGTGACTGGTTCTCGTGCCCATAAAATAATGTCAGCGCGCCTGTCAGGCGTCGCCGACATTAGATGGTAAAGCCGCGACGGGCTTAAGGGCTGTCCTCGTTCGCGGCGCCGGAATTGAGCTGAATATAGCGCTCTATACCGATCTGATTGATCAGGTCGAATTGCCGATCCAGATAATCCTCGTGCTCTTCCTCATTTGCGAGAATTTTGAGAAGAAGATCACGTGAGACAAAATCACGGACGCTTTCACAGTAAGCAATGCCCTCCGCGAGATCGACGAGCGCCTTTTTCTCCAGCTTGAGGTCGCACTCCAGAATTTCTTTGACGTTCTGACCAATCAGAATGGTGTTGAGGCGTTGAACATTCGGTAAACCGCCGAGATAGAGAATGCGCTCAATAAGCCAATCAGCATGGCGCATCTCCTCAATCGACTCCTCATATTCCTTTTTGCCGAGCTTCGTCACACCCCAGTGATTAAGCGTGCGGGCATGAAGGAAATATTGGTTGATGGCGGTGAGCTCATTCGTCAACTGTGTGTTGAGGTGCTCAATGATTTTATCGTCTTTGATCATGTTGCGTCCAATTAAGTTAAAACGAGCCGGCATCGATGCCTGGGGCGTGGCTTCGATAAAATCTTAACGCGCAAATTAAACGCACTATCCAGTCGCGGGCAAGAAAATAATATGATCGCCGATAATAAACATGTTATTGAGAATGGTTATTATTTTTAGAGACACCTTCACACTGGTATTTCTCTCATCCCGCGCCACTACGCAATTGCAAGACTTTCTCAAATACTACGTTTTATTAAACTATAATTAATGAAAACGCCGAAAGGTGCGGAGCGCCGATCGCTATCCGCAGGTTGATATCGCCGCGCCCTTTATTGATGGGGGCGACGTGGTATTTCGGCGGGCGCACCGCACCGCCTTGCAGAAAAGCTTCTGAAAGACGGCCTGATACAATAATGGGTAAAGGTGAGGCGCGCCCGGCAGGACGCGTTAATAACGTCGGCGCGTGGATGTTTTGCCGCCGGGATTGGCCTTCGCCTGCCGCGGCTTGCCTGATGACTTCCCGTAAGGTTTCTTCCCCGCAAAAGCAGCGTCACCTTTCTTGCGGAACCCACCTGCGTCATCGCGTCGTTTGCCGTCCGGTCGGGCGGACGGCTTTTTGCCGCCGGCATGACGGCGGAAATTGCCGGATGAGGGCGAAGGGGCCTCACCCGGGGTAATGGCAACCTCGTCAGAGTCGAGCCCTTCGATACAGGCGCTGAAACGTCCGGCAGCATCTGCCGCAATCTCAAAAACCGTGTGATCGGGATTGATGCGGATGGCGCCGATATCTTTTTTCGTCACCCCGCCGACACGACAGATAAGCGGGATCAGCCATTTCGGGTCGGCCCGCTCCTCACGTCCGACAGCGAGGCGGAACCAGCTCCCACCTTCAAGATGGCGATCCCGGGGGTGCATTTCTCGCGGTGCTCTCTCCCGATTGCCGGGGGGCGGGACGCTGACAGGGCGGATATTCTCACATTTGGGCAGGCGCTCACGATAGAGGCGGCTGAGCGCGACGGCCAGGGCGTGAGCGTCATGGGTGTTCGCGAGTGTGGTCGCCAATGCATCCTCATCCGGGCGCGATGGCGCAAAAAGCGTTTCATGCTCCAGCAGGCGACGCGTATCTTCTGCTTTGATGGCATCCGCTGTAGGCACGGCCTCCCAGCTCGCATCGGTGATTTTGGCCATCGTCAGGAGACGCTCAGCCCGGCGGCGCTGATTATGCGGCACCAGAATGACGCTTGTGCCCTTTCGCCCCGCGCGCCCGGTACGACCGGATCGATGCAAAAGGGTCGCGGGCTCCGAGGGGATGCTCGCATTGATGACCAGGCTCAAAGCGGGGACATCAATACCGCGCGCGGCGACATCGGTCGCGACGCAGACGCGTGCCACGCCGGAGCGCAAGGCTTCCATCGCGCGGCTACGCTCATTCTGACCCATCTCGCCGGAAATGGCGACGGAGGCAAAACCTTTCTCCGTCAATGCGGCCTGGACCTGCGCCACCATTGCACGTGTATGGCAGAAGAGAAGCGCTGAAGGGCTCTCATAAAAGCGGAGGATATTAATAACGGAGCGCTCAATATCATTTGGCGCGGTCAGGATGCAGCGATAAGTAATGTCCGCATGTTGCTTGCGCGCGGAGACAGTATCGATACGCTCAGCATTATTCTGGTAACGCCGCGCAAGGGCGGCGATTTCCCGCGCGATGGTCGCGGAAAACAGCAGCGTACGCTTCTGGTCGGGGGTTGCGTCCAGAAGCTGCTCCAACTCTTCCCGAAAACCCAGGTCAAGCATTTCATCCGCTTCATCAAGCACGACCGCGCGCAACTGGGTGAGGTCAAGATTTCCGCGTGACAGATGGTCACACAAGCGTCCAGGCGTGCCGACGACGATATGGGCGCCCTGACGCAGTGACTGGGCTTCACGCCGCGCATCCGTGCCGCCGATGGTGCTGGTGATGCGTGCACCTGTCTCCGCATAAAGCCATTGCAGTTCATTCTGCACCTGCATGGCCAGTTCACGCGTCGGTGCGATAACCAGCGCGAGCGGGGCCTGCGCCGGCGGCAGGCGCTGCGCGTCACCCGGCAACAATGTCGGCGCGATGGCCAGCCCGAAAGCCACCGTCTTGCCGGAGCCTGTCTGGGCAGAAACAAGCAGATCCCGATCGGCGAGTTCCGACTTAAGCACAGCTTCCTGCACGGCCGTGGGGGTCGTATAGCCTCGGGCGGACAGGGCGCGGTTAAGGGGGGCAGCAGTATCGGGGAAAGACATTTAAATCTGGTTCACTTTATACGGAAGTGGCGGCCAAGCGCCTGATGTCATGCAGGGATGACGAAATATTTTTCAGGTCCATAAAGAGTTTGTCGTTCAAAAGCCAGCAATAAACGAGAAAAACGCGCGCGCGTTTCCACGATAATGCCCTCACGGCTGGTCATTTTGACGGCCTGGACAGGTTTTCAGGCATCGCGCTGCTTGCGTCCGATGACGGCGTGCACGGTATCCTGCCATGCATTGAGGTCTTCCGGCGGAGTCACGTCACCCGTGTCCAGATCTGTCAGTCCAGCGCGCGTCATGAAGATCGTGACAAGGCGGACGCGGTCCTCCGCCTCCAGCGCCTGCCACATGGCGAAGGCCTTGCGCGGGTAGAACCTGTCCGAGAAAGACACGACAAGGGCGCCACCCGGGCGCAGCACGCGCTCGGCCTGTGAGATGACATATTGAGGGTGCGTCAGATATGGCAGCCCATCGCAAAGGAGGACGGCATCAAAATGCGCGTCCGGGAAGGGAAGCGGGGCCTTGTTATTCAGGTCAAATACGATGCGAGACGCCAATCGCGCATTGCCTTGCATGAGGTTTTCGCTCACATCCAGCCCCGTCACATAGGGGAAGGCGATATCGTCAGGCAGGGCTGTCTGCGGCCCGGCCATGAGGTCAAGTATTTCCGCTTCAGGTGAGAGCGTTGCACGATATAATGCGGCGACGGCCAGGCGTCCGCCCTGATCCATCGAAAAATCCTTGTCGCACGTCTCAAAATAAGTCGCATCATCGCGCTCATCGACACGCTGGAAGGCTTTTTCGTGAAAACCGCTCGATTCTTCTGACATCGCAAACACCCTCATGACGCGATGCCCGTTTTATTCAGAATTCGGGTCGGGTCAATGCAGGTGGCTTGACGCGCTAAAGCGCGGCGTCATTCCAGGCGATGGTGTCTTCCTGCACGGGGGCCGTCGGATTGCGCTCCGCACGGCGGCGGCCTTCCTTTAATAAAGGCTCAAGATGCGCGCTGACAGCGTAGAAAGGTGCGCGATCAACCGGTGGCATCAGGATGACCGTGCGCACGCCGGCCGTGACATAATCAAAAATACGTTCGGCAATATCGATCGGCGTGCCGACAAGGGCGGTCGCGGCGATCTGAGATGACAGCCCCTCCGCCACCAGATAATCGACTTCCTGCCATGCGGCGGCGGGGTCCGGATTCATGATGATATCAAGCGCAACAGCGACAGGCATCCCATCCGCACGGATCTGGGACGGGAGGCAATGAGTCTGCAAGACCTGGCCGGGCTTGCGCGCGCCATGGCGTGAGATTTCCTCGATCTCATCACCATTCTGGACGTAAAGTGTCAGATGCCGGGCGAATCGGCGCATCCAGTTCAGTCGATTGGCATCGACAACGACGCGCGTGCCCGGCGGCGCAATGCGCACCAGTTTGATGAGGGCTTCCGTTTTATAGCCGAGACCCGACCATACCAGTGGGACACCACTGTCCGGCGTGGTCTCAGCGCGTTGACGTTTGGGCATTATCCTGTTCCTGATTGATCCCGAAGCAGATTATCGGGACTTCAGCGGCTCTCAAATCAGATGCAACCGCTTTTCAAAACCGGTATAAGGTCACAAATGGGCATTCGGTTTCACAAAATGCACGGGCTCGGTAACGATTTTATCATAATTGACACGCGTCACCAGCCTCTGCGTCTCTCAACAAAACTTGTCACGCAATTATGTGACCGCCACTTCGGAATTGGTTGCGACCAGCTTGTTCTGCTGCATGAAGCGACGCGCAAAGAAGCCGCGATTCGCGTCCGGTTCTTCAATCCAGATGGGTCTGAAGCCGGGGCATGCGGCAATGCTTCCCGCTGCGTTGCCGCGCTTATGGGGGGTGCGGTGGTGTTGGAGACGGCGGCGGGTCTTCTCTCCTGTGACGTCAGCGATGCGGGAAAGATCACGGTCGATATGGGGCCGCCCCGCCTTGATTGGGCGGAGATCCCGCTCGCCTATGATTGTGATACAACGTCATTGCCAATCAAAGGCGCGCCAGCCGCATGTTCCATGGGCAACCCGCACGCGACATTTTTTGACGGGGTGGCGGCAGCCGCGACAAATGGCCCCGTTCTTGAATGTGATCCCATTTTTCCGCAACGCGCCAATATTGGTTTCGCCGAAATCGTATCTCGCGACAAAATGCGCCTCCGTGTCTGGGAGCGGGGCGCGGGGCTGACTCTAGCCTGCGGTTCCGGCGCGTGTGCGGCGGTCGTGAATGGTGTCCGGCGTGGGCTGATTGACCGATCATGCCATGTCATGTTGGATGGCGGCACGCTCGACATCACCTATCGGGATGATGACCACGTTTTGATGACCGGCCCCGCCTCCCATGTTTTTGAAGGGGAATTTCCCCTTGTCTGACGCAATAGCGCCGACAGGCGGTACCGATCCTTCACAGATCATCACATTTGGCTGTCGACTTAATCTGCATGAGAGTGAGGAGATGGCTCGGCTCGGTGCCGGTCAGGGCAAAATGATCGTCGTCAATAGCTGTGCGGTGACGACAAGCGCGGAGAGGCAGGCGCGGCAGGCGATCCGCAAAATACATCGTGCCAACCCTGATGCCGACATTGTCGTCACTGGATGCGCATCGGAAATCGCGCCGGATGCTTATCGTGCACTCCCCGGTGTGACGCGCATCGTCCCGAACCGCGAAAAACTGCAGGCGGCCCAATGGGCTTCGGCCCCTTTCGAATCCGACGTCCCCGAGGCGCCCGGGCAGCATATTCGTGCTTTTCTTCAGGTCCAGCAAGGTTGTGACCATCAATGCACCTTCTGTATCATTCCGCATGGGCGCGGGGCGTCACGCTCCTTCCCCGTAGAAGAGGTAATTGCGAAAGCCCGATCCCTTATCGCCGCGGGTCATCAGGAACTTGTTGTGACGGGTGTCGATATCGCGTCCTGGGGTGTCGATCTTCTGGGACGCCCCGCTCTCGGCACGTTGTGTCGCGCCGTCCTGCGAAACGTGCCAGCGCTTCGGCGCCTGCGCCTGTCATCTGTCGATCCGGCTGCCTTTGATGATGATTTATGGACGCTGATCGCGGAGGAGCCGCGCCTTCTGCCGCATCTGCACCTGTCCCTGCAAGCCGCCAGCAACCTCGTCTTAAAGCGCATGAAGCGCCGTCACAGCCGGGAAGACGCCCTTCATCTCGTCAGACGCGCGCGGGACTTACGGCCCGACATGGCGTTCGGTGCGGACCTGATCGCAGGCTTCCCGACGGAAACGGCGGCCCAGGCGCAGGAAACTTACGATTTCGTCGCGGAATGTGAGATCGCCTATATCCACGCCTTCCCTTATAGTGAACGCCCCGGCACGCCCGCCGCACGTATGCCGCCTGTGCCGCACCCGCAACGCACTGAACGCGCCGCGCGACTGCGCGCGCTTGGTGAAGCAAACCGGCGCGCTTACTGGTCACGTCTGATCGGGCAGGAAACTGAAATCCTGATGGAAAAAGACGGGATGGGCCGCTCCCCGCATTTCGCGCCCGTCAAAATCGCCTCTCACCTGGCGCAGCGCGGGGAGATCATCACCGTGCGGCTTGTCGCCCTTGACAATGAAGCCATCGTGGCGGAGATCGGGGCACATGGCTAGTTTCTTCTCCCGCCTCAAACAGGGCCTCAATCGCTCCTCCCAGAAAATCAACGCGGCATTGACCCATCGGACGTTGGACGATGCCGCTTTAAACGCGTTGGAAGATGCGCTGATCGGCGCGGATCTCGGCCCCGCTGTCGCGGCGCGCGTCATTCAGGATTTTCGTCGGACACGCTTCGGTAAGGACGTCTCAACGGAGGAAATCCACCGCGTTCTGTCGCAGGAAATCGCGCGCGTCCTGGCGCCCGTTGCCACACCCTTCACGCCGAACGTGGCGCACAAGCCGCACGTCGTCCTCGTCGTTGGGGTGAATGGCGTGGGCAAGACGACCACAATCGGCAAAATGGCCCAATGGTTCGCTCGGAAAAACCTTACTTCCATGCTTGTGGCGGGCGACACCTTCCGTGCCGCGGCGACGGAACAATTGGAGATCTGGGGGCAGCGTGTCGGGGCGCGGGTAATCTCTGGGAAACAGGGCGGGGATGCGGCCGGCCTGGCTTTTGACGGGATTCAGAAGGCGCGGGAAGATGGGTGTGACCTGGTTTTTATTGACACAGCGGGGCGCCTTCATAATAAAGGCGCGCTGATGGATGAGCTGACAAAAATCATCCGCGTCATGCGCAAAATCGATGAGACGGCACCGCATTCCGTCCTGCTCGTGCTGGATGCGACGACCGGCCAGAATGCGCTGGAGCAGGTGAGGGTCTTCAAAGAGCTTGTCAATGTGTCCGGCCTTGTCGTCACAAAGCTGGATGGCTCCGCCCGCGGGGGTGTCGTGATTGCTCTTGCTGAGAATTTCGGCCTGCCCGTGCATTTCGTCGGTGTGGGTGAGCAGGCAGATGACCTCCAACCCTTCTCAGCGCTGCAATTTGCCGAGGGCCTGGTTGCAGGACAGATCAAAGATGAACCTGATCAGAACGTCGGGCTGAATGAACCCGGGTGACGATAAAAATCAGTTTTTATTGAGAAAATCCGGCAACAATTAAATAAAAAACTTGTTTGTTAAGAGCGAAGGCGCTAAGGGGCGGCTTCTTGGCACAAGCGGGGGCGATTTGCCCAACGCAGCCGTCTACTGGTTTGGGGGTACGTGATGAACGCACTTGCTCAAATGGGGATGGTATCGGACTTTCCGAGAGATAACCAAAAAGCGCTGACATCGACAGAATCTGGCATCGTCCAGAAAGATTATTTCATCGAAAGAGATGGTGAGCAATTCGCTGGACACCATCTTCTCGTGGATTTTTGGGGTGCCAAAAATCTCGATGATCCGGAAATTATCGAAAAATCACTGCGCGATGCGGCTGTAGCTGCAGGCGCAACGATTCTGCACGGCCATTTTCACCATTTCACGCCGAATGGCGGGGTGTCGGGCGTGCTTGTCCTGGCCGAGAGTCACATCTCGATCCATACTTGGCCGGAGCGAAGTTTTGCAGCGGTGGATGTGTTTATGTGCGGGGCCTGTGACCCGCTCAAGACGCTTCCCGTGATGCAATCCTGCTTCAAGGCGGATCGGATCAATGACTCGTTTTTAAGGCGGGGCCGCGTTCTAACAGGCGTCTGACCGCCTGAATTTTCCACGTCTTCACTTTGAAATAAGCGCCGGTTTGACTGCCGGTGCGCATATCCTTGCGTCGCAAGGGTTAAGGGTAAGCCATGACTGAAAACTGGATCCATGAGTCACTCTACGCCACATGGTGTCAGAGCTTTAAAGTCGAGAAAATGCTCGTTGAAAAGAAGAGCGCGTATCAGGACATTAAAATGTTCGAGACGGCTTATCATGGGCGCGTCCTGCTGCTTGATGGCGTCGTGCAGGTTACGGAAAAAGATGAGTTTCCTTATCATGAGATGATCACCCATGTGCCGCTTCTGACCCATGGCGCGGCGAAGCGCGTGCTGATTATCGGCGCGGGTGACGGGGGCGTGCTGCGTCACGTCCTCATGCATCGCACGGTTGAAAAAGCGGTGATGGTTGAGATTGATGCTGACGTGATCGAACTTTCCAAACGCTTCATGCCGCAAGTGGGGGGCGCGTCATGGGAAGATCCGCGTGCAGAGGTCATTGTCGGTGATGGCATTGCTTATGTCGCCAAAGCCCAGGATGCGTCTTTTGACGTGATTATTGTGGACTCGACCGATCCGATCGGTGTCGGGGAAGTATTGTTCACGGATGAATTTTACCAGGAATGCGCGCGCATTTTATCGCCCCGCGGTATCATCGTTAATCAGTGCGGCGTGCCTTTCATGCAGAGTGAAGAGCTGGAGGTGACGAGCCGTCGCCGTCGGCAGTTCTTCCCGCATGTCTCGGCTTATGTCGTTTCCATGCCGACTTATGTCGGGGGCTTTATGGCGTTGGGCTTTGCCAGCAAGGACGCCAATCTGACTTTGCCCGCCACGTCGGAAATCGCCGCGCGCGCGCACGCTGCCGGTTTGAAAAGTGACGCATTTTACTGGTCGCCTTCCGTGCAGAATGCCGCTTTCGCCCTGCCACCTTATATTGATCGCTGCCTTCCCCAGAGGTGAAATTTACCTTCATCGCCGCGTTGAGGATCATTCCCGAAGCGTCCAGCGAGACGCTGCGCGCGCGGTGAGGGTGCTTCATTGATCCGATACTGCTTTTTTATTTTGAGGAGGGCCGATTATGACCCCCAAATTGAAAATGTTTTTCTCAGAAGGTGCCTTGCCAACACCTTACCTCGCTGTGGATCTCGACCGTGTCGCCAAGCAATATCGGCGGATGGTTGAAGCGATGCCGTGGGCGAAAGTTTTTTACGCGGTCAAAGCCAACCCCGCCGCACCCATTTTAAAAACGCTGGTGCGCGCTAAAGCGGGTTTTGATGCGGCTTCCATTGAGGAAGTGCGTCAATGTCTGGCGGCTGGCTGTGCGCCGACGGATATTTCCTTCGGTAATCCGATCAAGAAATCAGCATCGATCGCAGAGGCCGCGTCTCTCGGTATCAAATTGTTCGTTTGCGACAGTGATGAGGAACTCCAGAAGATCGCGCAACATGCTCCGGGAGCGAAAATCTACACGCGCCTTGGGGTTGATAATGAGGGCGCGGATTGGCCTCTTTCTCAGAAATTCGGGGCGTCTGCGAAAAGCTGTGCTTCTTTGCTATGCAAAGCCCCGGATCTGGGACTTATTCCCGATGGCGTCTCATTTCATGTTGGAAGTCAGCAGGGCTCTCCCGCTGCCTATCTTGACGCGATCCATCAGGCGGCACGCATTTTTCAAGATGTTGCGAAGCGCGGTATCAAACTGACCATGCTCAATATTGGCGGCGGTTTCCCCGTTCAATATCGCGCCCCGGTGCCGGAAATCGAGCAATTTGCGGCTGAAATTGATGCGGCCCTGACGGCGGCGTTCGGGGCGGCGCGGCCCTTCATCATGTCAGAGCCTGGCCGTTACCTTGTTGCTGAAGCCGGGATCGTATGTAGTGAGGTGGTGCTGAATGCGCGGCGGGAGCTTCCGGGGCAGGAAGGGCATTGGCTCTATCTTGATATCGGGCGTTTCGGCGGCTTGGCGGAAACGGAGGATGAGGCCATCCGCTACGACATTGTGTCCCTCCGGCAGCAGGCGCCGCAACGTCCTTTTGTCCTTGCCGGGCCTACCTGTGATGGGGTGGATATAATCTACCAGAAAAATAAAGTGTCGCTGCCGTCAGATTTGAAAGAAGGCGACCGCGTGGCGCTTCTCGCCGCGGGCGCTTATGTTTCGACCTATTCATCTCAAGGTTTCAACGGCTTCGCACCCCTCTCCGAACATTACATTTGAAAGGGGCGCAGCGTATGCCGGCAGCAAATTGCTGAAAAGGCAATGCTGATCCGCGCCGAAAGGCCTTGGCGAAAATGGAATGAAGACCCCGTTTCGCCGACCTGACGCTTTAAAGCGGGATGACGTGCTGGGCGGCGTCCGTCAAAATCGTGATCCCGGGAAGGAGTTTGCCCTCGAGCCACTCCAGAAAAGCGCCGCCTGCCGTCGAGACATAGGTCATATCATGCACGACCCCGGCATGACGAAGCGCTGAGACGGTATCGCCCCCCCCGGCAATCGTTTTCAATTCGCCTGATTTCGTCAAGGCGGCGGCTTCCTGCGCGACAGCGACCGTTGCCTTGTCGAAAGGCGCGATTTCGAACGCGCCAAGCGGGCCATTCCAGACAAGCGTCTTCAGGTCTTTTAATTTGGCTGTAATGAGGGAGATGGTTTCAGGCCCTGCATCGAGAACCATTTTATCACCAGGGATGTCGCTCGTCTTACAAACGCTTGACGGCGCGTTTTTCTCGAATTTCTCCGCGATAACGACATCGACGGGGAGGACAACCTCGCAGTTATTTTCACGCGCCTTGGTCAGGATATCGCGCGCCGTCTCATGCATATCGGCTTCCTGAAGCGATTTCCCGATCGCGACACCCTGCGCGGCGAGGAACGTGTTGGCCATCGCCCCGCCAATGAACAGCACATCAACTTTTTCAAGCAGATTGCCGATCAGATCAAGCTTCGTAGAGATTTTTGCGCCGCCGATCAGGGCGCCAACAGGCCGGTCCGGATTTTCGAGCGCGGTGGAAAGTGCGCTGAGTTCCGCTTCCATCAGGCGACCCGCGAAAGAGGGCAGATGGCGGGCAACACCCTCTGTCGAGGCATGGGCGCGATGTGCGGCGGAGAAGGCGTCATTGACGAAAACATCGCCCAGCCTCGCCAGCATGGCGGAGAATTCCGGGTCGTTTGCCTCTTCCCCTTCATAGAAACGGGTATTTTCCAGTAGAAGGACTTCCGTATCCTTCAGCCGGGCAACCGCCTGTTCCACCTCCGGGCCAATGCAGTTGGGCACAAAATGCACGTCACGTTTCAGGCGCGCGGAAATAATTTCCGCAATCGGCCCGAGGGACATATGCGGCACGACCTTACCCTTGGGCCGATCAAAATGGCTCAGCACGATGACACGCGCCCCTTTGCGGGCCAATTCATCGATCGTGGGTAGAAGGCGGTCAATGCGCGTCGTGTCCGTGACCTGACCGTCGCGAACGGGCACGTTGAGGTCAGCGCGCAGCAGCACGCGCTTGCCCTCCGGTGAAAGATGATTCAGCGTACGTAACGTGCCCATTGCTCTACCTTCCCTTACAGGCTCGCGAAAAGTGCGGCTGTGTCCGACATACGGTTTGAGAAGCCCCACTCATTGTCATACCATGCGCAGACGCGCACCATTTTGCCGCCATCCACCAATGATGTCTGCGTTGCATCGAAGGTTGAAGAGGCTGGACTATGATTGAAGTCACCACTGACGAGTGGTGCCTCATTATAGGCCAGAATGCCTTTGAGAGGCCCCTCGGACGCCTTTCGCATCGCGTCATTGATCTCCTGCACCGAAGCTGGCGTGCGTGTCGGCACGATATCCAGCGATACAACTGAAACGTTCGGCGTAGGCACACGGATTGATGTGCCATCCAGCCGTCCCTTCAGATGGGGCAGGACGAGGCCGATCGCCTTCGCGGCGCCGGTTGAGGTCGGGATCATGTTGAGGGAGGCCGCGCGCGCGCGACGGGGGTCACGATGATGCGTATCGACCGTGCGCTGATCACCCGTAAAGGAGTGAATGGTCACCATATAACCACATGTGATGCCAATCGTCTCATCCAGGATTTTAGCAACCGGCGCGAGGCAGTTCGTCGTGCAGGAAGCGTTGGAAATCACGGTCATATCCGGCGTGAGCATGGCATTATTAACGCCATAAACGATCGTCGCATCAACGTCCGTCCCGGGGGCGGAAATAATGACCTTACGCGCACCGGCCTTCAGAAGGGCCGAAGCTTTTTCCTTGGAAGTGAAAAGCCCGGTGCATTCCATCGCCACATCCACGCCTTTAAATGGCACGGCTGTCGGGTCACGCTCAGCCGATACATGGATAGGGTCCCACTGCCGACCATTCGCGGAGATGATCAGCTTGTCGCCCTCCGCCCTCACATCAGCGGGGAGCCGTCCATGGACGCTGTCATAGGCGAGCAGATGGGCATTCTCCGCCACACTGCCGAGATCGTTGATCGCAACGGGGACGACATCGGTGCGGCCACTTTCAATAATACTACGAAGAACAAGCCGCCCAATACGTCCAAAACCATTTATAGCGATCTTTGTCGCCATGATATCCTCCAGCCTCACAAACTCTGTTTTGCCGCCCTAACCTAACATTTTCCCACGCTGTGTTAAGAGGTGGGGCTGTTGAAAAGCATCAAATTGTGAAAAAACCGTTCAGTCTGCAGGTTTCTGCTTGCCGATCTTCGGAAATCACCGCACATTTCTCATGATGGATAAAAATCTTGCCCCAAGGCGGAATTGGCTGGTCGATGTGTCATCCTGCGTCGCCTATATCATGCGCGCCGCACCGGTCACTTGCGGGATGCTCATCCTTCTGAGCAGTTGCGCACCTCCAGGGCAACGATGGTTTGACGCCCATGCGGGTCGCCGCCCTGAACCACCGCGCAAGCCTGTCATCATCCAGCCCGCGCCAGCACCCTTCATCAAATTCTCCGATGATACGCCTGAGGATGATTGGGCGCCGGTCGTCACAAAATCCGTCAAATTTGCCTTGGCGCGTAACGCGCAGCTTCTCTTCGTGGTGCAGGCCACCTGCCCGGCGCCCATTGATCTGAAGGGGCAGGCTGATCAGTTAGGCCATGCCAGTGACACGACATTACGATCCTTACTGACAGTCATGCGCGCGGCGGGGGCCGATGCCTCCCAAATCTTGATTTCGGCACGTGTGCAGCAAAATATCGCCCACTGCGTTTATCATATCGATCCAAAGTGAGGCGACGCGGCCGGATTGGCCGATCTGCCTCGACATGACCCCGGTCGCACCATTGAGCGCTTCGGGGTGGGCCATCGGCAAGTCATGAAGGGACCGGGTTAAACATGGCGATCAAAAAAGATATCTGGCGCACCGGACTTTGCTTTGCGCCGGTCGATGACATTGTGACGATGGGCGGTTTCTCCGGGTTCGATGTCACCTGGCTTCCCGACATGCCCCGTTCCTACCAGTTTCGGGCCGATCCATTCGGCTTGCGGCTGGGGGACAGCCTGCATCTTTTCAGTGAAGTGTTTGATTACCGGGACCGCCATGGGCGCATTGAGTGGGCGGCACTTGATGCGAAGGGGCGCGTCATCGAGTCGCGTATTGTCCTCGAAAAGCCCTGGCACTTATCCTACCCGCAGGTTTTCGCGTCAGATGGAGAGATCTGGATGCTGCCGGAGGCCTTCCAATCCGGTAAACTGACACTTTACCGCGCCCGGACCTTCCCGGATGAGTGGGAGGCAACATGCGATATCGCGCTCGGTGAGGACGTTGCCATTGACGCAACGATGCTGAATTTCCACGGCATGTGGTGGCTGTTTTACACGCCGCTTCACGCTGTGCAAAACGGGGTCAATGCATTGCATTGCGCCTATGCAAATCGCCTGACAGGGCACTGGACGCGCCATGCCGGCAACCCGATACGGGTCGATCACGCCAGTGCCCGACCGGGCGGAATGGCGGTCGAGATTGATGGCCAGGTGATGCTGCCGGTTCAGGATTGCGTAGGGGGTTACGGGCGTGGCATCCGGCCCTTATGGTTTGACAGTTTAAGCCCCGCTTCCGTCAAGCTCTCCTGCGGGCCGCGTCTCAATCCAGCTCCCGATTTCGCGCCTTATCTTGAAGGGCTCCACACACTCTCCGCCTGTGGCGACCTGACTTTTTTTGACGTCAAAAAACGCACGCTCTCGCCCAATCTGCTCATCATCGAAGCCCGTCGCGCCCTCCGAAACCGTGCGGCGCAACGCAGCCGAAACGCCTGAATCACGATGGCGTCGGCTGGGCGTGCGTCCGGCCTTTTATGGCCCGGCGCGTACATCGTCGCGCACTCCAGACCCAGTAAATCAGCACGGCGAAATTGCAGATGGCTGCCGTGTAACACGCGCCGGTGAGCGAGAACCTGCGCGTCAGCACCACCAATATCGGGAAATAGAGAAGAAGCAGGATAGAGCGCGCACGCACCAGACGCGACACGTGCCCCATGACAATCAGCATCGGCTCCAGCGGGACGATCAGCAGGCTGAACGCCGCGGCCACGAGCATGATCGATATATAATGGGTGCTTCCCTTGACGTGCAAATGCAGCATCAAAGCAAATATCTTCCCCCCCGCCAGAGCGGAAACAATCAGCAACGCGACGGAGACCGCGCAGAGAATGGCGAAAATCTTCCAGGTGACGCGGGCCAGGCCCTTCCAGTTTCTTTCCGCGCGCAGACGCGTCAGTTCCGGATAAAGAACGGGTGAGAGGAGTTGCGCCGGGGTTACGATCCCGTCGGCGATCTGGCGGCAGATGCGGAAGATCGCGGCCTCCGCCGGGCCAAGAAGATTCCCGACGATCAGAGTGCTGACATTGCCGGCGACGAGGCTGAGCGTTTGATTGAGGCTGGTCGAGCGCGTGAAGGCCCACATGCCCTCCAGCCGCCACTTCCAGTTCAGCAAGGTGCTTTGCCAGTCGAGGCGGATATGGGCATCTTTCCGCAAAGTGCGGATCGCGAAAAATATGAAGAGCGCATAATCCAGCAACACCGTTCCACCCCAGACAGCGACAAAAAACTGCAGAGTCATATGCGCGAAGAAACCAATCGCCGCGCCGAATGTGCGGAATAATGCCGTCGCCGAATCGGTTACGGGCACAAGAGCGAATCGTCCTGTCAGGCGCAGGACGCCCTGCGCCCAGCCCGTATATTTGAAAGGGCAGACAATCAGATAGGCAAAGGCGAGCAAACGCTCCTGCGATGACCAACCTGACGTGAAACTGTAGAAAATGACACTGATCAGCCCGAAAATAATAGCCGCCAGCGCAGAGAGGAGATCAAGCCGGACACAGAACCCGATAATCTGTTTCAACAGACCTTCATCGCCCGTCTTGAAAGGCGCATCGCCAAAATGGATCATCGTCTGCCACGATTGCAGCCGCGTGATGGTTGAAGCCGTCGTTGCAAGCGAATGAATCAGGATGAGTATGCCGAAATCGCGCAGTCCCAACGCACGGATCGCCAACGAAATATAGGCGAAACTGCATATTGCGTTGGCCACGCGCCCAATTGTCAGAAAACTGACATTGCTGAAAATGCGCCGATAAAGAATTGAATGCGCTGACATGATTGTCTTTTGCCGAATGACGTCCCAAAAATAAAGGTTCAGTTTGCTCCCGGGGGCGCTTAAAGCCTGTAATATGGCGGAATTACATGAGTCTTTATCGCAATTCAGAACGCAGAAGTAAACTATTGAAGTTGCAGGAAACTCATCATATTTCTCGGCAGAAAGGCGCTGTGCCGGGTTGAGTCATCCTATCAAACGGAGGAAATATGCTGGCGCCATCCTATCGGAAATGGCCTGAATCGCTGTGGAGAGACGTAACTCTGTCTCCCGTTTCGAAACCGACTCTCCTCTCCGTGAACGAAGCGCTGGCGGGGCGGCTCGGGTTTAATGCGACCTGGCTTGCTTCAACGGAAGGCGTGGCCATGCTTGCAGGATGCCATATGCCGGCGGGCGTTCTCCCAGGTGCACAGGCCTATGCCGGGCACCAGTTCGGGCAGTTTGTGCCCAGTCTGGGAGATGGGCGCGCGATGCTTCTCGGCACGGTGCAGGACTGTGAGGGAACATCCTTTGATGTGCAACTAAAGGGCGCGGGAAGGACGGTTTTTTCCCGCCAAGGCGATGGGCGCGCCGCGATCGGGCCGGTTTTGCGAGAATATCTTTTGAGCGAAGCCATGCATGCCATCGGTGTCAAAACGACGCGCGCCCTGGCGGCGGTCGCCACAGGGGAGGA
The DNA here is from genome assembly GCF_036452135.1 of Sorlinia euscelidii. NCBI lineage: Bacteria > Pseudomonadati > Pseudomonadota > Alphaproteobacteria > Acetobacterales > Acetobacteraceae > Sorlinia > Sorlinia euscelidii. The sequence goes on along the minus strand of NZ_JAWJZZ010000002.1, from coordinate 148,322 downwards.
CGTGTTGCGGGAACGCGCCTTGCCAGGCGCTATCCTGACGCGGGTGAGTCGCTCTTATTTGCGGGTGGGGTCCTTTCAATATGCGGCGTGCCGCGGCGATGTGACCGCCCTCCGGGCAATGGTTCTTTTTGCCGCAACAAAGCTCTATGCCGATCGGGACACCGTTGCCGGTGATGAAAACCCTGATATTGATGCGTTGCGCGTCTCCTTATTCGACGCCGTCGCGGATGCGCAGGCGGATCTGATCGCGCATTGGATGAGCCTTGGCTTCATCCATGGTGTCATGAACACCGATAATATGTCGATCGCGGGGGAGACAATCGATTACGGGCCGTTCGCCTTCCTGGACAGTTATGTGCCCGACAAAGTGTTCAGCGGGATCGATGTGCGGGGGCGCTATGGCTTCAATCGCCAGGCGGATGTCGCGCGCTGGAATCTGGCGCGTTTCGCTGAGTCGCTACTTTTCTCAGAGGATGATGATGCCATCGCACCGATGCGCGACATCATTGACGATTTTACATCTCGTTTTCAACGTCGCTACCGTGGCCTCATGGCGCAGAAACTGGGATTGCCCGGGGGTAATACGGAAGACAACGCGGTCATTGATGGCTGTCTGAACATTTTGACAGCGGAATCGATGGATTATACGCGGTTTTTCCGCACGCTGCCGGATCGGGTCGCGGATGTCGGGGGTGAGATTGCCTTACGTAACCCGCGTGCTTACAAGGATTGGGCCGAAAAATGGGCAGCTCGGGTGACGCATCGACCGGGTGGGTTCAAAATGGCGGTGGACATCATGTCACAACATAATCCCGCCGTGATCCCGCGAAATCATCAGGTTGAAAAAGTTATTGTCGCGGCGGAGGGCGGTGACCTGAAGCCGTTTCATCAGCTTTTTGACGCTGTGACCCATCCTTATCTTCAGAACGCGATTTTTGAGGCGCCGCCAACACGGGAGGAAGAAGTCCACACCACATGGTGTGGCACCTGAAAAACAGACGATTCGCGCGAATTTACGGATGTCAGAGCTCCGCGCCTGCGGGGGAATAGGCAAATGAAGCTTCCAGAAATTGCTCATCCTCTCCGGCAAGGCAAAGTTCCAGAAGCACGGGAAGTGTGTTGAAACTGCCTGTCTGAAGGTGGAAATGGGTCAGGCGTTCGTCCTGACACTTCACCCAGCACCAGCTTTCCCCGCGCGCGCCTTCAATAAAGCTGGTGGCTTCATGCGCTTCATAAACGACCGGTCGGGCAATGTCGATTTCATGCGTATCGTGGTCATGGATCGCGGTCAGATAGGCCAGAGACTCCGTGATTTCGTGGTAGCGGTTCCACAGTCGCGCATAAGCATCGCCTTTGAGACTCAATGCATCCAGCTTGATGGTAAAACGAGGGTCACGTCGCATAAGGCGGAGGTCCCCCTTATAACCCGAGGCCCTCCCATTAACGCCGCGAAGAAGGTGAGCCTCTGCCCGATGACGCGGCACAGTGGCACGGCGCGTCAACACCGTCTCCGCGTGGGAAATGAGTTTGACGAGCAAGGGAAGACGCGCGGGAAGGGTTGAGATGATCGCCTTCGCCAAAGCCGTCGCGTCGATTGCCGGTGACATGCCGCCCAGCATGATGCAGCCCATCATGTGATGCCCACCTGCATGTTCCGCACAGGCCTGTTCGCATTTTCTCAAAATCAGTGCTGCATGTGTTTCCAGAAGCTCCTGCCCGGTGAGGCGCGCCACGGCGATGATCGACTCGAAGTGGACGCGGAGACGTTCGACCTCCGCGAGGATCAAGCGCCCATCGCGGTCGCGTGGCGAAATTCCAATCCCGTGACAGGCTTCCAGCGCCTGAGCCATCACTAATGGCGCGCTGACAGTTTCACCCGATGCCAATCTGCCCACCATCTGAAGCGCCTCCGTAATCGATTTTTCCAGGAGGCGTTTGTGCAGGCCCCGGTGAGACCTGCCCACTCTCAGGCCGGAGTGGCTTTTCCTGAGGAGGCCGGGCCGCGATGTGGCGGTAAAAAGGGGATCGCGCGTGAGGAGGGCGGAGGAGGCGGCTGAAGGCAAGGCGCGCCGGGAAAGCGGCCAGACGCTGAGCCACTTTTCATGGTCCAGAAGCGGTTCGTCACTCAGCGCGTCCAACGGCATCGCGCCCCAGAGTTCCAACGCCACGCGTTCTGCCAGGCTGGCGGCGCGCGTGGCGTGGGACAGGCCGAAATAACGCCGATCAATGAGCGGCGTGCTGTACAAAACGGGCGACTGTCGATCCCAGCAAAGGTGATAGGCATTATCATCGTCACACCAGAGACCGATAAAATTTCCGGAAGGCGCCGCTGCCTGTTCACGCCATTGCTGTTCCGTCAGATGTCGATGAAATGATGGCGCGGCCGCGCGCGTCCCCAAATTCGGCATGGTCATGGTCCGACCCCGTTCAGGAACGGGTTATGCGCGACGAAAACGGGGCTTATCAGCCCGAGGGCAAGCAGCAGCCAAAGATTGACGCGCGTCTGCCACGCGATGGTGGGCGGCCAGATCGGGCGTCGCAACATAAACTGGCCGAGAATGATGACCAGAAGCGCGGCGCCGAAAGCGCGTGAAATCGTGTTCATCGCCCAGAAGAGGGCAAGAACCGCCGGGAGTAAGGGTGAAGGCGGGAGGAGGGACTCCATCCAACGATCCATATGAGCGGAGGGGTTGATGCTTTCCGCAAGGCATAGTGCCAGGATAAACACGATCATCGGCGCGCCGAGATGCGGCATGACGGCGGATAATGCGACGAAGCACCCGCAAAGATTAATCGTGGCGCAACCTTGAAGAAATAAAAATGTCGCGGCGATGAGGCTGACGGCGATCACAACTTCCTGCACCGCGATAATTTCGTGGATTTTCAGCAGTCCCGATATGGCGGTCAGGACGATGCCGCACCGCAGCATTGTCACCAATGCGGATTCGGTGGACGTCTCGCGCGATTGTCTGAACCCCGCAAGCAGCACTGAAAATCCGGCGGCCATCAGGATTTCACCGATATGAGCGGGGTGAGGCGCTTCAGGCCACATCATGCCGGAGAGGGTGGCGCCTGTCAGCAGCACGATGCAGGCGCCGACAAAGACGTGGGTCCAGCCCAGGACGGGCCGCACATGTGTCGCGCTGCGAAGTATGACGATGATCAGCGCGAACGTCATGAAGATGACGCCGACGACATTTGAGAGCCTGTCCGCGGCCAGGCAGCTCAGGCTGGCGACGCTGCTTATCAGAAAAAGCGGTGCAATCCGGCGCATACCGGCGTCGCTGAGTAAAGTCAGGAGTGGGAGGAATGAGGCCGCGCAAAACAGGATACGCGGGACAGGCGGAACGGGGAGAAGAAAGATCGCGCTCATCGACGCGAGAGCAAAGCCGATCGCGGCAAATGCCAGGCCGAAGGAACGTTGCTTGCCACGCGGGACGAGCACCATGGTGATCGCGGCAAAGACCGGCCAGGCTTTCACGATAAAGAGGAATGGCGCGTCAATCACGGTAACCTCCTTCCAAAGGCGGCCAATTGATGTTCGGTAATGAGAGACGCGCGATGATGAAAAGGCCGCACCAGACACTGAGAGCGACGTAAACGAACGCAGCATGCGCCGTGAGCGCAGAGAGAAGAAGCAGGCCGTTCATTGCGCAGAAGAGCCCGACAAACGCGGCGAATGCTTCCGTCAGAATGACGCTGACGATGCCACTGATGATCATCATCAGTGCGACGCCCGACGGCGTGAAGATCGGGCACTGCATGGCGAGGGGAAAGGCGAGGCCCACGGCACCGGCGCGCGCCAGGAAACGTCGGACTCCATCACGGTTCCCGCTCCCTGTCGCGGCATAATGATATGCGGCAGCGCGCAGAAAAATGGCCGTGGCGATATTCAGCACGAGGATGAGAATGCCGGTCGTGACGCCGAGCTGATTTGTCCGGAAGATAACAGCAAGGCTGGCACTGAGAAAGGCGTTCAGGATGAGGATAGGGTACCCGCCACCCACGCCAAGGATCGCGGCAGCAATCAGGAGGCTGAAGACCGGCATCATCGCAACATTCTCCCCGATAAAATCGTCAGCATGGCGACACAGATGAGCGCAATGCGCGGCCATAAACGGGGCTTGTGATTGATAACCCGCCAGATTGCCATGATCGTGATAACCGCACAAACGCCTGCGAGAGGTCGCAGGATAAGCGCGGTCATAGCTGTCATGAAATTGCTCTGCATCATGCAGAAGCCCGACGGATAAATAAGGTTCGACGCCAGGAGGCACCAGCCGAAGCGATTAAGGTCGTGGCTGAATTTGAATATAGCGCGGTCCCGGCCCGGCTGTGCATGCAGCAGGAGGTCCTGCGTATCAGGCGGCACCGGGCCGTCAATCATGGACATGATCAACACCCAGCCGAGGCAGAAAACGCTTCCGGCGAGGGGGGTGTCAAATCCGTCAGGGTGGGTAAGTGCGTGGTCACCGGGATCGGTCGGATAAGGGAAACCGATGGCGATGATCAATCCCGTAATAGCGAGGAGAGGCAGGATGATAACGACGAAACGCACAGATGAGAGGAATTGCGCTTCCGCCTGCTTGATGGGCGGCGCACCCGGCCCGCGCTGCGTCGCGACATACCAGGTCGGGAGGAGGGCCGCGCACAATAGGAGCCCCGCCGTCATGGGCACGCCAATCGCGGGAAAGGCATGTCTAAGAGTGAAAAAAGGCAGGATGGCGACGGCCAGACTGTTAGAGAAAATAGCGAGAAGGGGCGGAAGGGAGATGTGACCCTGATGGCGCCAGTTGCGGGCAATCTGATGCCATCGACACTCATCGCCGAAAGGATGACGGCCGGCAAGGACCCGGCTCATGACGCGGAAGATATCGTAGAAAACGGGCGCGCACAGCCAGCTGACGCAAATCAAAGCACCGATCTGGACCGTGATCCAAATGCCTACGGCCATGAAAATGCCCCCGGAAGCCGACAAACATGAGCCCCAATAAGACGAGAGAAAAGACGATTTTAACCAGATAATCGCCTTGTGCTACCCTTTTATTTATAAAATAAGCTGAATCTATTGCAATGGAACGAAAAAATCTGCGGTACTGTAAAATAGACCGAAGTAAATTCCTATTTGTCTTGAAATGATATCGGAAATCGCCTGTAAAACGCTCATTTTCAACTAATATTCGTGCTTCACTATTGAGCTGGACGTGTCTGACGATCTGGCGCAGCAGCAGGATCACGAAGAGAAAGCCCAGGATTATCGGCGTCCACCAGATGAATCTCCCACCGAAGTCTATCCCGAATAGTCGCGCCATGAGGGCGTGGTTGCTGAGGGGGCTCGCCGGAACGGGTAACGCCCCCCGACGAGCCCCAAACAGGCGCCCGGTATCAGAATGGCAATCAGACAGATGGCGCGTGGAAAGAAATTTTCTTCCCTGGATGCGTCCGACTGTGGTGGTGCGGTCAGGGGTAGAATGAGGAGGTGGGCAAGGATGAGCCCGAGGATGAATATCGGCAAAACCAGTAACAACGCGGCCGATGGCATCGTCATAGCATAAAGGCTGAAAGCCAGAGCCGCGTAGGAAGCGGCGATAAACATTGGCAGAGGGGGAATAGGCAATGTCAGCAAGGAGGATGGCATTGTTCGGCGGGCAGTGCTGACGGGCAGAATGATCATCGCCATCAGAAAAGCGCGCGATGCATTGATCGCGACCGTGTCAAGGTGATCATGACGGGCCATGAGTGTCAGTCCCAGCATCAGAAGCGGCCATGTGCGGATGCCGTTACGCTGTCGGTCCGTTACCAGAAAAATGGCGGCGGCGATGAAAAGAAGAGGCACCCAGGGCGCGGAGAGGTCCGCCGGAAGAAGATGGACGCACAGGGCAAAGCCCATGACGGGCGCAGCCGAAAAACCGGCCAGGGCGGCCAGGGCCGCGCCGATGGCGACAGCGTTCGGCAGGATCGTCGTCAGGGGATGAGAGGCGACGAGAAGCGCGCCGACAACGCAGATGGTGCGCGGAGAGAAACGCCGCAGCTTTTCTGTCGGCGCGGTAAGAAGGTAGGTGGCGCCCGCGAAAAACACCATCTCCACCGGTTGGCGACTGAAAAGCATCGCGAGTCCGGCAAGCTGACCGAGCCGCCCGGCGATCGCGCTTTCCTCAAGGGTCGATAATATCCAGAAGAGCGCCCAGCATGCGGGCAGGATTGTCGTTCGGGCCTGGGGCCCGGCGTCGGCCACCAGCACATAGATAAGGGTCAGAAAGAGCTGTAATATCGAGATGATGATCGGTCCACGCCGCGCGAGGGTCGGCATGTGACTTGTCCTGACGACACCCAGAAGCGTGACGAGGAGGAGGGCACCACGCAAAATATCAGCGATACTTGTCACGATCGTCGTTGATACCTTTCGAGCTTAGCCAGGGTGTCCCATCTTACTGCATGAGATGAACACCGGATTCAACTTGGCCCGATAACGGGAGGGGCTTTCAGATCATCTCCAGGGACCGTTTCTGTTTTGGCGGCGCGAATACCGCGTCGAGCGCCGCCAATGATGACGATGAAAGATGAATATCGCTGGCGAGGACATTCTCCCGCATATGCTCACGCGAGGACGTGCGCGGGATCGCGACCAGATTTTCCTGCCGTAAAACCCAGGCCAAAGCGATCTGCGCTGACGTGGCCGGCCCTGCCGGTGTCTGATACTCCTGAGCGATGGTCTGGCATATGGGATGTTGAAGCAGCGAGCCATCATGCCCGAGGGGGAACAGGCAACTGCTTTGATGCGATGCGCCTCCAGCTTCGATAAAAGCTCAAACTCCGTCCCGCGGTTACGGAGGTTGTAGAGGACCTGGTTGCAGGCGCAATGCGGTGTCAGCGCCACGACTTCCTCCATATCCTCGACATCGAAATTAGAGACGCCCCAATGGCGGATCAGCCCGTCCGACTTGAGTTTCTCCATCGCCTCGATTGTTTCGTGCAACGGGATATGTCCGCGCCAGTGAAGCAGATAGAGATCAAGGTAATCCGTCTTCAAGCGCTCCAGGGAAGCGCGGCAATGGCGTTGTGTCCCTTCAAACGTCGCATGATTCGGCATGATTTTACTGACGAGAAACGCATCCTGCCGCCGCACCGCCATGACATCACCAACCAGCGTTTCGGACCGCCCATTGCCGTAAATCTCGGCGGTATCGATCATGGTCAGACCTGCATCCAACCCCTCATGAAGGCAGGTGACCTCCTCCTTATGCGTCACTTTGGAGTCACCCAGGGACCATGTACCCATACCGAGCGGCGCAACGCGCGCGCCGTCGCGTGTTTTCATCTCGTCTCCTCCAACGCGTTACGGGCGGACGCGCGCGTCGACAACGTTGAGAATATGGAGAGGGCACGCCGGCGGAGGGCGGAGCGGGGCCATCGCGCTAATCATGTCTGGCACGCGCTTTGGCGCGTTTGTCAGGCGCCGATTTTGCCGGGCTGCGCGGGCGTGGCGCGGGTGTCGGCGTTTTGCGGGTCGCTTTCGATGGCGATTTCGTGACTGCCTTGACCGGTGTTTTCGTGGCGGGTCTCACCGTGCTCTTCTTCCGGGCGCTTGCTGTTTTGGTGGGGGCTTTCACTGTTTTTACGGGCGCGGCTTTCGCCGGGGTTTTGGTCGCAGACGCCGCTTTTTTCTTCGCCGGATTTTCCTTCTTCCCCGCATTCTCTGCCGTTTTCACCGTCGCGTCAGGCGCTTTTTTCGGCTTTGCGGCGGCTTTGCGGGGCTTTTTCGGCTCCGGCATCCAGGGCGGGAAGATATAGACGCGACGTTGATTCATCGCGCTGCGGGATGCTGCGGCCCGCGTGTAGACGCGCCGTCTCGCCCGCATGACCGCGCCGAGCGGCTGGTGGTCAATCAGCCCATGCCAGGGGGCGAAAGAGAGGGCGTCATCAATGGCACGGGACAGCTCCTCCGACCAGCCTTCCTGAGGGGGAACGGCAAGCGTCGCCACGACGAGGTAGGGATTATTTTCCTCTGGCCAAATGATCGACGCATCCTCAATGGGATTCATTTCCTCATCCCGCCGCAATTGCGCACGAAGCGTCCAGCTTCCACCCTCTCGACGCATGACCTCCGCGACGGCGTTTCGCAGCGCATCCGGATCGGAATCAATGTTCAGCATTTTTTTGGAGAGGGCCTGGAAATTTTCAGATTCCGGGAAAATACCCAGTTTCGCGACGTAACGACCAAAGCGTATCGGCGCCTGCGTGAAAAAACACTCCCCCAGAGGGTGGGTCGGCACATGCCCGCCTAAGACATCGAGCGGCGTGACAGGGTGGCCGAACCGGGTTGCGATCTTCTGGATCGGCCGAAAGACGCGCGACATGGTCGTCTTCATCCACAACATGCGCTCTGTCGTCAGGGCAAGCAGCCGGAGAGAATGGAGGAACTTTCTGGGTGAAGGGGCTGAAAAGGCGCGCCCCGTCGCGAAGAGAAAATCCTGCACCTGGTGGTTTTTGGCTTCAGGCAGGAGCTTGCCCTTCACACCCGCAATTTTGACGGCAAATCCGCGCGGGACGGACACGGTGTCAGGCAGCGGGTCACCGGGAATTGTGGAGAGCCGTATCGTCGCCTCGTAAGAACCCGGTTTGGAGAAGAGACCTTGCGCCAGCTCCCGAGGGAGATCATCATGGACGGTCAGGATGCCGCGCAGCAAACCGATGCTTTTAACGTGAATGCCGCGACCCGCACGGGCGCGCTTTCTGAAAACAAGTTTTTCGATTTTGACGATGGTGGATAACAGGCCTTCCTGTGTTTTTTCCTCATCATCTGACTTGTGTTCAAGCCCGGGATCGAACGGGATGGCATTGCGCACACTACTGCTCCTGGTGATGAATGACCGGAGGGAAAACAGTTGACAAAGTCACTCGTTGCATTTTGCCATTAACATTGTGACGTATGAGGCACGGTTTTCCGCGGGTTTGAGTTAAATGCGGCGCGGCAGACATGATTTTTGCGACTTTGGCGCAACAATCTTAACGGCAATTTTGCTGAAAAAGAAAAGGCACGGGAAATTCTTCCTTAACCTCCCTTGCTGAAGTTTTGAAACTGTATAACGTTAATTCGCCTGATCGTGCGTGTCTGAGGGGCGGGACCGCACATTGACCGTCAAACCCTGGCGAGTGACATGAAATTTGCAAAAATATGCCGGATTAAGCCGGGCCCTGATTTCCCTCAATTTCTGTTACGCAGCGTTTTCAGCGTCGCGGCCATATGCGGCTTTGAGGATGGCGCCCGCGCCGCCACCCTGGGGGAATGTCCTGCACCGCGCGCCGAGATCATGAGAGGAAACGCGAAATCGGCGGATAGCGCACCATGCGGCAGCGCATCCTGCCCCGCCGCCCCGTCAAAGGGGGATTCGGGGTGGGTCTGCGGGGGGCATGAACATATCAAAGTCAAAGCGCGCACGGATGCTCTTGCCCGGCAATCTGAAATCGGGGGTCGTCTTGGGTTAAGTCTTCAACATAATCCGGCGACGATTGACGTCGTCAGTCATGATCTGATGGCGTCGCGCGGATATGTGAAGTCGACTGACGCCGCGGCGGCGGCCCCGGGTGTGACATGGGGCGGCGCGCCGGGTAACCCCAGTCAGTTCGTGGTGCGCGGCTTTCTGTCCAATCAGATCAACGTTCTCCGTGACGGCATTTATCTTGGTCCGTCGACGATGGTGACGCGTCCGTTCAACAGCTTCAATCTCGATTCCATGCAGGTCATGCAGGGACCGGCCTCCATGCTGTATGGTCAGGGTTCGATAGGCGGCACAATTGATATGGTGACGCGCAAGCCTGATCTGACAAAGCGAAAAATCAATCTTGAAGCGGGATATGGCAGTTTCAACTCGGTCAATGCCGGGATCGGCGTCTCATCGCCCATCGCAAAAAACCTGGCGGCGCGCATTGATTTCAGCCGCACTTCGTCAGACGGATATGTTGAAGGCGCGACGCCACATAGTAATGATCTGACCGCTTCGATTTTATGGGCGCCCTCGGACAAATTCCGGGCGCGGCTGGGCGTGGATTATCTCTCGGATAAACTCTCCACTTATTATGGCGCGCCGCTTGTGCCGCTCTCCGTCACCGGTCATCGCGTGGGGGGATTATTGCATAGCGCCAATGGGTTAGGTGTTACACGCGGCATGTTGTGGAAGAATTACAATATCCGCAACCCGGTCGCGGATTCTGTAAGCGCCATGCCGACCCTGCATATGATATGGCAGCCCAACCACGCCCTCGCATTCCATAATAACGCCTATTTTTATTATGCAAAGCGGCGCTGGGAAAATGCGGAAAATTACAGTTACGTCGCCGCGAACGGGATAACCAACGATGCGGGGCAGCCGATCACGCCGGGGCGGATCGGGCGAGATCGATTTTATGTTTATCAAAACCAACATCAAGTCGGTGATACGCTGAACCTGACTTATAAAAACCGCATTTTTTCCCGCCCTAATCGCTTTGTGCTGGGTGGAGACGCTTATTATCTGCGCTTTATCCGCAATGCGGGGGCGTCGCCGACACCCTATACGGATAGTGTCGGTATTGATCAGACAAATGCGGGCGCGTTCGGCCCGTTTACGGGGCAATTTCCCTATTCAAAGTCGCCAGCGACCCTCACCGATGCCGCCATTTTCATGGAGGATGTCTGGACAGTTCTTCCCAAACTCCGCATCGTCATTGGCGCCCGCTATGATTGGCTGACAGTGAACCGGCAGAATTACCGCCAATCCGGTGCTTTCGACCCGAACTCAAGTTTCAATCGCACCTTCAATCCGTTCAATTATCGTGCCGGTCTTGTCTACGACCTTACAGATCGCATCAGCCTCTATGGCGTCTACGCGACAGGTGAAGACCCGCCCAACGGCAATATCCTGCGCGCCAATCGCAACAACTTCACCGCTTTATCTCACAGTCGCCAAGGTGAAATTGGTGTGAAAGCCGTGTCATTTCATGGCCATCTTGAGACGACACTCGCATTTTACGACATTATGCGCACGAATATCCTCGTGGCGACCGGCCAGAACAGTATCGCCAATGCGGGTGAGCAGACCTCCCGCGGCATTGAGTGGGCCGGGCATTTGCGTCTTGACCGGCATTGGCGCTTCGACGCTAATCTTGCCTATACAGATGCGCGTTACGGTGCGGGTTTCCAGCCATCGCCGGGCGTCGACGCCTCCTTTAAACAAGTGCCTGACGTGCCGGGTATGACGGCGAATCTCTGGGGTGTCTGGTCGCATCCGAGAGATCTGCCAATCGAATTCGGGGCCGGGATGCAATATGTCTCAGCCCGAAAAGGGAATTACACGAATACGCTGACCCTCAATGATTATGCCCTCGTCAATATTTATGCGGCGTGGGATGTCTATAAAAATATCCGCCTCTATGGCCGCATCGATAATCTTGGCGATAAACGTTTTGTGCAATGGGCGGATACAAGTTACCCGTCCGAAGTCATTATCGGCACGCCAAGGGCTTTTTCCTTCAATATGCAGGCACGGTTTTGACATTGCCGCTCATTCAAGTGAACGTCACGCAGGATGGTCAATCGCGGGCCGTCCTTCAGCCTTTCCGGGCGGAAATAGTGGAAGGCGCGCATATCGGGGTGATCGGTCCGAACGGTGCCGGCAAAACGACGTTTCTGCGCGCGCTCGCCGGGCTGGATCGCAGCCCGCATATCTCGGTTGCGATGGACGGACAGAAACTGTCGGACATGCCCCGCCAGCAAATCGCGCGGCTGATGGCCTTCCTGCCACAAAGTGATGAGGCCGATCGGACATTCCGGGCCAGGGATTACATCTCCCTCGCGCGACTGGCCGTGCCGGGTTGGCACAAAGGCCTGATGCAGGCGGCAGCGGCCACATGCGGCATCACCGACCTGCTTGATCGTCAATTAGGCGCTCTATCGGGTGGGGAACGTCAGAAAGTCATGCTGGCGCGGTGCCTTGCGCAACAACCCCGCATCCTTTTGCTGGATGAGCCGACGAACCATTTGGATGTGGCGTCGCGAATAAAAATCCTCCATCTGCTCCGGGAGCTGCCGATCACCGTCATATGCGTTTTGCACGACCTCGCCCTCGTGCCGGAATTCACGTCTCGTCTGTTGCTTTTTGATAAAGGTGCTCTCATCGCGGATGCGAGTCCTGACACGATATTCCAATCTGACGATTTCAGGACAACGTTCCGTTTAACTGCCACGGAAATCACTGGTGATGATGGGAGGCGAGGCTATCTCTTCGCGCCGCACCCATGAGAGGCTGGCGTGCCGCCTTCCTGACACTGACTCTTCTCCTGTCGATGCGGGCGGTGGACGCGGCGCCTTCTCACTACCCGCTTACCGTCTCCAATTGCGGCGAAGACATTGTCATCCCGCGAAAGCCACATTGTGCGATCTTTCACGACGTAAACATTGCGGAAATGGGTTTTGCCCTGCATCTTCAGAATGATATGTGCGGCGTGACCGGCATTTCCGGCTGGAATAAAGAGACGCCTTCTTTCCGCAAATTGCGTGGGAACGTGCCGGAACGCGCACCGCGTTATCCAAGCCTAGAAACGCTCATCGCATCCCATGCCGATCTCTTCGTGGCGGGTTGGAATTACGGCATGAATGTAGGCGGTGACGTGACGCCGGAGCGATTGGCGCGCTACCACATCCCCGCCATTATTCTTTCGGAAAGCTGCCTGCGGCAATGGCATCACCCGCATCTTCCCGTCACATTGGAAGCCTTGCTTTACAGCGATCTGCTGCGCCTGGGCCGCATTTTTGACAGGCGGGAGGCTGCGGCGTCTCTGGTCGCTTCCATGAAGGCCCGCGTTGCGGCTGTCCGGGCGCGTATGATCGGGCGACGTGCCGTGCCCGTCTTTATATATGACTCCGGCACGGACGCCCCTTTGACGGCGGGGCGTTACGCTTTGGCCTCGCGATTAATTGCCCTCGCGGGCGGGCGCAACATCGCCGACGATCTCCCGACAAACTGGGGGCGCACAAGCTGGGAACGGGTGGCGATGCGACAGCCGGAAGCCATTATTTTCGTCGATTACGGACAAGGTGTTTCCCAAAAGGCGCGCTGGGTGCGCCATTTGCGGCTTTTGCAGCAGAGCCCGGGCGTGAGACATCATCGATATATCTCCCTGCCATATGACGCCCTTACCCCCGGGCCGGCCAATATCGATGCGATTGAAGCACTCGCGCGGTTTCTGCATCCGGACCGTAAAATGTGAGGCGCTTTCTTCTCTTCTCGCTGAGCGGATTGGGTGCCTGTGCGCTCGCACTTGTCAGCATCAGTCTCGGCCCGGTGCATTTCGGCCCGCACGCGCTTTACGCGGCGTTGCGCGCAGGGCCGTTTTCACAGGATGTGGCCGCGCAGATCATCTGGACGTTGCGCTTCCCGCGTTTAATTTTGGCGATCGCGGCGGGGATCGTCATGGCTCGGGCGGGAATGGCTTTGCAGGTCGTCACACGGAATGGATTGGCTGACCCGTATCTATTCGGGCTGTCATCCGGGGCATCGGCAGGCGCCATGGCCATGATCGTGTTTTTCGGTGACCAATTTGGCGCCATGACGGCCTTTACCGGGGCGATCTGCGGCGGCGGACTGGCAACGATCTTTCTGATGACGCTTCTTTTTTCGCAACTGAATCATCGCTCTTTCGCCGCACCAGGCCGACTCATTCTGGGCGGTGTGGCGATCTCATTTCTCTTCACAACTTGCGCGGATCTGTTGGTCTATGCGGGGGACCGCAATACGGCGCAATCAATCTTATTCTGGACGATGGGGAGTTTTTCCGCAGCGGACTGGCAGACTCTGCCATTCGCCCTGACTGCCATCATGATCCTGACTCTTTTCCTGAAAATTAAAGCCCTGCCCCTCGAGGCGCTGAAAGCGGGGGACGACGTGGCGCGTAGTCTTGGGGTGTGCACGTCGCGATTGCGCGTGCAGACGATCCTCCTTTGCGCCTTGTCATGTGGCGCGGTGGTGGCCATAACCGGGCCGATCCCGTTTATCGGGTTGATTGTCCCGCATCTCGTGCGCGGATTGGGGCGGATGACGATCACTGAAATGACGCCCATCGTCGGTGTGCTGGGGGCGGGTCTGGCGGTGGGGTCAGACGTCATGGGCCGCATCGTGCTTCCCGATCAGGAAATTCCGGTCGGGGTGGTGATCTCCGCAATGGGCAGTCTTTTTCTGGGATGGATGGTTGCGCGAGGGCGCATCTGAGGCGCCAAACGTGTCACATTTCATTTCGATGTGATTCATGAGTGTCTGATTTGCACACGCTCCCGGTACGGGCGCCGCGACTCGCACTCTGAACATGACCATGCGAGTCGCGAGGGAAAATTCTCACCGCGAGGGACGAAAAACTTATTTGCGGTTGTCAGGTAGAATTCGTCATTTGACCGATGATGATAGCTGTAAAGGTTGGGGATCGATAAATATGTCGATCATCTTAAAAATCGACGCGACAGCATGACTGGAATAAATCCTCGCTTGATTTATATAAATTTATATTTGTGATCATGATGAATATTGTCAGGTGTAAAAAAGATAAAAGGTACGGTCTTCGTCCGGGGAGTGTGGATAATTCGGATACAGAGCCTGGAGGCTGCGCGTCTTCTTTGCTGAAAATCTGTTGTAATCGCGATGAGTGGATATATAAAAACTTTTTATACCACGTTATCCGGATCAGAAAATGCGCTTATTCATGGATCATGGCTGAGAAGCTGCGTCGGACTTTGAAGACTTCTCCATAAGATACTGTTGAAAAACCGGCGTGATGTTGCCGAAACGAAGGCCACATTGGTAATTTTGTCACAAAGAATTGCAAAAATCTCAATAAGTTGTAAATTCCGCGCATGAATTCAGAATTTGTTAAGGAAAATCACATGCGGTCACTTCCAGAGCGGTTCTCGGTTGTCGGGAAGAAAGCATTGGTCACGGGCGCATCGAGAGGGTTGGGCCAGACGATCAGCGACGTGTTGAGCGCGGCGGGTGCCGACATCGTGGCGGTTGGCCGGGATGTGGCCGCCCTTGAGGAAACGCGCAAAATCGTTGAGAATAACGGCCGCAATTGCATGACAATCGCCGCTGACCTTCGTGCCGTGGATGCGGGCGAAAAGGTTGTGGCGCAGGTCACCGCTGCGTGGGGCGCGGTGGATATTCTCGTCAATAATGCGGGTATCTGCATCTCCGGCTCTCTTCTCGATTTCCCGGTTGATGACTGGGATGCGAGCTTTAACGTCAATCTGCGCGCTGCATTTTTGTTTGCACGGGCCGTTGCGCCAGGGATGATTGCGCAGAAAAGCGGCAAGATCATCAATCTCAGCTCCCAGATCAGCAATTTCGCCATGCCGGATCACAGTGCTTATGGTGCCTCTAAAGCGGCGCTGAATGCATTGACCAAATCCATGACGGCGGAATGGGGTGCACATAACATTCAGGCGAATGCCGTGTGCCCGACAGCCGTCTGGACATCGATGGGTGCGGAAGTCTGGAGTGACGACGCTGCGTTGAAAAAATTCCTCGGCAACATGCCGGCCGGCCGCGTTGCGCAACCCCTCGAAGTGGCGGATGTCGTGCTCTTCCTGGCGTCGGCAGCGTCCGATATGGTCAATGGACAGGATGTTTTCGTCGATGGCGGTTACACCGCGCTGTAAGTTCGACGCTTCAACATCATTTTATTCGTCATCATGGTGCTTTTCCCGTGATGCAACGCAGCTTTCCCGCCAATAAGGCGGGAAACTGCCCCAGTTAAATCTGGACTGATTAATTTAAAACATGACGTTTTCAGGACGGCCAGCGCCGATTGCGCGGCTGGCCGTGAAAAGCTGCGACCGTTCTTAAGGGTCGCCCCTGTGCGTCGAAGTGCGTCACATATATTTTGTGATTCTTCGGCTTCAAAATGTTTTAATTATGGCTTAATCAATATGAAGAGACTCGTCTTACGAGTCGTCAAAGGGTTTTCGTACCCAGGAGAATAATTATGGCACAGCCACTCAAGGATAAAATTGCCGCCGTGACAGGCGGTGCTTCCGGCATTGGTCTGGAATGCGTCCGTCACCTTCTCGATAACGGCGCTGAAGTTTACATCATCGATTTTGACGCGAAGGCGGCGGAAGCGCGCGCGGCGGAACTGGGTGATAAGGCGCACGCTCTGATCGCCGATCTCACGAAATATGAGGACATTGAAAAAGCTGTCCATACAATCGTGAAAAATCACGGGCGCATTGATATTTTTCATGCCAATGCTGGCTCTTACGTTGCGGATATGCCATGGGAAGGTGATACGAAACGCTGGGATCGTATGCTTGATCTCAATATCAACGCCGCCTTTCGCTGCGTGCGCGCTGTCGCACCGCAGATGATGGAACAGAAGAGTGGTGACATCGTCATCACAAGCTCCATCTCCGGCATGGTGCCGATGGTGTCGGAGCCCGTCTATACCGCGTCCAAACATGCGGTTCAGGCTTTCGTGCACACGGCGCGCCGGAAACTGGCCGCATATGATGTGCGTATCTCCGCTATTCAACCCGGCCCAGTCGTGACGCCGCTTCTCAAAGACTGGGACCAGGAGCGCGTCAAAGCCAATCTCGAATCAGGCGGAATCATGCAGCCGGTTGAGGTCGCGGAGGCGCTCATTTTCATGCTGACGCGTCGAAAAGGCGTCATTGTGCGGGATCTCGTGATTTTGCCGCAGAATTTCGACGTTTAAAAACCGTTTCGCTGTTCAAGCGAGGTGCAAAGGGCGCGTTCTGGACGCGCCCTTTTTGCTGTGCAAACATCGCTGCGACGTCAAGGAGGGGCCATGTATATCGGGATCGACGCAGGTACATCCGGCATAAAATTGCTCCTCCTTGACAGAGACCAGAGAGTCGTCGCGTCCCGGACGGAAAAACTTGAAGCGCAGTCACCCCATCGCGGTTGGTCGGAGCAGGATCCTGATGCCTGGTGGCAGGCCCTCTGCCGTATCCTGGATGACTTAAAGCGTGAACGGCCGAAAGAGCTGGAAAAACTGCGCGGGCTCGGGCTGTCCGGCCAGCAGCACGGCGCGGTCCTGCTGGATGCGGCAAACCATGTGCTCAGGCCCTGCATTTTGTGGAATGACACGCGCGCGCAGGCTGAATGCGAGATATTTGAAGCGCGCTTTCCCGCGTCGCGCCGCGTAACCGGAAACCGCGCGGCGGCCGGTTTTACCGCGCCGAAACTGCTCTGGGTGCGACGCCATGAGCCGGACATTTTCAGGCAGGTCCGCAAAATTTTACTCCCGAAAGCGTGGTTGCGCTTCAAACTTTGTGGGGAAATGATTGAAGATGTCTCAGACGCATCCGGCACACTTTGGTTGGATGTAGAACATCGCAACTGGTCTCCCGAGGCTTTGGCGGCATGTGGACTCAACTTGGATGCCATGCCGCGACTTGTCGAGGGAAGCGCCCCCACTTGCTACCTGAAGAAGTCTCTCGCCACGCGCTGGGGCATGCGCGATACGGTCATACTCGCAGGCGGCGCGGGTGATAATGCGGCGGCCGCAATCGGGCTTGGCGCGATTGAGGATGGGGATAGCTTCATCTCACTCGGCACATCCGGCGTCATCTGGCGTACGACGCGGGATTTCCGGCCCGAGACGGGTAGCGGATTGCACGCTTTCTGCCATGCGGTTCCAAACCGGTGGCACCAGATGGGGGTGACCTTATCGGCTGCGTCCTCGTTACGATGGTGGGCAGAAATCACCGGTATGTCGGAGGCGGCATTACTCGATGAGGTGCCGCTGCAAATCAGCCGTCCCGCGCGCCCGCTCTTTCTCCCTTATTTGTCAGGAGAGAGGACGCCGCATGGTGATGACCTTATTCGGGGCAGCTTTCTTGGGGTCGACCGCGCCGTCAAGCGTGCTGAGATGACGCAATCTGTGCTTGAAGGGGTTGCGTTCTCTCTTCGTGATGCTGCGCGCGGTCTCGGCATTGAGAAAGGTGAGGTGTCCCGCGCCATGGTGGTGGGTGGGGGGTCTAAAAGTCCTAAATGGGTCTCCATCATCGCCTCCGTCACGAATATGGCTTTATCCTGCCTGAAAGACGGTGATTATGGCGGTGCTTTCGGGGCTGCGCGTCTGGCGCGGATGGCCGCGGGAGATGGTGAGATTGCCGATATCTGCTCGAAGCCGAAAATCGCGCATCAATACCTCCCGAACCCTGCGTTGCGGCAGCTTTATGATGAAAAATTCGCGCTTTACCGGCAATCCTACCCCTTGCTGCGCAAATGGGCGGAGACGGAACATCATCTGACAAAGTGAGACGGAGGCGTTTCGCGAGCGGATGGTCGCGTTCTAGGCTTTCTGACGCGTGTCCGCCTGTTTTTTCCACCCATCCTCCGTTTGCTGCCAGTAGGAAAGCGGGAGATCCTGCGCGGCCCAGCCCCGCCATTTTTCTCGCGCCCAACTCACGGCAATTTCATCGCTGCCGTCAAAGACAACGAAAACTCTCTCAAATGCCGTGGCGTCATCTGTCTCGACGCCGGCCATCAGAAAGAGAAAGCGTGCACCATTAGGGACATCATGTTCGAGAGTGAGCCAAATGGGCTGTTGTTCCCCCTGGCCCTGGGCCTTACTGCCATGCGGCAGCCACGGGGAATCATCCAGCTTCCACAGCGCCGCATTAAGGGACTGGAGCTGCGCCGCATCCCGACATCGGATGACGGCGCGCTGGCCCGCACTTAAACTGCGTGCCAGAAGCTGCCCCAACGCCTGATCAAGGCGGGATCGGCTTAAATGGTAAAAGCCGATTTCAGCCGTCATATGAGATTTTCACCCGACTCATAAAGGTAAATCAGCTGGTCCAACAGCCGCACACCGAAGCCTGAAGCGCCTTTCGGGCAGGTCGGTGCGGCGTCATTCCGCGCGGCGACACCGGCAATGTCGAGATGTGCCCACGGTGTGTCGCCCACGAAACGCGCCAGGAACTGCGCCGCGGTGATGGAACCGCCCGCGCGACTCCCGATATTTTTCATATCCGCGATGGGGGAGTCGATCTCGCGATCATAAGCGGGGCCCATGGGCATCGGCCAAAGCGCATCGCCAGACGTCTCGCCTGCCGAGACCAAACGCGTTTTGAGGGTTTCGTTATTGCTGAAAACCCCGGCATATTCATGTCCGAGACTGATCACGATGGCACCTGTAAGTGTCGCCAGATCAATCATAAGCTGGGGACGGTAAACATTCCGTGTGTAAGCGAGCACATCGGCGAGAACGAGGCGCCCCTCAGCATCCGTATTGAGAACTTCGATTGTTTTACCGGCGTAGCTGGTGACGATATCGCCGGGACGCTGCGCATTGCCGGAAAGCATGTTTTCCACCAACCCGACGACACCTACGACATTGGCCCGCGCATGGCGTCGCGCCAGGGCCTCAATCGTGCCGACAACCGCGGCGGCACCGCCCATATCTGTCTTCATTTCCTCCATGCCGTTTGCCGGTTTGATGGAAATCCCGCCGGAGTCAAACGTCACGCCCTTGCCGATCAATGCAATGGGCGCATCATTCTGGTTATCGGAATGGGCGTAATGCATAATGGCGACATGGGCTTCCTTGTCGCTGCCTTGGGCGACGCCCAAAAGCGCGCCAAATCCGAGCTCCTGAAGGGTTGACGCTGTCAGGATCGTCACTGAAACGCCGATATCGCGCAGCGTTTCGATGCGTTTCGCGAATTCGGGCGGATGCAGCACATTGCCCGGCTCATTCACCAGGTCGCGTGTTCGGAAAACGCCAAGCGCAATGCTCTGCAGCCGCGCCCACTGCTTTGTCGTCGCGTCGATGTCTTCGACAAACAGGTCAAGCTTGCGCAACGATGCGGCCAGTTCAGCATCGTGTTTATATCGGGAAAACCGATATTGTCCCAAAGTGGCGCCATAGGCCGCATGGGCGGCAAATGTCTCGGCACGTCCGACATAAGCCATGCTGACAGACTCCGCCTTTCTGCAGAGGGAGGCGGCAAGGGCGGCCGCATTCTCAACACGGTTGGGGGTCAGGTTCGCCTCTTCACCATATCCAACGAGAACGATCTGGGCGATGTCAGGGCAAGGTGCGATGAGCGTGCAGGATTGATCACGCTCACCTTTAAATTTTGTGATGGCCGCAGCGCGACGCAGGGCACCGTTGGTCCGATGATCAAGCATTTCGCATATCCCGGACGAGAGATCATCATCCTGAGGGATCAGGATGGCAAAATAACGCCCGGTTTGCGTGCCATGCTCAGCGTCAAAAATTGTTGCTGCGGCTTTAACTTGAATTTCCAACATTTCGCGCTTTCCAATTTAGATTTATTTCGTATCAATATCGACTGACTCCCGTTTTTAGGCAAGCCAGCACGGACTCGACCGGTGTGAGGTCGCGAAAAATATAAACAACAAAAATAGTGAAATTAATTTCTGGCGCAGGCATACTTCGTTTTCTTGAGGCGTCAAGAATAAAGGTTTTAGGGGTTTGACTGAATTCCATTACGCATATGCATTCTCAGGATTGCTGGTCGGATTTCTGGTTGGGATGACAGGCGTGGGTGGCGGGTCACTGATGACGCCGATCCTCATCCTTTTTTTCCGCATTCATCCTCAGGCGGCCGTCGGTACCGACCTCCTCTTTGCGACGATGACAAAATCTGTCGGCACGCTTGTGCATGGGAGTCAAAGGACCGTTGACTGGTCCATTGTGAGGTTACTTGCGTCGGGGAGTATCCCGGCGACGCTCATGACCTTGGGCATTTTGCACGGTGTCGGAGCGCCCTCCGATGGCGTCGCGCATTTCATGACCCACGCGATTGGCGTGGCCCTGTTGATCACGGCGCCAAGCGTGCTTTTTCGTCGTGAGATACAACGATGGGCTCAAAATCGCGGAAGTCAGTTGGAAGATCGACACGTTACGTTATTGACGGTCCTGCTTGGGGTGGCGCTCGGCGCTCTTGTTACAATATCTTCCGTCGGCGCGGGTGCGATCGGCCTGGCCGCCATGATCATGCTTTATCCTAAACGGGATTTTGCAAGGTTGGTCGGCGCCGACATCGCCCATGCCGTGCCATTGACCCTCGTGGCGGGCTTGGGGCATTGGTGGTTTGGCGCGGTTGACCTGTCATTGCTCGCCTCCCTGCTTGCCGGGTCAATCCCGGGCGTCATGTTGGGAAGCCTGTCGATTGATGTGATGCCCGCGAGATTTCAGCAGGCTGTCCTGGGCGTCGTGCTTCTCGCTATCGGCTTCAAGCTCGTGACGTCATAGAAGGGTCGTGTCCGGCTGCCGCCCTCAAGGCGCGCTTCAAAATAATTTACTGAAAGATGAATCCGGGAAACGAAACTCCGGTCATGGCATTCGCGAAGACAATGTCACGATGGTCCTGATCATGGCGGGGTGATGGCGATTTCCCCGCCTCATCGGGTCGGCCCCTGAGGATGTAACCCATGATGCCGACGAAATCGTGCAGATCAAAAGGATGGGGTATATCCGCCGGCGACGTTGCGACAATCCATTTCCCCTGAAGAGAAGATGCCGGAAGTGCTCCTTGCGCCTGAGAAAAACGGCTGATTTCGCGCGAGACATCCGTGATGAAATCACGTGGTGGAGGTGTTGATGGTCCCACGGCCGGGTCGAACAGAGTCCATTCTTGCACGATATCTTGAATTATCTCTTCGTACACGCTTTTTATCTCTTCCATTCATCAAGTCGCACAATGTCGGACCTCCGGAAGTCAGCGCCGAGCCACGCCACGGGGGTGACGAGGCGTGCCGTTGGAAATGATTTCCTATCGCCTTAAAAGGCGAGGGCGCGACACCTTCGCGCGCCTCGCGGGCGCATCGTTTCTTTCATCTCAAAAACCCTGAACGCGTTAACCGGCGTCGCCCTCGGGAATTCTCAGCACGTTTTTCTCTGCTGGAAAAATCAGAGTGACCAAGCCAATTATTAAATTAATATTTACATTTATGTCAAGATTTTGCATTTCCGCACCTCGTCCTTGCGCCAGGCTATCGCCCGTCACGTGATGACAAACCTGGTCTGACCGATCCGCGCGGCGGCGGGCTTCGTTATTCGATGGTTCCGAGGCTGGACAGTCAGCGGCGAAAACGGTTAAGAAAGGCGGGAAATTTGTCCTATCGAACAATCATTTACGCTTTGATTTCGACAGTTGAATGCGCTGCGATCACAAAATTCTGAAATCGAGTTTCCGCGATCTGTCCTTCATCAAAAGAATGGGCCTGAAGCAGAACAGTCCCCAACCGCGACATCGTCAATCGGGCTGATATAATCGATATTGCGAAACTTCGAAATTTGGCGATACGTAACGCGCTCATTATAGGGTAATTTCTTCCCCAGCGCGACAGAATATGCTTGATTAAAGTGGAGCGAAGTGCCGTCTTGCGCGACTTGCCTTGCCTCTCCTCTTGACGTGCAAGGTTAAGTACCGGCAATTTAGCGAACTTTGTAGTCGCAGATTTTCTTCCAGACCGACAAGAAGGCTTCCCCCTTGAGCTGGGTATGCGCAAGCCGGTCACGGGTCGTTGGCGGGAAATTTGTTTCAAGATGACATTTTGCCAGTCGAAATTGACTCGCCGACGGGGGGCCGCTGGGACGCGGTACATTGAATGACGGATAACAGCCAGCAGGACCGGAAGCCGGCGAAGAACGACCAGGATGACAAGCCGGACGCGGAGAAGGATAAAAAAAAGAAAGGCCTCAGCCCGCGCACGAAAAAGCTCCTCATCGCGGGCGTCATTCTCATTGCTGTGGTCTGGCTTTTTTACTGGTTGCTCACCCGCAACCACATTGAGACAGACGACGCCTATACGCAGGGGCGTAAAATCAGCATTGCGCCACACGTCAACGGTTACGTGACTGATCTGCGGGTGAATGACAATCAATTTGTCAGGCGAGGTCAGGTTCTGCTGACGATTGATGATCGGGATTACCGAGCGTCGCTCGACAAGGCGACGGCCTCACTCTCTCAGGCCAACGCCAACCTGTCCGGCGCTGAAAATCAGTTGATTGTCGCGTCAAAGAAGTTCCCCGGGCAGTTCACCGCGGCGCAGGGTGCGCTTGCCGCGGCGAAAGCGGACCTCTTTAAGGCGGAGACGGATTTCAAGCGTCAGCAGCGTGTCTCCCGCGCGGCGACGACGCAGCAAAATGTCGATTACGCCAAAGCGGCGCTGGAACAGGCGCGCGCGCGCGTCATTCAGGCCGAAGGTCAGCTTGAGCAGGCGCGCCCCGTCCAGCCGAATATCAAAAATCAGGAAGATATCTTTGCGCAGCAGCGTGCCTCCCTGAAAGTCGCTGAGGCCAATCTGAAAATTGCAGAGCTCAATATGGAGTGGACGCAGGTCAAAGCCCCCCATGATGGCTGGATCTCGCAGCGTAATGTTGAGCAGGGTGATTTCGTTCAGACGGGACAGAAACTCTTTTCAATCGTCTCGCCCGAAGTTTGGGTTGTCGCCAATTATAAGGAAACGCAGATCACCAAGATGAAGCCGGGCCAGAAGGCAGAGATCAGCGTCGATGCCTATCCATCCCTGCATCTTAAAGGTCACGTTGATTCTATCCAGCTCGGTGCGGGCGCCGCTTTCAGTGCCTTTCCGCCTGAGAATGCGACGGGTAACTTTGTGAAAATTGTGCAACGCGTGCCGGTCAAGATCCTGATCGATAAAGGTCTCGACCCGAAGCATCCCCTCCCGCTTGGCGTGTCCGTCATCCCCACCGTTTACGTGAAGTGAGTGCGGTGCGATGACCGACGCTTCGGCCGGAGACGAGGAAAACTGGCGCCCCAAATATAATCCGTGGCTGATCGCGGTCGTGGTGACGCTGGGCGCCTTCATGGAGGTCCTTGACACCACCATCATTAATGTGGCGTTGCCGCATATTTCCGGTGCGCTCGGCAGTTCATATGATGACGCGACCTGGGCGCTGACCTCCTACCTTGTTGCCAATGGCGTGGTGCTGACAATCTCCGCCTGGTTCAGCAAAGTTTTCGGGCGCAAAAGATATTTCCTGATCTGTATCCTGATGTTCACCGTGTCGTCATTTCTGTGCGGATTATCAGACAGTCTGCCGGTGCTCATCATCTTCCGCCTGATGCAGGGGTTTTTCGGTGGCGGATTGCAGCCGATACAGCAATCGATCATTCTCGACACGTTTCCGCCGGAGAAACGCGGAGCCGCCTTCGGGCTGACGGCGATTGCCATTGTCGTGGCGCCCATTCTCGGGCCGCTCCTGGGCGGTTACCTTGTTGATAATTTCTCCTGGCGCTGGATTTTTTACGTCAATGTGCCTTTCGGCATTCTGACGCTGGTCGGCGTCTATGCGCTTGTTGAGGACCCACCCTGGGTCAAGCCGGAGCGTGAGCGTATCGACGTGATCGGGATGTCACTCATTACCTTTGGCCTTGGCTGCCTTGAAGTTATGGCGGATCGTGGTGAGGATGATGACTGGTTCCATTCCGGCTTCATTGTGACGATGGCCGTGATCGGCTCACTCTGCGTGATCGCCTCCATCATCTGGCTTCTCACCACGAAAAATCCGCTCCTGAACCTTGAGATATTCAAGGATCGCAATTTTGCTGTGGGCACGTTTCTGATCGCGATGGTGGGGGGGCTGCTTTATGCTGCGGCCATTATCGTCCCGCAATTCGCGCAACAGATATTGGGTTACACGGCAACCCTCTCGGGCCAGGTGCTAGCGCCAGGAGGTGTGGCGGTCATTATCCTGATCCCGATTGTCGGGAAGCTGATGGGAAAGTTTCAGACCCGAAACATCATTGCTCTCGGCTTTTTCCTGATGGGGTGTTCACTTTTTTACTCGGCACAGCTCCAGCCCACGACGAGTTATAATTTTCTCGTTCTATGTCGTGTCTTCCAAACGGCGGCGCTGGCTTTTCTGTTCGTGCCGATTTCCACGATCGCTTACTCAACATTACCGCGACATCTTAATGCCGATGCGTCCGCCATGTTCAGTATGGCGCGCAATTACATCGGCTCGCTCGCAATTTCATTTGCCACGGCTTTTGTGATTGAGACGCAGCAGAAACGTCAAAGTCTGATCGTCCATAACATGACACCTTATCATCAGGCCTTTCAGGATTACCTCGCTGTCGTGAAACGCGCTGCGATGGAGGTGGGTATGACGGCAAGCCAGGCTTCTTCCTACGCGACGCATCATTTATATGAATCATTCCGACAGCAGGTTTCGATGCTCGCCTATAACCAGGTCTTTATGGAAATCGGGATCGTGGCGTTCTGCGTCGTGCCGTTCTGCTTCCTGTTTTCACCAACTGCGGAAAAAAGCAGCGGCGAAGGGGGCATGCATTGAAACCCGCCCATCCCCTGATTTTATCTGAACTGCCATTCATGAAGGGTCGCTGCGTCATGCGCCGTGCTTACCATAAATTAGCGCTCCTCCCTGCCATGGCGCTCATCCTGACGTCGGGCTGCGTCGGGCCGACATTCCATCGTCCCAAACCATGGACGCCGGACCAGTATCGTATGCCCCAACAAGGGGGTGAGGCCGGTGTCACAAGTCGCACGACGCAGGACCCGGCGGCGGCAAGTTGGTGGGGCCTCTTCAACGACCCTGAATTATCGTCCCTGCAATCACGCCTCGCATCGCAAAACCTCTATATCCAGCGCGCCACGACGCAACTGGCGCAAAGCCGTGCCCAGCTTATGATTGCGGGCGCTGGTCGCTACCCGTCTCTCAGCGCGATGGGCAGTTATCAGCGCTCCCAATATAGTACGAAGTTTTTCCAGAGGGCCCTTTCCCAGATCGGTCAGAACAGCAAAGACTCGCTCGGCGCGCAGAATGCGACCCTTCTTGACCAGAGCATTGGTAATGTTGTCGTGCCGCAGCTCAATCAATGGCGGACCGGGATCGACGCGCAATATGAGCTGGATTTGTGGGGCCGGGTCGCGCGGCAGTATGAGTCCGCCAAAGCCATGTTGCAGGCGACGGATGAGCAGAGGCGTTCCGTCATCATCGCGCAACAGGCCGATCTGGCCTATGATTACCTTGCCCTACGTGGCTTGCAGGAACAATTGCGCATCCTGAAGGAAAACCGTGCCACCGCGCAACGGACGTTGGACCTCGCGCGGGAGCGTCAGCATGTCGGGCTGGTGACAGAGTTGGACGTCACATCGGCTCAGCGGCAACTTGATACGACGACAGCGCAGATTGCCCAGATGGAGCAGCGCGTCACGCAGCAGATCAACGCCATCAATCTGTTACTGGGTCTGCCACCGGGCTCCCTCGATGATGAGTTGCAGCGCACGGCGGGCATCCCGGTCGTGCCGCCGCGCGTGCCCGTCGGGCTTCCGTCTGATCTTGTGCGGCGTCGCCCTGATATCCGGCAGGCTGAAGCGCAACTTCATGCGGCGGTCGCCAATATTGCGGAGGCCGAGGCGGAGTTCTATCCGAAAGTCACCATCAGCGCCGATTTCGGACTTCAGACCCTGTCCTTCCGTGATCTCGGCTTCTGGAATGCGCGGGCATGGAATGTCGGCCCGTCCATTTCCCTGCCGATCTTCCAGGGTGGGCGCCTGCGCGGCAATCTGATGCTGACCAAATATGCTGAACAGACAGCGGCCATCACTTATCGCCAGACAGTGCTGGGCGCATGGCGGGATGTCGATAATGCGCTCGTGGCCTATCGTGATGAGCAGAAGCGCCATCAGGGCCTCGTCTCAGCTGCATCAGCGGCGCGTCGCGCGCTTGACCTGGCGAAAGATCAATATCGATCCGGTCTCGTCACTTATCTGGATGTGCTCTCCGCTCAGCAGGCGCTTCTGGATGCTGAGATGCAGGTCGCGGACAGTTCCATGACGGTCGCGGCCAATCTCGCGCGCCTATATAATGCACTCGGCGGTGGCTGGGAGAATATCGCGCCGGAAGAAGCGGCGAAATCCGCTTTGACTCCAAAAACTTACGACAAACTCACTTCGAGGTGATGGGGCTTGATCTTGCGCAAGTTAACGCGCGTTATAGCATGAGAAGAGGTAGCGACACATAATATCCCACATAGAGGAGACGGTTTATGACCGGTCAGACGAAGTCTTCCACGTCCAAGGCGGATGTGCCACGTCGCGCACCGGATTGCACCCTTGTTATCTTCGGTGGTGGGGGTGATCTGACGAAACGCCTCCTCGTGCCGTCACTTTACGATCTGGCGGCAATGGACGTTCTATCGCGAAAATTCCGCATCGTCGTCGTGGATCGAACGGAGATGACGCCGGAAGCGTGGTCAGCACATCTTTTCGACGAGATTTCCGCTTTTGCCAAGGATAAGGCGGGAGAATTCGCCCATGGGCGCCTTGATAAGAGCGTCTGGCAGAAAATGATGAAAAATGTCGAATTTCTGGCAGGCGACATCACGGAGCCGGAAATTTATCAGCGCGTTGCCGGGTCGCTGGGCAATGATTCCGCCATTTTCTATTTCGCGGTCGCCGCTCAGTTCTTTGGGACGATTTTGAAGAGTCTCGGTAAAGCGAAGCTGTTCGAGGAGGATGGTTTTTTCCGCCGCGTCATTATTGAAAAGCCCTTCGGCCACAATCTGGCCTCAGCCAAGGCGCTGAACAAGGTGGCGCTGGCCCATGCGCGTGAGGATCAGATCTACCGTATTGACCATTTCTTCGGTAAGGAAGCCGTCCAAAGTATGATGGCCATCCGGTTCGCCAATACATTATTTGAGCCTCTCTGGCGGCAGGAATATATTGACCACGTCCAGATCACAGCGGCCGAAACGATCGGCGTCGAAAAACGCGGGAAGTTCTATGAGGGCACTGGCGCACTGCGCGACATGGTGCCCAATCACCTTTTTGTCCTCCTGAGCATCACGGGTATGGCGCCGCCCAGTTCCCTCGCAGCGGAAGTCGTCCGGTCAGAAAAAACGCGTCTGCTTGATGCTATTCGTCCCATCAAGGTCAAGGATTTTGTCGTTGCGCAGTATCGGGCGGGGAAGATTGGGGGTGAGAAGCGGCTGGCTTACCGGAGCGAGCCGAATGTTGACCCGAAGAGTGACGTTGAGACTTACGCAGCGCTGAAACTCCACATTGATAATTGGCGTTGGGCGGGTGTCCCGTTTTACCTCCGCACGGGCAAGCGCCTCGCCGCGCGGAAGACGGAGGTTGCGGTCGTTTTCAAAAAGACACCGTACCAGCTTTTCAAACAGGGTTCTGCGGATTCAATGCCCAATGTCATCCGGTTCCAGCTTGACCCGATCCGGGGCCTGGCCATGCATTTCATGGTGAAGGAGCCGGGTCTGGAGGAGGTCGCTACACCGGTGCAGAACACCTTCCGTTATGATGATTTTTTCAAAAGTCGCGCCAATGTTGGTTATGAAGCGTTGCTTTATGACTGCATGCACGGTGACCAGATGTTGTTCCAGTCCGCTGCCACGATCGAAGCGGGCTGGGCAGCATTGGAGGGCGTCAATCCGCCCAAAAATCGGAAGCTCTGCTTCTACGCCGCGGGTGATCAGGGACCGAAGGAAGCGGATCAGCTTCTTGAAAGGGACGGGAGGTCGTGGCTTCCGCTCATTGACTGAACCCAACGACAAGCGCTGGGACGCTGTTTCATAATAGGGGGTCGCATCATGGCTATGGCGATCGAAGACCACGCTGTCATTGGAGATCTGCGCACGGCGGCGCTGGTCGCCCTTGACGGGTCCATTGATTTCATGTGCTGGCCGCGATTTGACAGCCCAAGTGTCTTTGCACATTTGCTGGAGGAGAAAGCCGGTAGCTTCACTCTGAAGCCGGTCCTGAAAGATGGGTCTTATCGTCAGGCTTACATGCCGGATACGAATATCATCCTCACGCGGGTCTTATCCTCCAGCGGCGTCAGTGAGATTTCGGACTTCATGGTGCCGGCCCCGATTTCACAGACGCAACGTCTGATACGGCGCGTAAAAGCGATACGCGGTGGGATCAGGTTCGACATGCGTTGCGCCCCGCGCTTCAATTACGCGCGCACCGGCCATAAAGTGCACCAATTATCGTCGCATGTGGTGATTTTCGAACCGGACGATCCGCTCTTCCCACGATTGCGATTGTGCTCGACTGTTAAATTGATTGTTAAAGGCAATGACGTCGTGGCCGAGTTCGGCCTTGAATTCGATAAGGTCGCGTTTTTCTCATTGGATGGGGAAACGCATAAAGAGAATTTCTGTGAAGATGATGCCATGCTCGTCTCACTCTTCAAAGAAACGGATAGTTACTGGCGTGATTGGGTGGCACGCTCAGACTACCATGGTCGATGGCATGATCAGATCATCCGTTCCACGCTGGCGCTCAAGCTTCTGACTTCGCACGAATTGGGGTCAATGGTTGCGGCGGCGACGTTCGGGCTTCCGGAAGATGTCGGCGGTGAACGGAATTGGGATTACCGTTATTGCTGGATCCGCGACTCGTCCTTTATGGTCTATGCCTTTATGCAGACAGGCCATAAGGAGGAGGCGACGGCTTTCATCCGATGGGTACATGCGCGGCGGGTCGCGGCGCATCCTGATCAGGCACGGCTTAAAGTTCTTTACGCGATTGACGGCCAGCCCATGTCGTCCGAGACGGAGCTGGAACATTTCAGGGGTTATCGCAATTCCCGACCGGTCCGTATCGGTAATGCGGCGGAAGGTCAGCTTCAGCTCGACATTATCGGCGAGATCATGGACGCGATTTTCCATGCCGACGAAAATTGTGAAAGGTTGAGCTGGGAAGCATGGCGCGCCCTGAGGGAAGGGATCGACTGGCTTTGCTTCAACTGGAACCAGGAAGATGAGAGCATCTGGGAAGTCCGGGGTGGGCGACGGCATTTTCTGACATCGCGCGTCATGTGCTGGGTGGCGTTTGACCGGGCGATCCGTCTCGCGCAAAAACGCGGCCTGCCGTGCGCAATCAATGTCTGGGTCCGGGAACGCAGCGCCATCTATAATGATATTCAAGCCGGGTTCTGGAACGAGGAATTAGGTTATTACGTACAATATAAAGGCGGGAAGACAATTGATGCCTCATGTCTGATGATGCCGCTCATGGGGTTCATTTCCGATCATGACCCTCGCTGGTTGTCGACTCTAAAGGCGGTTGGCGCGCAATTGCTTGATGACAGTCACGTTTATCGTTACCGCACGCAGGAGGATCATAACGGCAAGGATGATCATGCAGGGGATGGACTGTCAGGAAGTGAAGGCACGTTTACAATGTGCTCCTTCTGGTATATCGAGTGCGTCGCGCGGACGGGTGATTTGTTAAAAGCCCGTATCTTATTTGAAAAGATTTTATCTTACGCCAATCATGTCGGGTTATTTTCTGAAGAAATTGGCCCATCCGGTGAGCATCTAGGTAATTTTCCGCAGGCCTTCACGCATATTGCCCTTATTCGGTGTGGCCAATACCTTGATAAAGCTTTCTCCAAATCGGGGGATCGAAATAGTGAATGATAGTCATTATCACGTCTAAATGGGACAAACTCTATCCCTATTATTCACGGATTCGAAATTTTGCATTCTATTGTTTGCGGCACGCGTTATGTGGTGCTAGGCATAGCGCAGTTCACCTCTTGACCAAAGGGTCTATTGGGGACGGTCCGCTATTGCCCTTCCGGGTGCGGCCTTTGGTCCCGTCGAAATAGGTAGTCGTACCAGTGACTCAAATTTTTGTTGATCACGCTCTTCTCATTTATATCGCGTTCACCGTGGTGTTTCTGTGCATTGTCGTGGCTTTGTCCGCTGCTATCGGCCCGCGGCGCGTTGGCGCGGCGCGGGGGCGCTCCATGAGTCTCCCTTACGAGTCCGGCATTATGGAAACGGGTTCAGCGCGGCTGCGCCTGCCAGCACAATATTACCTTCTGGCGGTGTTTTTCGTTATTTTCGATGTTGAGGGCGTTTTCATCTATGTCTGGGCGACGGTGACACGGCAGATGGGGTGGCCCGCTTTTATCACGATCGTGAGTTTTATCGTTTTTCTGACTTTGGCACTCGTTTACCTCTGGCGCAGCGGCGCGCTGGAATGGGGGCCCAAACTGCGCCGCGCGAAGGTGCGACTGCCGCAGAACACGCCTGCCGAGCTCGTCAAGATACCCAAGCGCGAGGTTTAAAATATTATGTCCTGGACCTTAACCTCAGCCGTCGGCCAGCCGCGGCTGCAAAAGCCGGAGGAGCTCCTTGCCCAGGAGGACGTGCGCCGTAACGTCGTCGTCGGTAAATTACAGGACTTCATATCCTGGGGGCAAAAAAACTCCGTCTGGCCTTTCAATTTCGGTCTTTCCTGCTGCTATGTCGAGACGGCCACAGCATTAACAAGTCGTTACGATATTGCTCGGTTCGGGTCAGAAGTTCTGCGCGCCACCCCGCGAGAAGCGGATCTCATGATCATCGCCGGCACTGTTTTCCGCAAAATGGCGCCGATCGTGAAATATCTTTACGACCAGATGCTTGAGCCCCGCTGGGTCATCTCCATGGGCTCCTGCGCAAATTCGGGCGGTATGTACGATATATATAGTGTCGTTCAGGGTGTTGACACCATTATGCCGGTCGATGTTTATGTCCCCGGCTGTCCGCCCCGCCCGGATGCCTTGATTGAGGGGCTCATGCTGTTACAGGACTCAATCGGCAAGCAGCGGCGGCCACTTAGCTGGATGATCGGTGATCAGGGCGTCACAAAGGTGACACCGCAGAGCATGCGCGACCTCAAACGGGATGAGCGTCGCAAAGCGACCATCCTGCGCACGCCAGATACCGTATAAAGGCCGGGGTTGTTATGACTGAAGTGACTGAACGCTTGCAGGAAAGCCCACTCGGAGCTTTCGTCGCCGCCAGGTCGCAGGATGTCGTCCTGCTTGAGGAGGCGACGCGTGACGGTGTTCCCACCTTCTGGGTGCGACGCGGGCAGATCCACGCCCTCCTGAAGTCCCTTAAGGCCGATGGTGCCTTGCGGATGCTTTTTGACCTCACAGCCCTCGATGAGCGTGAGCACAAACACCGCCAGGGATTGCCGGACGCGGATTTCACCGTGGTGTATCACATCAAATCCTTTTCCGGCCCGCTGGATGAGGTGCGCCTGAAGGTGCCTTTGGACGACAATGCCCTGAACCTCCCGACCATCACGGATATCTGGCCCAACGCCAACTGGCTGGAGCGGGAAGTCTGGGATCTCTTCGGGATCGTGTTTGAAGGGCACCCGCACCTCACGCGTATCATGACGCCGCCAAGCTGGGTGGGGCATCCCCTGCGCAAAGACCATTACGCCCGCGCGACGGAGCGGCCACCCTACACTTTGTCAGAAGACGAAGTGTTTGACGAGCAGGAAGCCCTGCGTTTTGACCCCAAAGCCTGGGGGATGAAGCGGCACTCCGATAATAGCGACTTCATGTTCCTCAATCTCGGGCCGAATCACCCCAGTGTGCACGGTGTCTTCCGCATCGTTTTACAGCTTGAGGGTGAGGAGATCGTGGATGCCGTGCCGGATATCGGTTTCCACCATCGTGGCGCTGAGAAAATGGCTGAGCGTCAGACCTGGCACTCTTTCATCCCCTATACTGACCGTATCGATTACGTCGGTGGGGTGATGAACAACTTCCCCTATGTTCTCGGTGTTGAGAAACTTGCGGGGATCACCGTCCCACCGCGCGCGCAAATGATGCGCGTCATGCTGGCTGAGTTTTTCCGTATCTCAAGCCACCTCGTTTTCTACGGTACGATGGTGCAGGATCTGGGGCAGCTTTCCCCCGTCTTCTATATGTTCAATGATCGTGAGCGCGTATTCAGCATCATTGAAAAGATCTGCGGCTTCCGGATGCATCCGGCTTTCTTCCGCATTGGCGGCGTGGCGATGGATCTCCCGATCGGCTGGGAAAAGGAAGTGCGGGAATTCCTCGATTTCATGCCGAAGCGTCTTGATGAATATGACAAGATGGTCATGAAAAACCCGATCTTCCGCGGGCGCACCAAGGGTGTCGGCGTATATAACACCGCTGAAGCCGTGGATTGGGGCGTAACGGGGCCGGGGCTGCGCGCGACGGGCCTGGCGTGGGATTACCGGAAGGTTGCACCCTATTCCGGCTATGATCAGATCGATTTTGAAATTCCGACCGGCACAAACGGTGACTGCTATGATCGCGCCGCCGTCCATATGGAGGAAATCCGGCAGAGTCTCCGCATCATCCGCTTCTGCCTCGATAACATGCCGGAAGGGCCGTATAAGGCCGAGCATCCTCTGGCCATGCCCCCGCCAAAACCGCGCACGATGCATGATATTGAAACATTGATCCATCACTTCGTGGGCGTCAGTTGGGGGCCTGTCATGCCAGCGGGTGAGGTGCGGAGCTGTATTGAGGCGACGAAGGGCCTCAATCAATATTATCTGACGAGTGACGGCGGCACGTCCTCCTACCGAACGCGTATCCGCACGCCCTCTTTTATTCATCTGCAACAAATTCCCCTCCTGGCGAAAGGCGCGATGATCGCGGACCTGATCGCCATTCTGGGAAGCATTGATTTTGTGATGGCCGATGTCGACCGCTGATAACACGGCACAAAACGCCGAACTTCCTTCTGACCTGGTGCAGACCTTCCGCGACATGGCTGCGCATGAGCATCACGCGCGCGGCGCTTCGATTGAGGCACTGAGACTGGTGCAGGAGCGCTTCGGCTGGATCAGCGATGCGCATCTCGCCCAGACGGCGCAGGTTCTCGGTATGACCACTGCCGATCTGGACGGGATCGCGACATACTTCAATCTGTTATTCCGCAAGCCGGTCGGCAAAAACGTCATCATGCTTTGTGACAGTGTCTCTTGCTGGCTTATGGGGCAGGAGCAGACGCGGGACCGCCTCTGTAAAAAACTACAGATCAAAATGGGCGAAACCACGCCTGACGGTGAATTCACCCTTCTGCCGATTGTCTGCCTCGGGCATTGCGACCACGCGCCTGCAATGCTGATCGGCAAGGAGCTTTACGGCCCTGTCCGCCCCGAGGATATCGATGCCATCATCGATGATATCAGGAGCAAAAATCATGACCACGCCTAACCCGGAAAAGCAGCCGCTCACGGCGCTGGTCAACCGTGAAGCACCTCTTGACCCCGCGCAATATGAGGCGCGCGGCGGTTGGCGGGGCATTCGCCGTGCCCTGTCCATGTCTCCCGATGACGTCATTGAGGAAGTCAAAAATTCAAAATTGCGCGGGCGCGGGGGTGCTGGCTTTAATACGGGCCTCAAATGGAGCTTCGTCCCGAAAGAACCTGCGAAAGACCGTCTCAAATATGTCGTGGCCAATGGCGATGAGATGGAGCCGGGGACTTTCAAGGACCGCATCCTTGTCGAGGGCAACCCGCTTCAGTTGATCGAAGGCATGATGATTACCGGGCACGCCATTCAGGCGGATCACGGCATCATCTTTCTGCGCGGGAATATCATCTGGGGCTTGAGCGGCTGCAGAAAGCGGTCATTCAGGCGCGGGAGGCCGGGTGGCTCGGGAAGAATATTCAGGGCTCCGGATTTGATTTTGATATTCACGTCCATCCCAGTGGCGGGCGTTATATTTGCGGTGAGGAGACGGCGCTGATCACCGCGCTGGAAGGTCGCCGCGCCAATCCCCGCAGTAAGCCGCCTTTCCCGCAGGTGGGCGGTTTGTGGGGTGCGCCGACCGTCGTCAATAATATTGAGACATTCAGCAATGTCCCCCCAATCCTCGCGAACGGCAAGGAATGGTATCTCGGCCTGAGTAACTGTGAAGATGGCGGCACCAAACTTTATGGTGTCAGTGGGCGGGCGAAAAATCCCGGCGTGTTTGAGCTTCCGCTTGGCACGTCCCTCGGGGTGATCCTGAATGATTATGCCGGTGGGATGCAGGATGGCTATAAGCTGCGGGCCTTCCTACCCGGTGGCGCGTCCACGGCGTTTCTCGGGGCGGAGCATGAAAATATCCTGATGGATTATCCATCTCCGGAGAAAGCGGGCAGCCGTCTCGGCACGGGTCTCGCGATCCTTCTGGATGATCGGACCTGCCCGATCGGCATGTTGAAAAATCTTGAGCATTTCTTTGCACAGGAATCCTGCGGCTGGTGCACACCCTGTCGTGACGGTCTTCCCTGGGTGGAACGCCTCCTGACCGTTATTGAAGATGGCCAAGGCACGCAGGAGGATATTGACCGCCTCCATGACGCAGCGCGCATGATCGGGCCGATGGGCCGCACTTTCTGTGCGCATGCCCCGGGCGCGATCGCGCCCCTTTCAAGCGGTCTGACGCTCTTCGCAGAGGATTTTCAAAGACATATCCGCCAGCAACGCTGCACCTTCTCGCAAGGTCGTTCAGCCGAGCAGGCGGCTTAGGAGTACCGGCCCGATGGCTAAAATTACGATCGATGGCCGCGAAGTTGAAACGCGGGAAGATCAGAACCTTTTACAGGCATGTCTGGAGTCAGGCGCGGATCTGCCTTATTTCTGCTGGCATCCGGAGCTGGGTTCCGTCGGCGCCTGCCGACAATGCGCCGTCAAGCAATTTGCGAACGCTGAAGATACGCGCGGACGCATCGTCATGGCGTGCATGACGCCTGTGACGGAAGGCGCCATTATTTCGGTCGCAGACCCGGAAGCGAAGGAATTTCGCGGTGAGGTCGTTGAATGGCTGATGACCAATCACCCGCATGATTGCCCGGTTTGTGAGGAAGGTGGCGAATGCCATCTTCAGGACATGACGGTCATGACCGGGCATCGCGAGCGCCGCTACCGCTTTGATAAGCGCACCCACAATAATCAGGATCTCGGCCCCTTCGTCAAACATGAGATGAATCGCTGCATTGCCTGTTATCGCTGCGTGCGGTTTTACAAGGATTACGCGGGCGGTGGGGATCTCGGCGTTTTCGCATCGCATAATAACGTCTATTTCGGACGGCATGAAAGTGGCACGCTGGAGAGCCCTTTCAGTGGTAATCTGATCGAGGTCTGCCCGACCGGCGTCTTTACAGACAAGCCGTTCTCCAAGGTCTACAGCCGTAAGTGGGATATGCGGGGTGCGCCTTCTGTCTGCACCAATTGTGCCTCCGGCTGTAACACCATCATTAGTGAGCGCGCGGGCATCGTGCGTCGTACGGTCAATCGTTATAATAATGACGTGAATCGGTATTTCCTCTGTGATCGCGGTCGGTTCGGTCATGGCTGGGTCAATGCCGAGACGCGTCTGCGTGCGGCCGGCTATGTCGTCAATGGTGAGATGGCCGCGGCGCCCGTCCAAACCGTGCTGGAAGAGTTCGGGCGCATCGCATCCGGCGCAAAGCTTCTTGGTATCGGGTCGCCCCGCGCGTCGCTTGAGTCCAATTTCGCGTTGCGGACACTTGTCGGGCGGAGAATTTCTCGTCCGGCATGGCGGAACCGCATCATCATCTCGTCAATCTCGCGGTCGAGCTGATGCAGGAAACGCCGGCAAAAGTTGCGACGATGGCGGAGATGGAAAAATCTGACGGTGCTGTCATCCTTGGTGAGGACATCACGGCGACGGCGCCACGTATGAGTCTCGCCCTTCGGCAGATCAAACGTTCCGCATGTAATAAAGCGGCGGATCAGGCCCGCGTGCCGCAATGGCTTGATGCCTCTGTGCGCACTCTGGGTCAGGACACAGTCTCACCACTGATGGTCCTCTCCCCCGCCCAGACGGATCTCGATGCTTTCGCGGCCGCGACCTATCGTGCGCTTCCGGAGATGATCGCGCGGATCGGTTTCGCTGTGGCGCATCAGA
Source organism: Sorlinia euscelidii (assembly GCF_036452135.1). Lineage (NCBI taxonomy): Bacteria > Pseudomonadati > Pseudomonadota > Alphaproteobacteria > Acetobacterales > Acetobacteraceae > Sorlinia > Sorlinia euscelidii. Next base: position 111,574 of record NZ_JAWJZZ010000002.1, on the reverse strand, counting down.
TTGATGGCGGCGCGCCCGATGTCGTCGGATTGTCGGAAGATGAAGCGGCGCGGGCCAGCGCCATTGCTGAACTTCTGATGGGCGCAGAGCGGCCTTTGATCGTCTCAGGGCTGCAATATGCTTCGGAAGCGCTGCTTCATGCGACTGCCAACATCGCGCGCGCTTTGACAGCGCGGGGTAAGTCACCCGCCATTGCCTTCGCCATGCCGGAAGCGAATAGTGTCGGTATGGCCCTGATGGGTGGCCTGTCGCTTGACGAAATTTGCGCCCAGGCAAAGGGTGCGACGTTGATCGTCCTCGAAAATGACCTCTCCCGTCGCCTTGATGATGCGCGCTTCAACGCGCTGATTGATGCAGCGGAAAAACTGGTTGTGATCGAGCATTCGGTGACGCCGACTGCCATCCGCTCCGACATCACCGTGCCTTCCGCCAGTTATGCAGAGTGCGAGGGGACGCTTGTCAGCGCTGAAGGGCGGGCGCAGCGTTTTCTGCAGGTGGTTTATCCCGACGCCCCCATCCAGGTGGCATGGCGGTGGATCGCTGATTTTGCGGAAGCGGCGCAGATCAGTGACTTCCCCAAATGGAAAACGCTGGATGATGTCGCCAGTGCGCTCAGCCGGGACATTCCCGCCCTGAGCCGTGCTTCCGAAGCCGCGCCCCATGCGGATTACCGCTTTGAAGGGCGTCAGCTCCGCAGCCAGACGGATCGCGTCAGCGGGCGCACCGCCATCCGCGCGCATATCAGTGTCAAGGATGTCGCGCCGCCCCATTCATCGGATACGCCTCTGGGCGCCACGATGGAGGGTTCCTACGGCCCCGATATGCCGGGGAGCCTCGTGCCCTATTACCGCGTGCCGGGCTGGAATTCCGAGCAGTCTCTCAACCGTTTCCAGCAGGAAATCGGTGGAGAGATGCGCGGAGGGCCGAGTGGTGTTCGCTTGATAGAGCCTCGTGCGGCTCAAGCGGGTGCCTATCGCGGCACGGCCCCTGATGCCCCGACGGCCCGCCCGGGCCAGATGTTGGTTCTGCCGGAATATCGTGTCTTCGGGACGGATGAGCTTGCACCTTTATCGCCGGCCATCAAGCAGCGAGCTGATGAGGCGTTCCTGCGCATTTCAGGCCAGGTGCCAGCGGGTGCAACAGCGGTCCTGAAGCTTGACGGGCAGGAAGTCACGCTACCTGTCCGGGGCGATACGTCCCTGCCGGAAGGGGTCGTGACCTGCCCACCGCATATGGCCGTGCGCGCTTGGAGCACACCATCATGGACCGAAATTGAACTCAGATTGCCAGCGCAACTGGATGCAGCGGGGAACGGCTGATGACTTTCCCGATTTATGTCATGATTGTCGTCACCGTCTTCGCCGTCCTTGGCGTCGCGGCTGTCTCAACAATGGTGGAGCGTCGCCTCCTCGGGTTTCTACAGGATCGCCCGGGCCCCAACCGGTGCGGGCCTTTTGGGTCTCTCCAGCTTCTGGCAGACGCCATTAAAATGCTCTTCAAGCAGGACTGGGTGCCGCCTTTCGCGGATAAGCCGGTGTTCCTGCTGGCCCCGATTATCGGGTTTCTCTGCGTTCTCCTCTCTTTCGGCGTTGTGCCGATCACGCCGAGCTGGAGCATCGCTTCGGATCTCAATGTCGGCGTTCTGTTCGTCTTCGCGATGGCAGGGCTGGGTGTTTACTCCGTCGTGCTCGCCGGTTGGTCATCTAATAATAAATATGCCCTGTTGGGGGGGATGCGCGCGGCGGCCCAGATGATCAGTTATGAAGTGTTCATGGGCCTGTCCGTCATGGGCGTGGTAATGCTTACCGGCTCTTTCAGCCTGCGCGCCATCGTCGATGCGCAGACCCATATGTGGTTCATCATCCCGCAATTTCTGGGCGCGGTGATTTTCTTCATCGCCGGTATCGCTGAAACACATCGTCTGCCTTTCGACCTGCCGGAGGGTGAAAATGAAATCACCGCAGGTTTCCATACTGAATATTCCGGTATGAAGTTCGGCATGTTCTACCTGGCGGAATATGCCGGTATGGCCATGACGTCGGCGCTTGTCACCACACTTTATCTGGGTGGCTGGCATGGTCCGTTTCTGCCGCCTTTTATCTGGTTTGCGCTGAAGGTTTTCCTGCTGATCTGCTTCTTCATCCTGCTCCGCGCCGCGCTGCCGCGCCCGCGTTATGACCAGCTGATGGCTTTCGGCTGGAAGGTGCTTCTGCCGCTATCGCTGTTGAATATTGTCGTGACCGGCGCAGTTATTTTGCTGCGCGCAGGCGGCTGAGGGCTGCATCATGTTTGGAATTATCCGCACAATCTGGCTCACCTTCCTGCACTTGTTTCAGCGTAATGAGACGGTGCCCTATCCGGAGGTCAAGCCCTATCTGTCGCCGCGCTATCGTGGTCGCATCGTTCTCACGCGTGACCCGAGCGGGGAGGAGCGCTGCGTTGCCTGCAATCTTTGCGCTGCCGCCTGCCCGGTTGACTGCATCTCCCTTCAGAAGGGTGAGCGGGATGGACGCTGGTACCCTGAATTCTTCCAGATCAACTTCTCTCGCTGCATTTTCTGCGGCTTTTGTGAGGAGGCGTGCCCGACTTACGCCATCCAGCTCACGCCGGATTTTGAGATGAGTGAGTATGTGCGCCAGAATCTCGTTTATGAGAAAGAAGACCTGCTCATCAGTGGGCCGGGGAAGGTACATGATTATAGCTTCTATAACGTGTCCGGGCTTAAGATCCCCGGCAAAGACAAGGGCGAGGCAGAGCATGAAGCCAAACCGATCGACCTTCATACATTGATGCCCTGATTATGAATTATCTTCTCGAAATATATGGGTTGGTTGCCATCTGCGCTGCGGCGATGGCGGTCACCCGGACGATCGCGGTGCATGGCCTGCTTTACATGGTGGTGTCGCTGATCGCGCTCGCCTGTGTATTTGACCAGCTTGGCGCCCCGCTTGCAGCGATGCTTGAAATCGTGGTCTATGCAGGTGCCGTGATGGTTCTCTTCATCTTCGTGGTGATGATGGTTAATCTCGGCCAGTCCGATCAACAGCGTGAGAAAGCGTGGTTGGCCCCGCATGTCTGGGCGGGCCCTGGTGGGTTGGCGGCGCTTCTGATGATCGTGCTTGTGACGAGCTTCCATCGGATGAGTGCGGCGGATACGTCCGTGATCAGTGACAGCCACGCTGTCGGGCCTGACCTGGTCGCTTACAGTCTTTATCGGCCCTACCTTCTGACGGTTGAGCTTGCCTCATTTCTGTTACTTGCAGGGCTGGTCAGCGCCTATCACATCGGCCGCCGCATCGGGAAGGATAGCTGATCATGACCGCCAGTGATCCCAATCTGGGCCTCATCATCGCCGCATTCCTTTTCAGTATCGGTCTCTTCGGCGTCATGGTGCGTCGCAACCTGCTTTTCATGCTGCTCTCAACGGAAGTCATGCTGAATGCGGTCGCGCTCGCCTTTATTTCAGCGGGGAATAAGTGGCATCAGGCGGATGGCCAGATCATGTTCATCATGATCATCGCTTATGCTGCCGCCGAAGCTTCGGTGGGGTTGGCAATTGTTTTAAGGCTGCACGCGGCAGGGCACGCAACGCTCGACGCCGACTCGTGCAACCGTCTGAAAGGTTGAGGCAATGGCATCGTTGCTCCCTGTCATCATTCTGTGCCCGCTGATTGTTTCGGTCATTCTGATCCTGACGGGCGGTCGGTTGTCGGCGCGGCCGACAACGTTGCTTGTCGGGGCCGGGATGGGTTTGTGCGCCCTTCTGTCCATTTATGTTTCCTGTGACTTCCTGACCGGCCCGGCGTCTAATGGCGCGATTCATACGACCCTCTGGAACTGGATCAGTGTCGATAATTTCTCGGCGCAGGTCGGGCTGACGCTGGACAGGCTTTCCGTCGTCATGCTGCTTGTCGTGTCCTGTGTGGGCTTCCTCATCCTGATCTATGCCTGCGCCTACATGCATGACGACAAGGATATCGGGCGTTTCTTCGCCTATATGACGCTGTTCGTCGCCTCCATGTTGCTGCTGGTTCTTGCTTCCGACCTCACAGTGCTGTTTGTTGGATGGGAAGGCGTCGGGCTGTGCTCCTACCTCCTGATCGGCTTCTGGTATCATGAGCGGCCAAATGCCCTCGCGGCGCGCAAGGCTTTCGTGGTGACGCGTATCGGCGATGCGTTGTTTCTTCTCGGGCTCTTCGTTTTTGCGACGGCGGCGGGCACGCTGGATATTCCCTCTCTCATCCATGCTGCACCTGGACTGCCGCATCAGCTTCTGACGCTGGGCATGTTCTTTCTGCTCGGCGGTGCCATGGCAAAATCCGCTCAGGTGCCGTTACAGACGTGGCTCCCTGATGCGATGGCGGGGCCGACGCCCGTTTCCGCCCTGATCCACGCGGCGACAATGGTGACGGCAGGGGTGTACCTTTTGGCGCGCCTCCACGCTGTCCTGCTGCTGACGCCCGCCGTCATGCATGTCTGCGCCGTTGTCGGCTTTGTCACGATCTTACTGGCGGCGGGCAGTGCGCTTGTCCAAACTGATATCAAGCGCATCCTTGCTTATTCGACGATGAGCCAGCTTGGCTATATGTATCTCGCGATTGGCTGCGGTGCGTGGCATGGTGCGATTTTTCATCTCGTGACCCATGCATTTTTCAAAGCGTTACTGTTCATGACGGCGGGCACAATCATCCTGCGCCTCCATCATGAGCAGGATATTTTCCGCATGGGGGGGCTGCGCCAGCGTATGCCGGGTGTGTTCGCCGCTTTCCTGATCGGTTCCGCCGCGCTGGCTGGTTTACCTCTGGTGACGGCAGGTTACTTCTCGAAAGAAATGATCCTGCAGGACGCATTTAATGTGGCGCCGCTTTATTGGGCGGGTGCGCTCCTGGGTGCGTTCCTGACGTCGGTTTATATTTTCCGCTGTGTCTTCATCGTCTTCTGGGGCGGCACACGTACGCATGATCACGGGCGCACGGGCCTGGCCATGGCGCTGCCCATGTCGGTGCTTGCCATCCTCTCCATCGCGGGCGGATGGATGCAGATCCCGGACGCGATTTACCCCGTTCATCTGTTTACGAACCTGCTGCGCCCTGTACTCGGCCCCATCGCGGAGGAGCATGGCAGCGCGCTGCTCATTATCGGGTCAATTGTGCCCTTGATCGGCGTGACGATGGCGTGGTTTCTCTGGCGTCCCGGAAACCAGGCGCCGCAGCCGGCTGGCGGCGTTCTGATCGAAACGCTGCGCGCGGATTGGGGCTTTGACGCGGCTTATAATGCGGCCGTTTCTCGTCCCTATGAAATCGTGGCGCGCATCAATCAAAGTGACTTTATTGACCGCTTTTACGGTTTGGTGGGGCTGATGGTTTACAGCCTCGGTTGGTTGTTCGCAAAATTTCAAAACGGTCAGGTCCGTCGTTACGCGTGCTGGGTAGCTGCGGCGACGGTTGTGGCCCTGTATCTGGCGGTATAACGATGCTGGCACTTCCTGCTCTCGTTCTCATTCCCTTCATCGGCGGGCTCCTGGCCTGGCTGGCCGGCCTCAATGGGGGGATGCGCCTGCCGCGATTCATCAGCGTTCTGACGGTTCTGCTGATGGGTGTGCTTTTGATCCCGTTCACTTTTCATGGCCAGCAAGGCTGGATGGCGCAGTTCCTCATCCCCTGGATACCGGCTGTCGGTATCAATTGTCATCTCTCCTTGGATGGGTTGAGCCTCATTATGTTGTGGCTCAATGTCCTAATTGCGCTGCCCTGCATTTTATTGCCCTGTGCGCAGGTCAAGGACCGCGGCGGGCTGTTTCAGTGCCTATTATTGATGACAGTCGCCGGTATGAGTGGCGTCTTCCTCGCGACTGATCTCATGCTGTTTTTCTTCTTCTGGGAGATGATGCTTCTGCCGATGTTCGCGCTGATCATCATCTGGGGCGATGAGAACAGGGGACGCGCCGCGCTCAAATTCTTCATGTTCACGCAGGGTAGCGGCCTGTTGATGATGCTGTCCATGATCGGGCTGGTGCTGCTGCATCAACATGAGGCCGGGGTCGTGACATTTGATTACGCGGATCTCGCGGGCACCGCGGCCTCGTCCCGATGGTCCTACGTGCTGATGCTGGGCTTTTTCATCGCTTTTGCTGTCAAACTGCCAATGGTGCCTTTCCATGCCTGGCTGCCCGATACTTATGCCTCGGCGCCCATCCCGGCGACATTGCTTTTGTCAGGTGTGATGGCCAAAACGGGCGGTTACGGCCTGATCCGCTTTGTTTGGGAGCTTTTTCCTTCAGCGGCACCATTGATCGCGCCAGTCGCCATGACACTTGGTGTGGTCGGTCTCATCTATTGTGCCTGGATTGCTTTCGCGCAGAATGATCTGAAGCGGCTGATCGCTTATTCCTCTGTCAGTCACCTCGGCTTCATCCTGCTCGGCATCTTCTCCGGGACAAAAATCGGGCTGGAGGGTGCGGTCATCCAGATGGTGGCGCATGGCCTCAGCACAGGCGCGCTTTTCATCATGGCGGGACTATTGGAGGACCGCCTCCAAACGCGCGACATGGGCAGAATGGGCGGCTTATGGCCTGCCATGCCGCAATTTTCCGGTCTGGCCATGTTATTCGCAGCGGCCTCGCTCGGCTTACCGGGTCTGGGCAATTTCATCGGGGAATTTCTGACGCTGCTCGGCACCTGGTCGGTCAGTCACACGATGGCGATTATTTCCGCATCAGCGCTCGTCCTCTCTTCAGTCTATTCTCTGACAATGATGCTCCGCATTTTTTACGGGCCGAAAAGCTCAGATCAGGCGCGTCCGCTCGGGCCGGTGTCCTACCGGCATGTTTCCCTCCTTGGCGGCGCGGCTGTGCTGTTGATTGCGCTTGGCGTCTATCCTCAGCCCGTGCTTGACCGTTCCAATCCGGCGCTCCCGGAAATGGCCCGTATCGCACAGGAGCAGCAGGTTCCATGATGGCGTCCTCCATGTTGACTCAAACGACTTTTCCTAATGGCGTGCTCGTCCTCGGTGCGGGCAGCCTGATCCTGATGGCGCTTGTCGCCATACGGCGTCACGTCATGCGCGATGCTGTCATTTCAGCCCTGATTCTGATCGCAGCGGCCTTCAGCCTCGCCATGCCGCAGATCCTGCCGCATCTTGAGGGGTTGACGCTGTTCCGGCTGGATTCATGGAGCACCTTTACCAGCCTGCTGATCATATTCTGCGCGATATCCGTCATCCTCATGGCGCCGGTCAAAGCGAGCGGGGGTGATGCGCAGACGGGGAGCGAATTTTACATTCTGCTTCTTATTTCCACCCTCGGTGGCGTCGCCATGACGAGCGCGGTGTCGATCGTCACGTTCTTTATCGGGCTGGAGACGTTAAGCCTGTCTCTCATCGGACTGATCGCCTTTAATAATCGCAGCCTCCTCGCCGGTGAGGCGGGGATGAAATATCTGATCCTCTCCGGCGTCGCCTCAGGGATGATGCTTTTCGGCTTCGCGCTGATCTACGCGGAAACAGGTTCACTCACCTTCCGCTTTCCCAATCTGGACAATATCCCGTCACCGGGCATCGCTTATGCGGGGCTCACGCTTCTGCTGACGGGGCTGTTCTTCAAACTCTCCGCGGTGCCATTCCACCTCTGGCTCGCTGACGTGCTGGAAGGCGCGTCCATCCCGGTTGCGGTCATTATTGCGGTCACCTCGAAAGTCGCGGTGTTTGCAGCGATGATGCGTTATTTCTCGACGATCAATCTTTTCGCGCCCGGTATTCTATATGACGAAATCGCGATTGTCGCGATCCTCAGCATGGTGGGTGGCAATCTGCTCGCCATCGTGCAGAAAGACCTTCGTCGCCTGATGGCCGGGTCTTCCATCGCCCATATTGGCTACCTTCTGGTCGCATTCCTCTCGCCAATGCCTTATGGGTTCCCGAGTGCGGCATTTTACCTGGCGGCCTACACGGTTTCGACTTTGGCCGTTTTCGCCGTGATGGCGGGTGTCATGCCGCAATCCCGCGATATTCGCCAATGGCATGGGCTCGCGCGCAAACGGCCTTTCGCGACGCTGGTCATGTCCATTGCGCTCGTGTCGCTCGCGGGTATTCCGCCTGTCGTCGGGTTTTTTGCGAAATTCTATGTTGCGGCGGCAGGGCTCGCAGCCCATCGCCACTGGCTGCTTGCGGCGCTGGTCATCAGCAGCGTGATCGGACTCTTTTACTATCTGCGCGTGATATTTGTCATGATGACGCCGGGCCGTCATGATGAAACGCATGAACTTGCGCCGCAAAGTCCCAATGTTTCCAATGTGGCGCTGATCACAATCCTCGCTTGCTTGACCGTCATGTTGGGAGCGCTGCCGAACGGGCTGATTTTGCGAAGTCAAAGCCTTGAAATCGGTGCTCCGCCCCTTGCGGCGTCGCCGACCCTTTCTTCCTACCAGACGAAGCATCCACGTGCTTTGTCCGGGCCGGAGTAATGAAGCATCAAGCCGTGTGCGGTGCGTGGGATAAAAAAGGGCGTCGGGGTGATGAAATATGCACCGTGACGCCCATTTTATTTTGCGGATAAGTTAATGCTCATCAAAGGGTGGTGCCCCGGCCTTCATAAGCCCATGGAAGCGAAAGACGGTTTCCTCATCCGTCTGACCCCGCCGGGCAGTGTCCTCAAATCGGGGCAGCTTAACATCATCGCGGAAACCGCCGCGCGATACGGGCGTGGCATTGTGCAAGTCACAATGCGCGGCAATCTCCAGATTCGCGGCCTCCGAGCGCAGTCCGTCGCCACATGCCAGCGGATTTTGATCGACGCTGCATTATCCGATCCCGCGCCATCTCTCGAACGGATCCGTCAGTCTGTTCTGATGTCTCCGCTCCACGCAATTGACCCGGAATGCGCTCCCGAGACGGCGGAAATTGCCTCGCGACTCATGGCGGCGTTGGCGCAGCATCCCCTGCCAGACAGCCTGCCGCCCAAATTCTGCTTTGGCGTTGATGGCGGGGGTTTTCTCCCTGTCGGTTCAATGGTGGCGGATATCACGGCCAGCTGCGCGGGGCATGCGTGGCATGTCCATTGTGGCCAGGAAACCCGCATTTTAGAGGCACCGAAGGTCGCGGCGGCCATGATGCGGTTCGCGGCTGAATATGCCATCTCCCAGCCAGGATGTCGCATTGTAACGCCTCGGACGGTTAGTGCCGCACCCCTGCACCGGCTTATCGGCAGACTTCCCGCAGGCTGGCGCGGCTACGGCGTTGCGCTTGGCCTGCTCAAAAGCGATGACATACATCAGATCGCGGAAAATCTGGATGAAATCCGACTTCTGCCAGGCCGCGGCTTCATGACGCCAAAAGCCCTTTCCATGCCCTGTCTGGTGACGGACCCTGATGATAAGATGGCACAGATTTTCGCATGTTGCGGCGTTGAGGGGTGCACGCACGCGCACATGGACACAATACGGGATGCCCGTTATTTTGCCGATGCTCTGACGGCGAAGACGCGTCTGCATGTTTCAGGTTGTCGCAAAGGCTGCGCTCATCCCGGCAAAGCCGATGTGACGCTAGTGGCGGCTGAAAACGGTTATACCGTCATCAAAAACGGTAACACTCAAGGCGCTGAGACGCATCAGATCATGACGCGGGAGGCGATCGGGACTATGCTGAAATCGCAAAGTGAAGCGGATGCGCTGCGCAAATGAATGACCCGATGACTGATTATTTGCGTGACGGTGCGTCGATTTATGCCGAATCATTCCGCATCATCCGTGCGGAAGCGGACCTCTCACGTTTCACGCAGGATGAAGCGCGAGTCGTTGTGCGGATGATCCATGGTTGCGGCATGGTGGGCATCGCGGACCACATCGTCTTCTCAACGGATTTCTTTGAGAAGGCGTCCCGGGCCTTACAGCAAGGTGCCCCCATTCTGTGTGATTCGATGATGGTGGCGCAGGGTGTCACGCGGGCGCGCCTGCCTGCGCGTAATGAAGTCATCTGCACCTTGCGCCATCCCGATGTGCCGGATCTCGCACAACGTATCGGCCATACGCGCTCGGCCGCCGCTGTTGATCTGTGGCTTCCTCAGGCGGAGGGTGCGCTGATCGTGATCGGCAACGCCCCGACGGCGTTATTCCGCGTGATGGCGCATATGCGCGCAGGCGCCATGAAACCAGCCGCCATTATCGGTATGCCCGTGGGTTTCGTTGGCGCGGCGGAGTCCAAGGAAGCGCTTACGGAGGGGGCTTATGGCCCGCACGCCATCGTGCGGGGCCGTCTCGGGGGGAGCGCGCTGGCGGCTTCCTGCGTCAATGCGCTCGCCTCGCCTCGGGAAGATTGAGCGCGCAGAACGCTCTTTAAACAGCGCAGAATCCCATCAACGTCGGAAAGTTTTGATCCCGCTCGATCTGTGATAAATGAGCGCTGCATTCACCGTCATTGCCCGTGGGGTTCAGCAAAATTGGCACAAATCTCGGGCGCTTCAAAACCATGACGGGAAAATTGGTCATTATCGGTGTCGGGCCGGGGGACCCGGAATTGCTGACCGTGAAAGCCGCGCGTCACATCGCATCCGCCCCGATCATCGCTTATTTCTGCGCGGCAAATTGCGCCGGACGTGCTTACAGGACGGCGAAGCACTATATCGGGCCCGACGCCCACCTCCTGCAATTTGTCTACCCGTTTACGACAGGGGTCGCGGTCACGGATACGCGCTACACACGTGAAATCCGCGAATTTTACGATCATTGCGCCCGGGAAATGGCAGCGTGTCTCGACGAGGGGCGTGATGTCACGCTTTTATGCGAGGGAGATCCCTTCCTATATGGCTCCGCGATGTATCTTCATGACCGACTGGCCGGGCGATATGAAAGCGAGATTGTGCCCGGTGTCACGGGTATGAGTGGATGCTGGTCTGCAGCGCGCCTGCCCATGGTGCATGGCGACGATATTCTAACCGTATTGCCCTGCACGTTGAGCGAGGCGCGCCTGCACCAGCTCATGCAGGCGGGCGATGCGTTTGTTTTTATGAAATTAGGGCGCAACATGCCAAAATTACGGCGCGTCCTGACCGCGTTGGGCCTTGCGGCGTCAGCAATATACGTGGAGCATGGCTCACGGCCTCAGCAACGCATTGTACCTTTCCCGCAGGCGCCTGAACGCGCGCCTTACTTCTCCATGGTGCTTCTGCCCGGGCGGAAACGCGTGCGATGAGCCGGCTTTACGTTATCGGCATCGGGCCTGGAAGCCTCGACCTCCTAACGCCGGAAGCGCGGGAGGCGCTCGGCGCGGTAACGGATGTCTATGGTTACGGGCCTTACCTCAAGCGTATTCAGCATATGGGTGCGTTTGCGTGCCATGCTTCCGATAATGGCGACGAGGTGGCGCGCGCGCGTCAGGCCCTGGCAGTTGCGGAAGAAGGTGGCGTGGTTGCCCTGATCTCCGGGGGGGATGCCGGTATTTTCGGCATGGCGAGCGCGCTTTTTGAAGCGATAGAGACGGGCCCGGCCTCCTGGCGTGAGACTGACGTTAAAGTCGTGCCAGGCGTGACAGCCGTTCTTGCGGCGGCTTCACGCCTGGGGGCGCCGTTGGGCAATGATTTTGTCGTGATGTCCCTGTCCGATAATCTGAAGCCGTGGGCCGTTATTGAGAAACGCCTCATCGCGGCGGCGCAGGGGGATTTCGTCATGGCACTTTACAATCCAAAGTCACGCGCGCGACCTGACCAATTGGCGAGCGCATTTGACTGCCTGCGCAAAATCCTTCCGCCGGAGACAGAAGTCGCCTTTGCCCACCATGTGACCCGCCCGAATGAACATCTGGAATTATCGACCCTCGCCGCCTGCAAGGCCCATCGGGCCGATATGGCGACGCTGATCCTGATCGGTGCGCGATCCACACGCCGCGTAACGCGACCCGGCGGCAGGGCGTGGCTCTACACGCCGCGCAGTGTTGCAGAAACGTAAATCACATCTGCCGCGATTCTAGGTGGACTGAAGCAAGCCGCGCCACCCATTTTATCGCACCCTCGACCGTGCTGACTTCCCCAATGGGAGGGAGAAGAGGGCGGTTGATCATGATCACGCGCAGTCCAAGCCGACGGGCAGCATCCAGTTTTGCGGCGATGGCGGGTGCGCCACTATTTTTCGTGACAAGCACATCGATTTTCAGTCGGGTGAGGAGGGCCAGCTCATCTTCCAGCTTGAAAGGCGGGCGCGCGATGATCGTCTCAAAGAAGCGCGGAAGATCCTGTGAAACCGGTTCGATCGACCTCAGAAAATAATAGTGCTGCGGCGCCTTTATAAAAGGCGCGACATGCTGCCGCCCCGTTGTCAGCAATACCCGACGCGGCTCCACGCCGAGCGCCGGGACCGCGTCATCCATCGAGGCGACATCCACCCAATGATCTCCCGGCTGTCTCTGCCATGCGGGTCGACCGAGTCGCAGAATGGGGCGGCATGTTGCCGCGCACGCTGTGGCGGCGTGATGGCTGATGCGCGCGGCGAAGGGATGAGTCGCGTCAATCACAGCGGCAATATTCTCTCGCTCGAGATAAGCAATCAGGCCCTCGACACCGCCGAACCCGCCGAGGCGTGTCTGACCCTGAGGGAGATCTGGCGCTTGCGTTACCCCCGCGAGAGAAAATATAAAACGTGCCTGTTGCGGGAAATGCGGATCTTCAGCAAGCAGACGCGCCTCTCTTGTGCCGCCCAATATCAGGATTTTCATGTTCTCTGTCTCTATCACCTCTCCTCCATGCCCCGTCTCGCATTGATGCTCAAGGCGTTTCACGTTTGACGATGCCGGCCCCCTGGTTGAGCCTGATCGGAATCGGTGAGGACGGCATGGCCGGGCTGACGCCTCCAGCACGCGCGCGATTGGAGAAGGCCCGACAGGTATATGGCGCAAAGCGTCATCTGGCGCTTATCCCGCATATGCCGCAGACGGACTATGTGGCGTGGACAGGCGATTTGCGGCAGGTTCTCGTCGATATCCGCGCGCGGAGACAACCCGGTACGGTCATCCTGGCTTCAGGCGATCCTTTCCTGTTCGGCATTGGCACCATGATGGCGGAGATTTATGACAAGGCCGAGATGGATGTGTTTCCCGCCATCTCAAGTGTCGCACTGGCATGTTCCATTATGCGTTGGTCCACGCAGGAGACACGCGTGCTCTCCATCTGTGGGCGTGATCCGCTTTTGATCCAGCCTCATTTACAGGATGATGCCCGCCTGTTGATCCTGAGCGCCGATCGACATTCCCCCGCGCAGATATGCGCGCAACTTCGCGAGGGAGGTTTCGGGGAAAGTGATGTCACCGTCATGGAGCATCTTGGGGGTGAAAAAGAGCGGGTTCAGCATTTCATCGCCGCTTCAGGGCCACCCGATGACATTGCGCCGCTCAATTTACTGGCGGTTCACATTCATGCCCAGCCCGGGGCACGCATTATCCCGCTCTGTGCCGGGCTGGAGGATGGGTTTTACCTGACGGATGGTCAACTCACCAAGCGTGAGATCCGGGCCGTGACGCTCAGCAGTCTTGCCCCGCAGCAAGGGGCGTGTCTATGGGATATCGGGGCGGGTTCCGGCTCTGTCGCCATTGAATGGATGTTGCGGCATCCAGCCAACAGCGCCATCGCCTTCGAGAAAAACAACTCCCGCCTCGACATCATCGCGGAAAATGCGCGTCGGATGGGTGTGCCGTCACTCCGCATATTGGCGGCGTGTCTGCCGGATAATGTCCCAGCATTGCCCAGACCGGATGCTATTTTCATCGGGGGGGCGTTAGCGCGCCGCACATGTTGCAATGGGCGCATGACCAGTTGCGCCCCGATGGGCGATTGGTCTGCAATGCCGTCACGACGGAAGGCGAAGCGGCTTTACTAAAGGCGTTTCACCAATGGGGCGGGCAGCTCAACCGCATATCGATTTCTCGCATTGAGGCGATCGGCGGGTTCCACGGCTTTCGGCCCGCCATGCCGGTCACGCAATATCGTCTGGTCAAATCGTGAAAATTTTCGGTATTGCCTGTCGTGTCGATGTTCATGATCCGGCCATATGGGGGGCGCTTCATGCCGCCAAGCAGCGTTGGGGCCTCCCCGATGGTCTGGCTTATCCCTTTTTCCGGCGTGATCATGAAACGTTGCAGACGGTATTGCGACAAACCGGCCTGCCTGTTTTTGAAATCGATGCGCTGAAACTCGCCTCCGTACAGCATTTATGCCTGTCACACTCGCAGCTGGCACGCGACAAGGTCGGGTTTTCCGCCGTGGCGGAGGGTTGTGCGCTGGCGGCGTTAGGGGAGGGCGCCGTGCTGGCCGGGCCGCGACTTATCGCGTTCTCCGTGACATGCGCCTGCGCATCCTCGGTAGAGGAACCGACATGACGGTGCATTTTATCGGGGCGGGGCCGGGCGCGGCGGACTTATTGACGCTTCGCGCTGTGAAGCTGCTGCGACAAGCCCCGATCTGCCTCTATGCCGGGTCCATCGTGCCTGAAGATGTCCTCGCTTTCTGTCGCGAAGATGCCCGCCTCATTGATACGGCGCCTTTGTGTCTTGATGAGATCGAAGCCGAATATGTGGACGCCCATCGTCTTGGGAAGGATGTTGCGCGGCTCCATTCCGGTGATCTGTCAATTTACAGTGCGATGACGGAACAGATCAGGCGTCTGCAGAAACATGGCATCCCTTACACCGTCACGCCTGGTGTCCCCGCTTTTGCCGCGGCGGCTGCACAATTTGGTGTTGAGTTGACTGTCCCGCGCGTGGCCCAGACCGTCGTTCTGACGCGCATTTCAGGCCGCGCCTCGCCGATGCCCTCCACGGAACAGCTTGCAACCTACGCGGAAACAGGGGCGACACTGGCCATTCACCTCGCCATCCATCGCCTTAACGAGATCATTTCCAGTCTACGTCCTATTTACGGCGGTGACTGCCCCGTTGCCATCATCGCACATGCCACCACCGCGCAGGAGCGCCGCTTTACAGGAAGCCTCGCGACAATTGCCGAAATCTTCGCGCGCGCGCCGGTGACGCGCACAGCAATTATTTTCGTCGGCCGGGCCCTGGACCCGCATGCGACGCAGGAAAGCGCCCTTTATCACCCCGATTATCGGCGGCAATTCCGGCCCTGAGCGTGGGGCATCGCGCCCGGCTTATCCAGCCTTTTACTGCTGAAAGTCTGTGACAGACACTTCCTCAACAGATCGGAAATCCACGCACGTCCCGTCACTCGAGTGCGACGGATAGCGCCCGTCTAGCCGGAGCGCGACGGGCGGAGGGCGACATGATGCTGGAAAAACACACAGTCATAAAATTCTTTTAATTTGATACTAAGAACCATTTGCAAAAACCCCCTTGCTGGATAAAAAACGAGCCAGATGCATTTCGGCGCTTCCCGGCGAATCATGGCCGCCGAATGCCTTAAAAACGAACTCCAGTAAGGTCAGGAAACGCAAATGGTTGATTATCAGGCGCTGCGAAGGACGCATGGCAAAGCGTCACGCTCAGGGAAGGCGCAGCACGGACCCAAACTTTCAAAATTGTTAGTTCTGGCCCTGTCAGCCGGGGCAGGCGCCCTTGAGGTGGGGGAGTCTGAAGCAAGATCCGACTCGGAAGACCGCAACACCAGCCAATCCGCCACTTCTTTACCGGACCTTGATGTCCAAAGTCACAAATCATCCTTCGTTGCGGATATGAGCAACACGAATGACACGCTTCTGCATGTTGATCGTATGCCCGCCAGCGTGTTCGACACGCCGCAGCAGATTAACGTTGTTCCGCATGAACTCATTCAGCAGCAGCAGATCTACACGCTTGATCAGGCCCTCTCAAACGTCCCCGGAATTACAATGTCGAGCGGTGAAGGCAATGGGGGCCCGGTAGGGGATCAATTCCGCATCAGGGGCCAGCAGGCGCGCGGTGATATTTACCAGGATGGGCTGAAAGATTTCGGCGTTTATGTGCGCGATGTGTTCAATACGGACAATGTCGAGGTCATCAAAGGTGCGAGCGGTCAATATTTCGGCGCGGGGAATGTCGGCGGCATCATCAATAATGAGCTGAAACACGCCAATCTCAAATCAGGCGGCAACGCGACACAGGCCTTCGGAAGCGGTATGCAATATCGCGGGACGGTTGACGCGAATTATCGCCTCGGAGAGCATGAGGCGCTGCGCGTCAACGGCATGTATAACAAGCAGAATGTCGCAGACCGCAACAATATCCGCACGGACCGCTATGGCGTCGCTGCGGATCTCGGGCTCGGGCTGGGGACGAAGACGACCTACCACCTTAATTATCAGTGGCTGGGCAATCGCGGCATGTCAGATCAGGGCGTCGGCATGTTACAGGTCGGTAAATTGTACCACCCGGCGACGGAATATGGGCTTGACCGAAAGACGAGTTACGCGCGCGACTTCAACCGCGATGACTCAAATATCCATATGGTCACGTCACAACTCAGTTCCAAAATCTCAGACTGGTTGACGCTCAGTAACAATACGCGCTTTTCCCATTATGACCGTGATTTCTCCGCGACGGCGCCGGGGGCCTGCACGGTCAAAACGAATTGCGCACCCACCTTCCTTGCAGGTGGCAACCCTGTCATGTCTTACGGCGCCGGGGGTGGGATGGGCTATCTCCAGAATGGTTACGGCTTGCAGAACGTCACCATGGGCAAGGCCAAGTTCAAAACCGCTTTCCTGACCCATCACCTCAATGCGGGTGTTGATATTCAATATACGAAGGATGACCGCAAGTATGCGACTTTCATCAATCGCGTGAATAATCAGGGAATGCGCGCGCCGCAATTCAATTATCCGCAAACCTATCTGACCTACCCTTCCTCAGGCGATCGCACGGCGGATTTCCGGGATCTCGGCCTGTTTATCGCAGATAAGATCGACCTCTCGAAAAAACTCTCTCTTTTCGGCGCGTTGCGCTGGGATGATTATCAGTCAAGTTACTGGAGCTCGGCTGCCGCAGCGAGTGGGGTGCAGCGCGGTCACAATAATTCCTTCAGCCCATCCGCGAGCCTCATTTACAACATCAATCACCGCGTCAATCTCTATTTTACTTTCTCCCGCTCCTATAAACCTGTCGGTACGGATGTTTCCGCACAGACAACGCTGAGAAATGTCAGCGACACGCCCACAAATGGCGTTGATCTGAAACCCCAGCGGTCAGACCTTTTTGAGGTCGGCAGCAAAATGAACTTCTTCAACCGGCGGCTTGGCATGACCGTCGCTTTATTTCAGATCAACCAGAACAACTCCTTCACCTTCGATGAATATGGCGGCATTCTCACCGGATTCTCCGATGCGGGCACGGGCCGTCTGATCCGCGGGGCGGAATTGTCAATGACGGGCAAGCTTACCGATAAATGGGACGTTTATGGCTCTTACGCCTACATGACCGGCACCATTCAGAACAGCGATGCCTACCGCAAAAACACGGCCCCACAATTGCCGCACAACACCTTCTCCATCTGGAGCACTTACGATATTTCCAGCCTGATTCTGCCGAAGAAATGGGGGCGTCTGTCTGCAGGTGGCGGGGCGCAATATGCTTCGGCTTACTGGGCGGATAATGCCAACACAGCGCGGATGCCTTATAATTTCTTCCTGAATGGCATCATTACTTATGATATTGGGCGTTACCATGTGCAGTTTAACGCTAATAACCTGACCAACCGCGTCAATTACGGCTCAGCTTTCAATGCCAGCCGCGCTGTGCCGCTTCCGGGCCGCACCTTTATCGGGTCCGTCGGTGTCGCTTTCTGACCTGCTGGAAGCCGCCCTTCCGCCATTGCGGGAGGGCGATGCAAGTGCCGCACCGGCGCTGGATTGGCTCGATACCGCACCTTATGGTCCGCCCCCGCCGGAAGCGTCTATTCAGGCGCTTCTGGTGCTTGGCCAGAAGCAGCTTGACGCTGGCGCGATGGATCAAGCCCTCATCTTTTTCGAAAAAGCGGCGCGGTCCCGGCATCCGCAAGCGGTGAATATGCTGGGACGCGCCTATGAGCGCGGATGGGGTTGCCAACGCCACCCCTCCCGCGCCGCCCGGCTTTTTCAGCAGAGCGCAAGGGGCGGTGACGGGTGGGCAATGTTCAACCTCGCCGATTTGACTTTGAAGGGTGAGGGATGTGCCCAGGATAATATCCTGGCCCTAAGGCTCTATATGGCGGCGGCCGGAAGAGGTGTCGGCAAGGCGCTGAATATGATCGGGCTGATTTGCGAGCGTGGCCTGTGTGGCCGGCGTGACCCGGCCCAGGCATTTGAGCTTTACCTTGGCGGGTCCGAAGCGGGTGATGGCTGGGCGGCGTTGAACGCGGCGCGGTGCCTCCTCGCGTCAGGCGCGCGGCGAGAGGCGGTCGCGCAAATGCGCCGGGCCGCTGAAATGGGGCGAAGCGAGATGGTGAAACATTTAGGTGATCTGGTCGCCGCGCATCCGGGCCTCGCGGCGATCTGTGCGGAAGACGTAATTCTGGGCCCCCTGAGTTTGTCCGTCTCGGCGCGGCGCGGGTCGCTATAATTCAGCCCATTGCCGAAGGAGGTTATGATACGTGTTGGTCAGGCCCAACACGGCCGGGTTGTCGTCCGAAAGAAGCTTGCGTGTCTCGATGATCGAACAATCAAATTCGTAAAGCAGGCCGCGTTTGGCGTCATCCCGCACCATGGATTGAGACCAGAAAAATGACGCCCAGCGACTCCCCCTGGTAATCGGAGAGACACGATGCAGGCTGGATGCGGGATACACCACCATATGCCCCGCCGGCAGTCTGACCGAATGCACGCCATACGTATCCTGAATTTCCAATGCGCCCCCTTCGTAACTGTCAGGGTCGGAAAGGAAAATCGTGGAGGACACATCTGTACGGATCCGCATCCCCGCGCCCGGAATAGGGCGAACGGCATTATCGACGTGGTAACCGAAATGCATGCCCGCGTCATATCGGTTGAAGAGCGGTGGGAACACGCGGTAGGGGAGGGCAAAACTGTTGAATGACGGGCTGCGACCCAGCGCTTTCAAGATAAGCTCTCCCAATGTCTCGCTGACTTCCGAGTCCTGCGGGATCTGGAGGTTCCGCTTCGCCTTCGCCGATTGCTCCCCCGCCGTCACGCGTCCATCCACCCAGGGCGATGCTTCCAGAAGCTTGCGGCAATAAGCGACTTCCTCCGCGGTGAGGATGTTGGGGATGGTGAGGAGCATGTTCTATTCTCAACGGGCAATTTGACACTGTAAGTGCGTCGCATTCTTAATTAACCCGTTGTGGGGGTGGGGGCAAGGGGGTCGTTAAGCCTGAGACGTATGTTCTCACAACGTCCCTCTTGCATTCCAAAACGCGGACTCATATTATCCGCGTATGTCACTTTACGGCGCAAGCACTGAATACGTCCTGCACAGCCTCCTCTGGCTGGTGGATCACCCGGAACCTGTCAGCAGTCTTGACCTGGCGGAATTACAGGGCATTCCGGCGGCCTTTATGGCCAAGTTACTGCCCAAACTGGAGAAGGCCGGTCTCCTGCGTGCGTCGGAAGGGTTACGGGGTGGGTATCAGCTTGCGAAATCCGCCGAAGCGATATCCGTATTGGACGTCGTCGATGCGGTGGAGGGCGAGAAGCGCCTTTTCAATTGTCAGGAAATTCGCGGTCGCTGCGCCTTGTTTGAAGACCATCCGCCCTCCTGGGCGACGCAAGGCGTTTGCGGGATCCACCATGTGATGTTGCGGGCGGAACAGGCCATGCGGCAGGAGCTGGCGCAGACATCCCTTGCAGCGCTTGCAAAATCCGTTCGGGGCAAAGCCCCGCCGCCATTTCTGGATGCGGCACAATCCTGGTTTGCGGAACGGGCGCAGACCCGTCGCACCAGTAAAGTCAGGCAGCAAAGACGGTCAGCCCCTCGCTGACCGCCCGACAAAATAGGAAAGTTGAATATGCGTAAGTTCATTGCTCTCGGCGCGTTAGCCGCCAGCTTCTGGGCCCCGGCCCTTCATGCGGAGACGAAAGTCACCCCCCTCATCACCCGAGACCTGCAAGGCATACCGGGTAAGGAAGGCGCGATGCTGACGGTGGATTATCCGCCTGGCGGGTGGGACCCGGTGCATCGGCATCATGCCTCTGTCTTCGTCTATGTGCTGAAGGGGAGCGTCGTGATGCAGGTTGAAGGCCATGCGCCGGTGACGCTCAAAGCGGGTCAGAGCTTCTTCGAAGGGCCGGATGATGTCCATATCGTCGGGCGCAATGCCAGCCAGACCGCGTCCGCGCGCTTTGTCGCGTTTTTCGTCAAAGATAAGACGACCCCTTTTGTCATGCCAGCGCATTAAAACAGGATATCGCACCATGAAAATTTTCGTTGCCGGCGCCAGTGGCGCTTTGGGGCGTCCGCTCATCACGCAATTGCGCGCGGCCGGGCATGAGGTCTGGGGTATGGCCCATCGTCCCGAAAGCCTTACGGCGCTGGAAAAGCTTGGCGCGCAAGGCGTTAAAGGTGACGCGCTTGACCGTGAAGCGATCTTCACGCTCATGGCGCAGATCCGCCCGGATGTGGTGATCGACCAGTTGACCTCCCTTCCGGCCAGCCCCTTTGACCTGCCCAAGCGCCTCCCGGCGGATCGCACTTTGCGCCTGGAAGGGGGCGGGCATGTCTTCGCGGCGGCCAAGGCCAACGGCGTAAAGCGTTATATCCAGCAATCTTGCGGGTTCTACCTTGAGGGCGGCGACGGGCTGGCGACGGAAGACTCCCCCCTCAAAATCAACGCCCCCGGCTCGATCAGCGACAGCGCCCGCATGTATGCTGCCTTGGAAGACCGGGTTTTGAATGCCGCCCCGATGGAAGGTGTGGCGCTGCGCTATGGGTTCTTTTACGGGCCAGGCACGTGGTATTGGCCGGACGGGGCTTTCAGCCAGCATGTGGGGCGGGGTGAAGTGGCGCTGGCCGGGGAAGGGCGGGGCGTATTCTCCTTCATTCACGTCGATGACGCCGCCCAGGCCACCGTCGCCGCCCTGACCGCCCCGGCGGGGACTTATAATGTGGTGGATGGCGAACCAACAAAAATCGCCGACTGGCTCCCCGCCTACGCCCAATGGGTCCATGCCCCACCCCCACCCCGCCTCGACACGCAGGAAGCGCTGAAGCTGCTGGGTGAAGAAGGGGTTTACTACCAGAACGAACTTTCCGGCGCGTGCAACCGGAAGGCGGTGGAGGTGCTGGGCCTGCGACCGCGGCGGTTGGTTTGGTTGGGGTGAGGGGGATGGACTGAGGTGATGGGACCACTTCGAGCTGATGCCGATTAACGCTGCACGACGATCCAGTCGGAGGCCACATTTGCAAAGCGATCACGTAGATTTAAATGCCGCCACAAGTGCTTGAGTTGAAGAACGCGGCGTTCAACGGATACTGACCAAACGCCGCCTCTTCAAAGCAGGTGCAAAACGTGTTAAACCGAAAAATTAAACGGCATAAAAGCTTAGATCGCTTTGTTCTCGTGGTTCAAAACGGCAAAAGATAAATCGGTCAGTGTTCTTACGCAAAAAAAAGTTCAGGGAGCATTTCGATTGTGAGAAAAATTCTAAAAATATTATTGTCAATCACGGTCGTTTTGATCACTTTTTCTTTCTTTGTAAATGAAAAATCTGATCCACACAGCCGAGAAGAAGAGGGGAAAGGTGGTTCTACAAGTAGAGTTGTGAAAGACGCGCTTTATGGTCAACAATTATCGGACGAAAAATTTGAAAAGTACCATAGTGACCTTTATCGATTATTTTCTCTTGCGAGGAAGTGTGAAGCGCGAGAGCCTGACGAGGAGGACGACTCGATGTCTTGCGAAACAGCGAATCTGCTTCTCCTAAGTTTGTCTGCGGATGGCGTTTGTTTGAAAAATCTGGACAACATGGACTGGATTACTTGCAAACCGGGGTCGGAAATCGATAGAGAGTATCCAGGTAAGACGATCAAATACTACACTACTGACGGTAACAAAGAACATGCGGCTGAAGAATTGATCGATCCTGGCGGCAGGTTGGCAATGTTTTGCCCTGAAGGCATCGAAGAAAAAGCGATCACCGATTTCACGAAAATAAACGATCCTTACGCCTTCAAAAACAAGTGCGTTATCATGTCGTTTCCGACCGCAGGCAAAATGCAGTGGCTTGATGAAAGAACCATGCTCATTTCACCCCATATGTTAGGGGGTTCGGCTGTCATCTTGAGCAGTTCTAAACACCCCAAACTTGGGAAGAAGGGTGTATTTCTGATAGGTGATCCCGTTCAATACGATAGTGCCTCAGGAACTCTGGAGACGGCAATCTCCTTTCATTTGATTTCGTATCCCATACGCCGGAGAATGAAAAATTCAGCGAGCCTTAAACCCGTTGAAAACTACCCCGGAGATTAGCAACGCTACAGTGAATCGATTTGAGAAGGGGTTACAATATGACATCATTAAATTCGGTCTGTCATTGAGGGAAGAGAGCAAAGTGGTAATAGTGCGAGCTTATAGATTTTCTTCGAAGGTAGAAAGCTTGGACTTTTTGCATTATTTGTTTGAAGATGAAAACCGGAGAAATATCGACGAAGTGATGTATCTTGCGGCGAAGTACGTAAAACATGATATGGAAATATACCACTTTTTCATAAGTGAAGGGGAGAAGTTGCTTTCTGTAAATTGAACTCTAGCGTTAGGTATTTTTAGAAGGTAGTAAAGGGAAACTGCTTCCCATGATATTTTTTGGTCAAATCTGTGACAGATGTAGTTCTTGGGAATGGTAAACAATTTGAATTCGGATAAATCATTTTGCCTCCTACAATTCCACGTCAAAAATGCGTCAATTCAGGGAAATTGAAATCGACCGTTTGCAGATGCTAATTAGAGACGGAGGCCGTAAAGCCATTCTCTTGTGCTCCAACGGAAGGATGACGCTTGAACGATGTCGAACATAAAGAAATCCCGCAGGTGCTTCCAAATCAGACATCCGAAAGCCAAATCGTTGTTTTGAGATCCCGCAGTCTTCAAAAACAAAATGAGTATAAAAAATCGGCTCACATCCTGGTAACCCGAGAACCAAGTTTTCACCACCAACCATGGTGCGAACTATGGGACTTGAACCCATACGCCCCGAAGGACTCGAGATTTTAAGTCTCGTGCGTCTACCATTCCGCCAAGCTCGCTTTGCAGCTCGCCGTCTAGCATGGGCGGGGGTTTGCGGAAAGTCTCTTTATCGCGCCAGAAGCGCGGCTGTGTTCTTTTTTAGCCATGTCTGATGATGGCGGCGCTGCGTGTCAAACTGATCGACGAAATCCCAGAAATCCCGGCTGTGATTAAAGTGTTTCAGGTGCCCCAATTCATGGATGATGATACTGTCCCGCACCGCCTCCGGCATCAGGATCAGCCGCCAGCACAGCATGATGCGCCCTTTTGAGGAGCAACTGCCCCAACGGCTGCGCGTGTCGCAGATGGTGATGGCGCGGGGCGTGACGCGCATGCGTTCCGCCCAGATGAAAACGCGCGGGGGCAGTGCCCATTTGGCCTGGGTCATGAGAGGGTGGGTCTCGCGGCTCATAAGCCCGGTTCAGGCGCGTCGCGGCGCTTTGGGCGCCCGTTTTTTCGGGCGTGGTCGCGCGGATGCGGGGGGGCGCAAGGGGTCCTCTCCCGGCCAATCAACAATATGGCGCTCCAGCGGGCCGGCATAGCGTTCACTGATGATCCGCCCACGGCCGGAAATCCCCGCCTGGTGCACCGACTCCCGATTGCCGGTAAGGAGGGGGTGCCAGTCCGGTAAGGGCTTTCCCTCATCCATCAGGCGATAGGCGCAGCTGGGGGGCAGCCAGTCAATTTCATGCACCATTTTCGGCGTCAGGGCGATGCAGTCCGGTACTTTCCGAAAGCGCTCCGCATATGACGCGCATTGACATGTATTGAGGTCGAGAAGGCGGCAGGCCACGTCGGTAAACATCAGCGTATCCGTATCTTCATCCCGTAATTTATGCAGGCAGCACAGGCCGCAACCATCGCAAAGCCGTTCCCATTCAGAGGGGGATAATTCTGAAAGACGTTTTGTCTCCCAGAAACGCTCAGTATTTGTCATCGTCAGTCACAGGTCCAGTTCAGGCCGAAATGCGAGGCTTGCCGACGCTGAAAACCATGTTTTTACGCTTAATTCAACGCCAGACGATACAGGCAACGCTTGTGAAGAGGATAAGAAGCGCGGACATCATGGCGGCGCGACAATAAAAAGGCAGGAAATCAAGTCGGAAACGCTGCCATCTGGATGCGCCCAATCCCCGCGCTGTGCGGGTGCTCGTCGGGTCACGCTGGCGCTGCCGCGCCGCGAGTGGCAGCAGGCACAGAGGCGCGGCGGAAATCCCGGCCAGGTAAAAACTCATATCATCCCGCGTCACGCAGGCAAGCTGCACCAGCGTGATCGCCATCGCCATACCGGGTAGAAGAAGAACCAGGCAGAGAACCACCGGCGCCTGACGGTGCAGGACACGCGAGATGATCAGAAGCAGGCTGAAACTCGCGATACCCAGAATAAACACGACCACATTTTCGAAGCCTCTCATCGTGACTCCACCCATTGTGCAAAACGCTGCTCAAGCGATGTGCCGTGACGCAGCCAGAAACCATCATCAATAACGAGGAGCGGCGGCGACGCAGTTTCAAGGTCGCTCGGTACCGTCAGATGCGGGGGCGCGGCCCGCAATTGCCATACCGCGGCATTATTTTCCGCTGTGCTGCCATCATGCGGCACCGCTGCCACGTAATTTTCGGCAAGCATATTGTCCGTCGCAAAGGAATATCGGTCCTCTCGCGTGGTGCTGCGCAAAACGAGGATGGATTGCGTCGGCATCAGGCCCATCAAGGCTTCACCATCCTGGATGATGCGCGCGGCATCGCGTGCGTCGCGCCACCATGTCAGGTAAGGCCGGATCTGGTCGAGTTTCTCCAGCGCACGGCTGACACCTTCATCCGTTGCCAACTCATGATAAATATCTTGCGGCTTGACGCCATCAGCCAAAAGGGCAACTTCCATCGTCAGACGCGGTGAGAGAGGGAGAGCCCGCTTACCAGGGTGGCGCGCAATGTTCCAGAAATCACTCCATGACAGACTTGCATGACCCAGGCGCTGACGGTCCCATAAAAGCACGTCACGCACTGCGCCGACTCCGACACTGCAGGGTGATGTGCCGCGGGCGGAGAGCGGTCGCTCCGGCGCGATGACACGTAGCGCGCCACTTAAACAGTCCGTGGCGATCCGATAAGCATCGTCAATGATGATCGGCGGGGAACCGGCCGTGACCGTTGAGGTCTGATAATGGGAAGATCGTGGTTCAATGAAATGATAGGGCCCGACGGAAATCATCAGTGACGGCATCGCGGTGAATAAGGGAGGGACCTGCACGGTAAAGGTGGGCGTTTTAACCGAAGGTGACGTCAAGGCGACATGCCGTGATTTACGATGCCGTGCTTTACGGACGGGTCGGCATGGCTTGTGATGGTCATTGCGCCCGCACCGCGCGCCATGCTGAGCGCTCGCCGTCTCGGACGATAAGCCGAGGCTAAGCGGGAGGGCGAGTATCGCGCATGACATCAGGAAAAGGGATAATCCCATCCGGCAAGGAATCAATTTCAGCTCCTCGCCACCTGCATGTGGTCCCGCCTTGAAGGCCGGGCTGGAGTCAGCACGTTACAGTGCACCGTAAGGCGCATCTCTTCAGTGATTGGCGTCGAGAACTGGTACATGGCTGACCCTCTCGTGCCCTCCTTTTAGCCTTCACCGGGCTCGTCATAGGGGAAGGCGCGCGCATTCCCTGCAATCCATGCAAGGTAGACCTTCTGGCCCGGTTGAATGGATGCGGAATATTGCATCGGCATGCGCCTGATGTCCACTTCCGTTCCATCACTGAGCTTGCAGCGCAGATGAATATGGTCCCCATTATGTCGTATATCCTGGATAACGGCCTCGAGCGGTGCCTGATCTTCCTCATCAAGTTGCGCGCCCGTCAGTGATAGGGCGATTTTCTCAGGCCCGACGCACAGAGTGCAAAGGTGATCCTGCTCCACCTCATCCGACGACTGGGCGGAAACCATCGTGCCACAAGGGAGGCGGATCTCCGCAACATCATCAATGTTTCGGACAACATAGCCCGTCATGAGATTGGCGTGGCCGAATATCCGGGCGACATGGGGGGAGGCCGGGCGGTCCATTAATGTCGGCGCATCCGCACATTGCTGAAGTGTCCCGCCACGCAGCACGGCGATACGCCCGGAGCCGAAAAATGCCTCGTCCCGCAGACGCGTTAAATGCAGGATTGTCAGGTTGAGGGCGCGTTGCAGCATCATTACCGACTTGGCGCACCGCGCACGCGCCTCATCACTTAGCCCTTCAAAAGGGCGATTCAGGATCAGAACGTCAGGCGCATAGGCGAGAAGCCTGCCGAACCGCGCCCGAAACTGCATTTCATCATCCGATGCGTCCGGGCGCAGATGCGTATGGGGGTCGAAGCCAAGCAACGCGCCTATCCTGCCGATGCGCTCCCTGATTGCGGCCGGTTTCTCACGGCGTGCGCGGAGGGGGAGAGCAATATTATCGTAAATGGAAAGGTGATTGAGAAGCCCATCCCGCCTGTCAAGCGCCCCGACAGCGCGTTGATCCGGAGGGAAATGCGTGCATTCGATTTCGGAAATGAGAATCCGCCCCGCGGGCACCGCAATCTGGCCCATGATGATGTCCGTCAGGCGGTCCATGATGGCCGCGTCGTCGCTCAAAACGGTCAGGTGCTCATATGGCTTGACTTCGAGCGAAAATGGGCCTGAACTCGCCGTTAAACAAATGTCGTGCAACGCGAGAGATGCAGCATCCTGCTGCTTCGGGTCATGCATGAAACCTCGGCATTCTGTCGCTCGTTTTGAAGGCTTGGCCGAATATCGGACCCGACCCATCCTTATCAGGAGAATTGCGATGAGAAAGCATAACGTCAAGCACCTCGCCAAGGAAACAACTCAATCCGCGCAGGAGCAGATTGACTCACTGAAATCGCAGCTGGAGCAGCTCCTGAACGGACGAATCAACCCCGCCCTGCTTGTCGCCGCAGAGAAAGCAGACCACGCCGTCGCCAACGCGCGCGAGATTGGTCACGCACAGGTTGAGAAGGTCGAATCGCGCGTCCGCGCCCGCCCGGTCCCTGCGATGGTGATTTCCGCCCTTGTCGGATTTGTTTTGGGCCGACTTTCCAGATAAATGGTTTTCCGTTACCTGATGACTCGCAGGGGTCACCATCTGCGTGACAGATGATGCGCCCACCTCATCGGGTGTAAAGCCCTTCATGAAGCGTCAGAAGAAGAGAGTGAGCGAAACATGAAACTCATCGACGTCGGGCAGGAAGCCGTCAAAGCGCAGGGCGATGTGATGCAGCGTGTCGCGGCGCGATGGGGGCGGCGCGCTGCGTGGTTCGTGCTGGCGGCGATCTTCGGTGTGTTTGCGCTGGTCTCCCTTCATGCTGTCCTGTGGGCCGGTGCGCTGGTCGTTCTGCATTTCAACCCTCTCACGGCGGCAGTCACGGTGCTGGGCATTGATGTCGTCATCATGTTCATTTTCTTCCTGCTCGGTACGAGGCATGTTGCGGACCCGCTGGAATTCGAGGCGCGCCTGCGCCGGGATCGCAAATTTGCGGAACTGCGCCAGACTCTTGCTCTTTCCACCTTTATTGGTTTGCTCATAGGCCCGGTAGGGCGGTTTTCGGGACGTCAGGCTTTCAAGGTTGCACGTAATATCTTTTTTCGCCGCTGATCATCTGTTTGTGCCGGGCGCGAAACCGTTCGGCCTGAAGCGATCATTGTCGCTTTCCAACGTCATAAATGTTATAAAGCCGCGCATTACCTGTTTCAGGATCATCCTGGAAAGAGAGATCGCCGCGCGACGCTTACGGCTGAATGAGCAATGCAGGCGGGAAGAGAGAGGTCGCGCGACGCGGTCCAGTCATGCTTGCTGAGTTCAATCTGTTCGGCGTTCTGATCGCGCCCATCGCCATTTACGCCCTTTTCGCCATCCCTCTGACTTTGATGCTTCGCTTCATAATCTGGCGCGTTGGTGCTATGTCGTGGTTCTGGCATTGGCCACTTTTCCAGATTGCGCTTTACATTTGCGTCCTGTGCCTGATGGTTGTCTATGTCTGAAACCCTTACCGGAAGACGCCTCTCGTTATCGCGTGACGTCGCAACGCGGAGAGAATTTTTATCATGAAAGCGCTGATCCGGGTGGCGTTGACCGCTTTCGTCCTCATCTGCGCCGCGATGCTCTTCTACACTCTGTGGCAGACTTACATGATCGCGCCCTGGACGCGGGATGGGCGGGTGCGCGTCTATGTGGTCAAGGCCGCGCCGGAAGTTTCCGGGACGGTTGTCAATGTGCCGGTCCGGGATAATGATTACGTCCATAAGGGTGACCCGCTTTTCGTCATTGATCCGATCCGCTTCCGCCTGGCATTGAAGCAGGCAGAGGCTGAACTCGCTGCGGCTCGGGAAGACCTCAAATTAAGGCAGAGCGATGCGAAGCGTCGGCGCGGCCTCAATGGGATCGTCTCACGGGAAGAGCAGGAAATTTACAATTCAAACGTTGAGACACAGATCGCGGCTGTCAATGCGGCTTCCGCGCGCGTGGATACGGCTCGCCTCAACCTTCAGCGTTCCATTATTTATGCATCGGTTGACGGTTACGTCACCAATCTTAATCTCCGCGTCGGTGATTACGCCGTCGCCGGCCAATCACGGATCGCCGTTATTGATGCCCATAGTTTCTGGATCAATGCTTATTTTGAAGAAACGAAAATGTGGGGCGTGCATGTCGGGGATGTCGCGCGCGTCAAACTGATGGGCTATCGTGACATCCTGCCCGCGCATGTTGTCTCCATCGCCCGGGGCATTAATGATCAGAACGGCCAGCCGGACGGCCTTGGCTTACAGGATGTCAACCCGATTTTCACCTGGGTGCGTCTAGCGCAGCGTATCCCCGTGCGTGTGCAACTCGACAATGTCCCGGATCATATCATCCTCGCCGCCGGTATGACCTGCACGGTGACAGTGGGTGAGCCGGGGAGGGGCCAACGCGGGCGTCTGACATCGTGGTTACAGAACCATTTATGACCATGCGCGCACGCCACCGGAAAGGGTTTGCCAGCCTCATTCTGGCGTCGGCTTTGGGACTAACTGCCTGCACGGTCGGCCCTGATTACAAGCCCGATAAAATGGAGCTGCCGGACCGGTTTACAGAAGCCCCCCATCAGGCGACGCCCGCCGATATCGCCGCGAATGAAGCCGCGTTGCGGAACTGGTGGGCCGCTTTCGGGGACCCGACATTGACGGATCTGGTGCAGCGGGCCATCACCGGCAATTACGACCTCAAAATCGCCGATCAACGCATCATTGCTGAGCGCGCCTTGCGGCAACGCGTTGCGTCCTCCTGGTACCCCCAGCTTGACATCAATGCGGGCGGGGGCACAAACCGCTACTCAATCGCGATCGGCAACTGGCCCCTCCGTCCGGGTAATCCGGCCAATCACCCACAGGCTTCCGTGCTGACCTACGGCGCGACGGCAAGTTGGGAAATTGACGTGTTCGGGCGCATCCGGCGGGAGGTGGAGGCGAGTGACCGCGCCATTGACGCCAGTATTGAGGCGCGCCGGGCCACCTTGATGGTGTTACTTTCCTCCGTCGCGCGGAATTACATCTTCCTGCGCGGCACGCAGCTCAAACTTTCCATTGTCATGGCCAATGTTGTCCGCGCGGAGGACGCGCTGCGCGTCACACAGCAACTCTACCATGAGGGCGTCAGCAACACGCTTCAAATCGCGCAGGCGCAGAGTGAGCGCGATCGGGAGCGGGCGGAGCTTGAACCCCTTCAGCTCAAATGTGAAAAACTGATCCACGCGATCAGCGTCCTGCTTGGGGAAATGCCCGGGGAATTGAGGGCGCGTCTCGATATCCCGATGGAGACGCTGCATCGCAGGCAAAGCTGGTACCTTCTGCCGCGCGTCCCGACCCTACCCGCGACACTTCCGTCAATCGTGGTGGCCAATCGGCCCGATATCCGCCAGGCGGAGCGGGAATATGCCGAGGCCACGGCTGAAATCGGTGTTGCTGTCGCCCAGTTATACCCGCAATTTTCGATCCCGCTGACGTTCAATCCCAGCGCTTCCGCCATGTATCAGGCCTTCCAGATCAATGCGATGAGCTGGAGCGCCTTGCTGATGGCGAGCCTGCCCGTGATGCATGGCGGGCGCTTGACCGCCCAGATCGCCGCGGCGCGGGCACGGGCGGAAGCCAGTCGTCAGGCTTACCGCAAATCTGTGCTGACGGGATTTCAGGAAGTCGAAGATGCGTTTTCCTCCTGGACGCATGATGCGCAATGGGTGACAAAACTTCACCGTGCCGCCCGGGAAAGCGCCATCGCGTCGGACCGCGCCCGCCGGCTTCACGCGGCGGGGCTGATCGATTTTCTGAATGTTCTGGCAACGCAGCAGGCCATGTTGGACGCGCAAAATCGTGAGGCGGATGCGCGTATTGCCAATGTCCTGGACGCTGTCGACCTCTATGTCGCCATCGGTGCCGGGTGGCAGGATAATGCCCTGCGCAATACGCAACTCCCCGTCAGTGTCACGAAGCAGAACGCTTTATCCCGCGCTTTCTCACGTTGAAAAAGGCTTGATTCAGGTCCGCGATATGCCGACATTAGTTTGTAATTCCAGTGTTCTGGATGGTGGGGAGGCGAATCCGCTTGAGTGACTTATACGCTGCATTAGGCGTGGCCCGAGGGGCATCGGATAAAGACGTCCGCAATGCGTACCGCAAGCTGGCGAAGCAATATCATCCCGACCATAATGCCGGTAAACCGGAGGCCGAGGAGCGTTTCAAGAAAGTCACCGCAGCCTATAACATCCTGGGCGACAAGGAAAAGCGCCAGCGTTATGACCGCGGTGAAATCGATGATGAGGGCAATGAGCGCGCGCCTTTCGGCTATGGCGGCGGCGGGTTTCGCGGTGGCGGGCCGCGTCAGGGTGCGCAAAGTTCCTCTTTTTCGGAAGAAGATCTCGGGGCTTTCTTCTCCGACATGTTTCAGGGCGGGGGCAGCCCTTTCGGTGGCGGATTCCATCAGGCTGGCCCGCACATGCGTCGGCCCAGACGCGGCGCTGACCGCACCTACACACTGCGCATCAGTTTTGAAGATGCTGTTTTGGGCACCTCGAAACGCATTTCCCTGCCCGAGGCCGGAACGGTCGATGTGCGCATTCCCGCCGGTATCGAAGATGGCAAAGCCCTACGCCTGAGCGGCAAAGGTGCGCCCGGGACCGGTGAAGGCGCACCATCCGGTGATGCGCTGGTGACGATCCAGGTGGCGCCGAGCACGATTTATACGCGCGAGGGCCGTAATCTGGCGGCATCCGTGCCTGTCGACCTGGCAACCGCCGTCCTTGGCGGTAAAATCCTCGTGCCCACGCCTCAGGGGCCTGTCACCATGAAGGTGCCGCCGCATTCAGACACAGGCGCGAAACTCCGCCTCAATGGTCGAGGCGTGGCAGCACACGGTACGCACAAGGCTGGTGATCTGCTCGTGACATTGCAGGTTAAAATTGGCCAGGTTGATCCGGCGCTGGAGGACTTCCTGCGTAGTCGCTCTGGCGCGGAAGGTGCGGCATGACATGAACGACGCCTCTGAGGCCGAGGCTGCGAGAACGGAACGACGGGATGAGGTCATCTCTCTCGTGGCGGCATGTGTCTTCACTGTGTTTCTGGCCATATTGACGATCCATGCCATGATCGTGTCCAATGTCGGGTCCGAGTTTTAAAGTTAACAACCGAGAGGCGGTCCCGATCATATGAAGGCAGAGTCCAGCAAGCCGCCCTCTCGGGAGCAATCTTTCTCCGTCGTTTTCGCCGTCGAATTATGGGAGCGGTTTGGTTATTACGGGATGCAGGCGATCCTCGCCGTCTATCTCGTGCAGAATCTCGGCATGACAGACCGCACGGCGCTCGCGATTATGGGCGCTTTTTTTGCGCTCACTTACATCACGCCCGTTTTTGGCGGCTTTCTGGGTGACCGCGTCATCGGTCCGCGCCGCGCGATGTTATGGGGGGCCGCGATCCTCGCCGCCGGCTATTTTGTTTTGGCGCTGGCCGATGCGCATCGGGCGTTGCTTTCGATGGCCATGGCGTCCATCTCCGCGGGTAACGGGCTTTTTAAACCGAATGCGGCCAATCTCGTGCGGCGCATCTATCAAGGCGATGACAAAAAGCTCGACGGCGTTTTCACGCTTTATTACATGGCCGTCAATGTCGGCTCGACCCTGTCCATGCTTTTCACGCCCTGGCTGCGGGACCGTTGGGGACAGGAGAGCGCTTTCCTCACCTGCTCAGCTGGGTTGGTGATCGGGATCATGTGGTATCTCTCCCGGCGACGCTGGCTGATATCTGCAGGCGCCGAACGCGACCAGCATCGATTGCCGCTTTTGACTTTAATGGGCCTTCTGGCGGGGTTTGTCGCGTTGATCGCGGCGCTAAGCATTGTCATCTTCAGCCCTGACCTCGCGCGGATCTGCGTCTGGGGGGCGTGTCTCGCTGTCGCCATTTATTGGGGCATCCTGTTTTACCGCACGGAGGCGGCGCAGCGCCCGGGCCTTAAGCTGACTTATCTCCTTGCGCTGCAGAGCATGGTCTTCCTTATATTTTATCAACAGCAGGTGACTTCCCTGACGCTTTTCGCGCTGAGAGCGGTGGATGGACGTTTTCAGATTGGTGGGGTGACATTATTCCGCTTCTCAGCAGGGCAGTTTCAGGCCTTGAACCCGATTTGGATCATGCTCGTCAGTCCCCTATTAGCACGATTCTATCACGCGGCGGCGCGGCGCAACCATCCGATCTCACTGGCGACTAAAATGTTGATCGGTTTCATCCTGGTGACAATGGGGTTTTTTGTGTGGTGGCAGGCCGCGTCGCTGTCGACAGGGCGGATTTCCGCCTGGATCATGGTGTTGGGCTACGGGCTTATTTCCGTCGCGGAGCTTCTGACAATGGCGCTCGGCCTGGCGGTCATCGCGCGTTATACCGCCGCGCGCTCAAGTGGGTTCATGATGGGATGCCTCTATCTGCTTTGGGGTGTCGCCATGTATCTCGGCAGTCTCGTCGCCATGCACGCGGCGATGCCGGGCCCGAACCTGCCGGATGTCGTGGCATCCCATATTTATGGGCTTCTTTTCCGTGATCTGTTTATTGCGGGATTAATGGCGACGCTTTGCATCGCCGCCTTACTGCCTCTGGCCAGGAGATGGGACAAAGCTCATCTTTCCACCACCGGCGCGCCGCTGGATGAGGCCGTGCAGGAGGTCGCTGGCATTCCCCTTTAAGCCACACGTCGGCAAACTCGTGTTTCAGACTGACGTTTAGACAGCAGGACGCTGCCGCCCCGTAATCGTTTCCCTGATCGCTTTTCATTGACGGTCGAGAGACTTGACCTGACACGTTTCAACGGTCAGAAGGCAACCGGACTGGGCGACCCGGATGATGGATGCAGGTCGGGCGACGACAACCGAGATGGGCGACAGATGCGGTTTATTGAAACATTCGACCCGACATCTTTCGGGGATACAACGGTAAGCTTCCTCAGCGCGTTTTTATTCGGGACGCTGATCGGCGCGGAACGGCAATACCGGCAACGCAGTGCCGGGGTGCGGACCAATGCGCTCGTGGCCCTCGGCGGTGCAGCCTTCGTTGACCTGGCCCAACGTATTGGTGGGGAGGTCGAATCCCTCCGTGTCATCGCTTATGTTGTTTCGGGCATTGGCTTTCTGGGTGCGGGGTCCATTATCAAGGAAGGTGCCAATGTGCGCGGCCTCAATACGGCGGCCACTTTATGGTGCTCCGCAGCGGTGGGGGCCTGTGTCGGCAGTGACATGCTGGCGGAAGGGTTTCTGCTGACGTTTTTCGTGATCGCCGGTAACACGATTTTGCGTTCCGTCGTCCGATTTGTGGACCGCCTGCCGATCCGTTCCCGCACAATTGAAGCCGTCTACGGGATCACAGCGCGCACATTGGATGAACAAGTGTCCTCCGTTGTGCAGAAGCTCCAAACCCGCCTGGAGGCCGATGATTACGTTGTCGGCAAATTGACCGTCCGAGAAGATGGCGCGGACCACTCCGAAATCGACTTCAACCTGCTGACCTCGTCAAATGATATTGATGTGCTGAAGAAAATCGTTTCCGAAATGGCGGATGACCCGGAAATTTCTGAAATCAGCTGGACGGTCAATGCGGAGTGAGTCTGTTGGTGAACATGTTGTCCGGGGCGCAGGGTGCGGCAGCCCCCTCCCTCGCGCCCAAAAAAACCGCAAAGAGGGACTGGACTTGCTCCCCGCTCTCATTTAAATCGAAGCCAGCTGTGTGGCGGATGTAGCTCAGCTGGTAGAGCGCCGGTTTGTGGTACCGGTGGTCGCGGGTTCGAGCCCCGTCATTCGCCCCAGCCTTTCCCTGGTATATAAAATGCGCTTCGTAGCGCGGTTGTGACGCGCCACCCCCTATCGCGACATCATCTCAACTCAGACGCGTCCATAGCCGAAACTGTTTTTCGGCACGGGTGCGAGGCGGCAACAGCCCCATCCAGCCTGGCTCATATCCGGACTGCCATCGTCAAGTGCTGGCACCAGGTCGTTAGTGGGTAACAGCACATAAGTGGGGAAGCTCATTCCCGGCGCATCAATCATGAGATTGCGCCAGATCCGCCCTTTCACAAAAATGTCTTTGAGTGTCCATGTGCCGTCAAGATAAGCGGAACTGTCGACAGCATTGGCTTCTGTCCATCGCGTCTGACTGGAGAGGCGCAATTTGCCGCTCTTTTCCCCGGGTCTGCCGTAAAGCACCAGTTCAATCGCGACCTGACCCTGCGGGGTTGAAAGCGGTTGATAACCCTGCCAGTCGCCAATAATCGGCCCGCGCATGACGGCGCAGCCCATGAGAGACGATAGAGAGAGAAGAGCTGCCCAGCGTAAACATGTCGTCTTCATCCGCACGCCTCCGTTTAAAAGAGGCGTCCGAGAAACCCGAACGCCTCAACGCCGTCGATTCTTGCCGGAGAATAGGAAGCGCAAACCCTCTTCCAATTCAATCGGCGTGACACGCAATATTTTTGACATGTCTGAAATGGAAAAGCATCTATTTTCGGTCAATCGGTCAATTTCCGCCTTTGTCACGTGCGGCACGCCAGGGATGAGGCCAAGGATCGGGATCAACGCTTTAAGGAGAAAAACCGGCACCGATATGATCGGACGCCGCCGCAGACCCGCCGCCTTGACCACCATACGCAGATAATCGCGATAAGCCACATCGCGCGGCCCAGCAATAACGATAAAGGGGGGCAGATCATCATGTCCGGACCCGGCCATCAGCTCAATCGTCGCAATCAGGGCCAGGGTGACGTCACCCTGAAAAATCGGCTGGATGCGCATTCGCCCGAATTTCGGGAGGGGAATGACAGGCAGTCTTTGCAGGATGCCGACTAGACGACGCGTTGTCACATCCGCCCGGGCGCCATAAATCATGCTGGGGAGAAGCATGATATTCGGCACGCGGCTTTCCGATAAAAGGTGGATCGCCTTGCGGATGTCATGTGCGAATTTATCCGGGAAGCGTGTGAATAACCTTGTGCTGCCCATGGCGACGAGGCGCGAGTCCTCTGGCATGGCGGCCAATACTGCGGAAGTGTAGCTCGCATTCGCGGTATTGACGATGATTTCCGCATCATGCAACGCGGCTTCCAGCGACGCCGCATCACCGTTGAGATCGGCGAACCGGGCGGGTTGCACCCCTTCCGGCAGATTGCCCTCGCGCCGTATCACCGGGATGACAACGTAACCGCGTGCAATGAGGGCCTCGCACAGTGCGTAACCCGATCTTCCAAGCGCCCCGATGACGTGGATACGAAGCGCGCTCACGGTGTCGTCGTCACCGTCCAGTCGGACGGACGCAGAATTTGATCGAATTTGACGCTTCGGTCGAGTGTCGGATCCAGTTCAAGGGGCTTTACCGGCGAGAAAATTAACCGGAGGGTGCGACCGTCATGATGATTCAGGAAATCCGACAATTTAGCCCATCCGGGCGTTTCCCGAATGGGTCGGGACGTGTATTGCGAGAGCAATCCGCGCAGGAAAGCAGGTGAGAAGGTCGATTTCTCCAACCTCGTGCCCAGACCATATTTTATCAGGCCGAGATCCCGATAGGCCATGTAGGCGTCCATAAGCCAGTAGCTCGGTATTTTCGAGGTGGTGGGCGGACGCATTGATATCGTTCCGCCCAGATTAAGCGATGCGAAGTAAGGGGCGGTCAGATTGAAATGCGCATTCAGAACCTGCGTGCGCCTGTTGCACGTTGCCTGATAGGACATTGAGAGGGAAGTCAGGTAGATGGGCAGGATAAACCCGTTAAGCCCTACATCTGTCTTGATCTGCATGGGCGGCGCGACGGTTCTGAGAATATCGCCGTCAAGAGTTGTCTCGAAATGAAACGGGTCGATATGCCCGCGAAGATTGCCCTGGGAAAAAACCAGTTTTCCGAATGACGATCTGCCTGTCAGAGTCGGGCAAAGGGCGGTGAGGTCTGACGTTGGCAAACCAAGCATTTTTCGTATTTCATCAGGCGCATCGAAGGCGACGTTCCGCAGATAGGCGATCTCGACTTCAGCGACCTCACGGCTCGGTGTCCCATCCGGCGGGGGACGCCCCCTGAGGGAGGTGATCCGGATGTTTCTTGCCTCCGTGATCGTGCTGACGGCGTGGTTAATGCCGCGAAGATCGAGCCATGCCGCCTTGAATGACATGGAATGGCGTGCTGCCGTTGCGGCGGCGACTCCGTCCGGTCCGTCGCCTTGGTCCGTGACGGCCCGCCCATGCAGATGGTCCGTCGTGAGCTGGCCAAGACGTGTCGCGATAAGCGTTTTGACATCAACAGGGTGATGATCATCCGCGTCTATCGGGGGAAGGGTGACATCGCGCAGGCGTAGTCCGTCCGCTTCAGCGCGGATCTGCAGCCAGGAGGCGCCCATACGTTGCCGCAATTCAAAATGCGGTCGGATCGCCGTCATGAGCTTAAAATGAAGCCCCGTCCGGGGGGCGCCGGACGGGGCATTGATGAGGAGACGATCGGCGGTGAAAGTGACATGCGCGTCAGAAATCTTAACCTGCGTGAAAGCAGCACCGCGGAATAATATGCGTGGATAAGCTTTTTTATAGGTAAAGGTCACGCCGGGCGGCAGATGCGCGTAAAAATTGGATATTCCGCGTTTCAACTCAGCATTGGCCTCATGACGCACGCCGGCATAACCAAGTATGACAAGTGTCCCACACAGACTTGTCAGCAAGACGGGTCGCTTCACCGGAAGATGTCCTTAAGGCCTATCAAAACTGGGATCATGCTAGCGGTGAAGAGGCGTATCGACAACCTGCTTACCGCGTTTTAATGAGGTAATATGTTACCACAGGCGATTTCGGCTTGATTTACCGCCGGTTTTGGCGCCTGCCGCACAATAAAATCGCTTGACATGCGGCGTTGATACGTCGATAAGCGCGCACCGATACCAACACATGCTGCTGGATTAACTGATACATGAAGACGACCCCTTCGCTAAAGCCTGCCGAGGTGAAGAAAGGCTGGGTCCTGATCGATGCTGAAGGGCTCGTTCTTGGCCGCCTCGCCACCATTATTGCAAACCGCCTGCGCGGCAAGCATAAACCTCAATTCACCCCTCACGTGGATTGCGGCGACCATGTCGTCGTCATCAATGCCGAGAAAATCGTCCTGACGGGCAATAAGGTCGGGCAGAAGCTCTTCCATTACCACACAGGGCACCCTGGCGGCATTAAAGAGCGTACGATCACGCAGCGCCTTAACGGCCCCAACCCGGGGAGTGTTGTCGAGAAAGCCGTTGAGCGGATGATCACGCGCGGGCCATTGCAGCGCGCGCAGATGAAAAATCTGCACGTCTATGCCGGCGCGGCGCACCCGCATGATGGACAGCAACCCGTCAAATTGGATGTTGCGTCCCTCAACCGCAAGAACACCATTAACGTGATCAAGGTCTAAGAGATGTCTGAAACTCAAGAGCTTACGGGATCTCTGCAGGATCTGGCTGGTCTTGCACCGGCCGCACAGGCAGCCCCGGTTTATGAAGTCAAGCGTGATGCGCAGGGTCGTTCCTACGCGACGGGACGTCGTAAAGACGCTGTTGCGCGCGTATGGATCAAGCCTGGCAGCGGCGAGATCATTGTGAATGGTCGCCCGGTGACAACTTATTTTGCGCGTCCTGTCCTGCGTATGCTGATTACTCAGCCCTTCCTGCTGACGGATCGCTATAATCAGTTTGACGTCTATTGCACCGTGACAGGTGGTGGGCTTTCAGGCCAGGCGGGTGCTGTGCGTCACGGTATCTCCCGTGCGCTGACATATTATGACCCGGCCCTGCGTAGCATCCTGAAGGTTGCGGGCTTCTTGACCCGTGACAGCCGTGTGGTTGAGCGTAAAAAATATGGCCGTGCGAAGGCCCGTCGTTCCTTCCAGTTCTCGAAGCGCTGATCGCGCCTCGGTTCCGTCTGGATCTATGTTTCGGAAAACCTGTCCTTTATGGACAGGTTTTTTGTTTTGGGTCATGATGCGTTAATCAATCTCGGGCGCAGCACATCCTTTAACCACCCTCTGCGTGGCCTGAGCGGACACCGCGTCCACGATGTGCAGCGCCGTTAAAGGGACAGTCATATGAATCATTCTCCCGCGACCAAAGATGCGCAAGACACGTCAGCAACACACGCCTTCACGGTGGAACATGCGACCAACCCGCTCGATGACGCGACGCGGGAGGCTGCTCTCGAAAACCCGAAATTTGGCAGTCATTTCACCGATCACATGGCGATTGTGTCTTACACGGCGGCGCGTGGCTGGCATGACGCCAAAATTTGCCCGCGCCGCCCGCTGATGCTGGACCCGGCAGCTTCCGTCTTCCATTATGGACAGGAAATTTTTGAGGGCATGAAGGCCTATCGCACGCAGCACGGCGATATTGTCACGTTTCGCCCCCGGGAAAATGCGCGGCGCTTCCGGGATTCCGCCCGGCGTATGGCGATGCCGGAACTCCCGGAAACGCTGTTTATGCAGAGCCTGGAGTCGCTCATGGCGTGTGACCATGCGTGGGTACCGCAGGGCAGGGGGCAAAGCCTTTATATAAGGCCGTTCATGATCGCGACGGAGGCGCTTCTGGGCGTGCGCCCGGCACGGGAATATCAGTTTATCGTGATCGCCACCCCCGCCGGTAATTACTTCGACAAAGCCTGCGTCGATATCTGGGTGACGGAACATTTTGCGCGCGCCGCGATGGGCGGCACGGGCGCTGCCAAATGCGGCGGGAATTACGCCGCCGGGCTGATGGCGCAGCGTGAAGCCGCGGAGCAGGGTTGTGATCAGGTCCTGTTTCTCGATGCGGCCACACGTCAATATGTCGAGGAATTAGGGGGGATGAATGTCGTGTTCGTGCGCGATGACAATACACTTGTCACGCCACGCCTGACGGGCACGATCCTGCCCGGCATCACCCGCGATGCCATCACCACCATCGCCTCATACCTCAATCTCGCGGTGGAAGAGACGCAGATTGCAATTGATGATATCTTTGAAGGTGCGCAGTCCGGGCGTTACCGGGAGGCATTTGCCTGCGGCACCGCGGCGGTGGTCAGCCCGATCGGGCGGTTGAAACGTCGGGACCATATTGTCAGCTTCGGAGATGGGGAAAGTCCCGGGCCCGTCACGTCGTCCATTCTTGAAAATTTGACGGATATCCAATATGGGCGCAAGCCAGACCCTTATGGTTGGGTTGAGACACTTTTCCGCGCTTAGAGGAGCTTATGGCGTCAGAATTGCCGATGCCGCGCCCATTCCCGCATGATCCGCCCACGTCAGAGCACGATATGACATTGTCGCAAACATCGACGCGGGAGGCGCTTGGCCGTCAGATCAAGCGCGCCCATCGTGGCGCTTCCGCACCGCTGATTATGGGCATCCTCAACACGACGCCGGACTCATTTTCGGATGGCGGTGTTTACACGCAGGAAGCATCGGCCGCCCGGCGCGCTTTGTCCATCGCGCAGGAGGGGGCGGCTATTATCGATGTCGGAGGCGAGTCGACCCGTCCGGACTCCAATCCGGTCCCGCTGGAAACAGAGCGCGCCCGTATCGCCGCCGGTCTTGAGGCATCCGTCAGGACAGGTTGCGCCGTATCCTGCGACACCTACAAGCCCGACATTGCGCGTTACGCCGTGCAGGCAGGGGCCGTGATGATCAATGATGTAGGCGGGATGACCATCGACCCGGCAATGAGGTGCGTTGCCGCTGAGTCCGGCGCCTTGATCGTCATCATGCATGGGCTACGTGAGACGCTGGCGGGCGACGTTACTGACGGTCTTTCTGTTTTTTTCGAGAAAGCCATTCATGACGCCCTTGCGGCCGGTGTCGCGCCGGAAAGTATCATTCTTGACCCGGGCATCGGTTTCAACAAGTCGGACGCACAGAATATTGCATGTTTCAACGCCCTGCCGGCCCTACGACATCGCTTCGATATGCCGCTCCTCGTTGGTATTTCCCGTAAGTCCCTTCTGGGCCGCCTGACGGGGCGCGATGTGCAGGGCCGCCTCCCGGCCTCTCTGGCGGCGGCGACCATCGCGGCGCGTCAAGGTGCGGCGATCATCCGGGTGCATGACGTGGCGCCGCATGTTGACGCAATGCGTGTCACCCACGCTCTAAGCGCGGTTACGTCAGGGCGTCACGAATGACGGTCGCCACGATCCGTCTTGAAGGCCTCACTTTTCAAGCGCGCCACGGCGTGTTCAAGGAGGAGCAGCGCGACGGTCAAAAATTCGTCGTCGATGTGACACTGAGCGTCATGGTCGATGACGCGATACGCGACGATGATCATGAAAAAACCGTCTGTTATGCCGCGGTCACGGATTGCATTGCCGACATCATGATGACGCGGCCCTACCGTCTGATCGAGACAGTGGCGGATCGCATGGCGCGCGCCTTATTATCGCGTTTTGAGAAAATCAGTGCGGTAACGTTGCGTGTGTCGAAACCCGACGCCCCCATCGCCGCCACTTTTGAAAATGTCTCTGTGACGGTGACACATGATCGTATGCGACCCGTCGGGTTTTCTCTTGGGAGTAATCAAGGCGCACGGGCTGAAATCCTGCATGACGCGATCACGCGGCTCGGGCTGGAGGACGGGGTGCAGGTCACCGCGATTTCCCCTTTATATGAGACGCAACCCTGGGGAAAAATGGATCAGCCCGCCTTCCTCAATCTCTGTGTGATTGGGCGCACGCGACTGACGCCGCATGCATTGCTGCGCCTCTGTAAAGAAACAGAGCGCCAATTAGGCCGTATGCCGGGGGAGCGCTGGGGGCCGAGGCTGATCGATATTGACCTTCTCTTTGTCGGGGATTTTCATGTGCAGGATCATTTACTGACTTTGCCACACGCGCATTTGTCGAAGCGGGCCTTTGTCCTTATCCCTTTGGCGGATATTGCCGCCGATGTGAAGATTTCTGGCAAAACCGTGCGTCAATTGCTAAATGAACTGCCTCGAGAAGCTGGCGATGTCCGCCCCTATCGTCAATTTGAGGATGACGCATGACGAAAACCCTTGCCGCGCGCACGTCCGCGCCCGCACTGCGCACCATTGAGGTGCCGGAAGATGCGACGAAAATCATCGAGCGGGCTGTGCGCGACATTCTGGGCGCTATCGGTGAATCGCCGGATCGGGAAGGTCTGTTGGAAACACCCGCCCGTGTCGCGCGCATGTATCAGGAAGTGTTCAGCGGCCTGCTGGAAGACCCTTGCGACCATTTGCAAAAGGTGTTCAAGGCGGATCAGCATGATGAAATGGTGGTGGTGCGCGATATTGGTTTCCACTCCATGTGCGAGCATCACCTCCTGCCGTTTTTTGGTAAGGCGCACATCGCTTATCTGCCGTCGGAGGGTTGCCTGACGGGCCTCAGCAAGCTGGCGCGCGCCGTCGGTGTCCTGTCTCGACGACCTCAATTGCAGGAGCGTCTGACGGCGCAGATTGCCAAAGCAATTGAGGATGCCCTGAAGCCTCAGGCGATCCTCGTTGTGGTGGAGGCGGAGCATATGTGTATGGCGATGCGCGGCGTCAAAAGCGCTGGCAGCCGGACGCTGACCTCCGTCGCACGCGGCTTGTGGCGACATGATGCAACGGCGCGGGCGGAGGTGGCGGCGCTTCTACGCCCCTGAAGC
This sequence comes from Sorlinia euscelidii, assembly GCF_036452135.1. Taxonomy (NCBI): domain Bacteria; kingdom Pseudomonadati; phylum Pseudomonadota; class Alphaproteobacteria; order Acetobacterales; family Acetobacteraceae; genus Sorlinia; species Sorlinia euscelidii. The sequence continues at coordinate 69,273 of NZ_JAWJZZ010000002.1, read as the reverse complement.
CGGCCGTCAAATCCGGGCGCTGGCCCCCACAAAGGCTTGCCGGGGTGCTGCTGATGTCAATGATGCGACATATCGATCAGACAATCCTCATTGCTTCCGGTGCCTGAGCTGACTATTGTGCACACGTTATGTATCCGACTTCATCCGTGAAAAACCCGCCGCCTGAGTCGGCTCTGGCCCCTATCGCGCTGGGTGACGTGCGCATTGAAGTGCCCGTTATTCTGGCGCCCATGTCGGGCGTGACGGATTTGCCCTTCCGCCAGCTTGCGCGGGAGTTGGGTGCGGGCCTCGTCGTCTCGGAGATGATCGCTTCCTGGGCAATGATCCGGGAAAATGAAAATACCCTGCGCATGGCGCGCATGGCGGATAACGGTCCTAACGCGGTGCAACTTGCGGGTTGTGAGGCGGAGGCCATGGCCGAGGCGGCGAAATTATCGGTCGATCAGGGCGCGGACATCATCGACATTAATTTCGGATGTCCCGTCAAAAAAGTGGCGGTCGGGCAGTCGGCCGGTTCCGCCTTGATGCGAGATGAGGTCAGGGCCGCGCGCTTGTTGGAGGCAACGGTCAAGGCCGTCAATGTGCCGGTTACCCTCAAAATGCGCATGGGGTGGGACCATACTACCCTCAACGCCCCGCGCCTGGCGCGCATCGCGCAGGAAGCCGGGATCAGGATGGTTACCGTCCACGGCCGGACGCGGCAGATGTTTTATAATGGCCGGGCGGACTGGTCATTCGTCCGCCAGGTCAAGGATGCCGTCAATATCCCCGTGATCGTCAATGGTGACATTATTTCGGTGGCCGATGCCCGGCAGGCCCTGGCGCTGTCCGGCGCGGATGGAGTCATGGTCGGGCGGGGCTGTTATGGCCGTCCGTGGCTCCCCGCGCAGATCGGCGCGGCCCTGACAACCGGCCAGATCATGCCGGACCCTTCACTTGAGGAAGAAAAAGCGATCATCCTGCGGCATTACGCCAAGATGCTTGCCCATTTCGGGGAGCAGCCGGGCCTCCGCCTCGCACGGAAGCATATCTCGTGGTATTCCGCCGGTCTGCCTTCGTCAGCGCAATTCCGTGCCACGATTAACCGAATCGACTCGGAAAAAGAGGCTTTGCGACTGATTAACGCATTTTACGATAATGCAATCATGTCCGGCGCGTGTCGTCGACGTGATGAGGACACCGATTCACCCGGGCCCGCCGACCCGGACATGGCGGCGCAAATGAAGCCGCTTATGTCACGGGACGCATTTTCGGCTGACCTCAGTCTATGAAACAGGGCTCGATCCATGGCGCTCATCCCCTCGCAAAATCCATCTGCGCCATTTCCTGACATGGGCTTGCCCTTATGACGCCGCCCGGCGCTTCGCCTGCCGGTTTCAAGGCCGCGCCGTTAAAGGACCGCGCGACTTATCTTGCGCATCATTGGGTGGGCGCTTCAGAACCGACTGAATTTCTCAGAGCATCACTGGAACGCCATCTGGACGCACCTGACCCCGTCCTCATCCACGGGGAATGTGGCGTTGGGCGCACTTTCGTGGCGCGGCTTCTCCACGCTTTTATGGACCCGGTAAAATCATGGCGCATCATCAGCCCGGGTGAGGATCTCTCACGCTGCCTGAATGGAAGGGATCAAGGCGTGCTCTTTCGGGAAATCGAGGCTTTCTCCCTCGATGAGCAGGATGCCATCGCCCATTGGCTCGAAAATCGGCCGCAAAATAAAGTGCGGGTCTTCGCAACCTCGGGGCTGACGTCCCATCAGGTGCGCCAGCATGTTTTCATTCACGAGAAGCTTGCCGCCCATTTTCTTCCCGAGATGGTTGAGGTGCCGCCCCTTCGCGCCCGGCTTGAAGATATTCCGGCCCTTTGCCAGGCTTGGGAAAAGACCGAGATGCTCTCAGGTCGACGCCTGTCGTCAGACGCTATTGCGTGGTGTCAGGCAAGGCATTGGCCGGGCAATATCCGCCATTTGCGTCACGTTCTGGGCCGCGCGGCGCGCGTCAGCAAGGAGAGGATATTGACGCGTGAGGCACTGGCAGAATCCGACGATGCATGCAGCGCCGCCTATGCACGTCCGGCACAAACCATTGAAGATCTCGTCAAGCGTTACGTGGACATGCTGGTCGGGGACGGGCGCGATGCGGGCGACGTCCATACACGCATCATTGCGGAGGTCGAGCGCCCGATGATCCGGCGCATTCTGGAGGTCACGGGCAAGAACCAGCTTCGTGCCGCGCAGCTCCTTGGGCTTAATCGCAATACCTTACGCAAAAAACTTAAAACGCTCGATATCATGCTGGATCAGCTCTGATGGCGGGTTGGACCCTGGCGCCATATTTGCGTGGTCAATGGCAGAATTTGCTCTCGCTTATCACAAGACGGCAGACGGCGTTGATTCTGATCGTCACTTCAATTGTCCTGGTTTCGACAACATTCATCGTGCTGGCGGGCGGGATGTCGATTACGCACCGTCCCGAAATCGAGGGGATGATTTTCCTCCTCGACATTATTGTGCTGGCCTTCCTGACAATGACAATCGTGTCACGCCTTCGTAAAATGCTTTCGGAGCGAAGGACAGGCCTCGCCGGGGCGCGCCTGCATGTGCGGTTGATCGCCCTTTTCGGCGTTGTCTCTGTTGCGCCCGCTGTCGTGATCGGGACAATCGCGGCCCTGTTTTTCCATTTCGGTGTGCAGATCTGGTTTTCCAACCGCGTCAATCTGGCATTAAGCGAGGCACGCGATGTCGCGGCAGGCTACTTACAAGAGCATAATGAGAATATCCGCACAGAAGCCTTCGCGATGGCGAACCAGCTTATCATCACGGAAAATGACGATATGCTCCGCCACGGCGCCTATGCGCCGGTCAATAGCGGGGAGTCGGGTCATTATGAGCTCGATTTTCTGCATAATTCGGCGCGTTTGGCGTCCATGCTGGATTTTGAAGCGACCGAACGTGGCCTGACGGAGGCCGTTGTCTACGATGCCTACACCGATAAAGTCGTGGCATCGGGAGGGCTGGCCGCCTTGCAGGGGCGCACCTTTAAGTTACCGCCGCGGGAAACCACGTCCCTCGCGCGCTCCAGCGACGCCGCCATCCTCGACGCGCCGGATGAGAAGACGGTGCGTGCCGTGGTGAGTCTGGGTTCGACAACCGGCCTGATGCTGGCCATAACCCGGCCTGTAGATGCCAAGATCCTCGGCCATATGCGGCGCACAAATGCCGTCGTCAGTGAGTATCAACGCCTCAATGCCAATCGCTCGGCGATCCAGATCAGTTTCGTGCTGATCTTCGCGCTTCTGAGCCTTCTCGTTCTTACGGTCGGCATGTTGACGGGGCTCGTCCTCGCCAATCAGATCGCGCGGCCACTCGGGTTACTGATTATCGCCGCCCGACGGGTCAGCCTCGGCGACCTGTCCGTCCGTGTGCCTGAGGGGAGGCGGTCCCGTGATCCATCGCGGGATGATGAAGTCGGCATTCTCTCCCGCGCGTTCAATCGCATGACCGATCAGGTCTCCGCGCAACGGACGGCCCTCATTGAGGCGAACGAACAGATCAATGAGCGTCGCCGATTTACCGAGAGCGTGCTGGAAGGTGTTTCGGCTGGCGTCATCGGATTGGACGCCCGTCAGGTGATTGAACTGCCGAACAAGGCCGCCTCAACCCTTCTTCAGCGCGATATTGATGGTTTCATCGGGCGGCACCTTCAGGAATGCGTGCCGGAATTCAGCGAAATCCTTGATGCTGTTCGCGATACGCCGGGACAGGTGCGCCACGCTGAAATCCAGATCGACACGCAGGGGGGGGAGGAAGTGCTCGGCGACGGGCCGCGTGTCGGGGCGCGGGGCAGAACGCTCCTCGTCCGCGTCGCGCGGGAGCAGAAAGGCGCGGATGTTGCGGGATATGTGGTGACCTTTGACGACATTACAGCCCTGCAATCTGCTGAACGTAAAGCGGCCTGGGCGGATGTGGCCCGCCGGATCGCGCATGAAATCAAAAACCCGCTGACACCGATCCAACTTTCCGCAGAGCGCCTGAAACGCCGTTTCATGAAAGAGATTTCCTCCGACACGGAGACATTCGGCCTTTGCGTCGATACAATCGTGCGTCATGTCGGCGATATTGGACGCATGGTGGATGAATTTTCAGCCTTCGCGCGAATGCCGGCGCCAGAGTTAAAGGAAGCGGATCTGGGACGTCTCCTGCGGGAAGCAATCGTCCTGCAGAAAAACGCACATCCGGAGATCGCATTTGAAACGTCCGGACTGACGGCGAAGGGGCCGATGGTCACGTGTGACCGTCGGCTGATTGGCCAGGCACTGACAAATCTGCTGCAAAATGCTGCGGATGCCATCACCATGTCATCGCAGGATCGTAGAGCCGCCGATATGGGTGAGGAAAGTGCCGATAGCTTGCGAAAAGGCGAGATAAATGTTGCACTTCGGGTCGAGCCCGCGCATGTTGACATCATGATTTCAGACGACGGCACCGGCCTTCCGGAAACGGATCGACACCGTTTGACGGAGCCGTATATTACGCATAAGCCGAAAGGCACCGGCCTCGGCCTCGCGATCGTAAAAAAAATAATGGATGACCATCACGGTACCATTTCTTTAGAAGATCGGGGTGATAAGCAGGGGACAATCGCGATTTTGACCCTTCCCCGTCATAATGTCTTGGGTCAGGGATAAGTGGTGCGTTCGATGCTGAGACCATTGATGGAAAGCACTTATGGAGCATGAAATCCTGATCGTCGATGACGAGCCCGATATTCGGATGCTCATCGACGGAATTCTGCGAGATGAAGGTTATGAAACGCGGGTTGCCGCCAATGCCGACCAGGCCCTAGAGGCTTTCCGCACGCGCCGTCCTTCCCTGATTATTCTTGATATCTGGTTGCAGGGCTCCCGCCTTGATGGCGTGGCTCTGCTGAAAATGATCAAATCGGAAGAGCCGACCCAGCCTGTTGTGATGATTTCCGGCCATGGCTCCATCGAGACTGCGGTCGTCACCCTTCAGCACGGCGCGTATGATTTCATCGAAAAGCCCTTCAATGCAGAGCGACTCGTCGTCGTCACGCGCCGCGCGCTGGAAGCTGCAAGGCTGGAGCGGGAAAATGCCGAGTTGCGTCTGCGCACAGGCAGTGACACGGCCTTGTTCGGCAGCGGCGCCGCCATCAGCGCCGTGCGCGCGCAGATTGAGCGCGTGGCGCCCACAAATTCACGCGTTCTGATTTCCGGTCCCGCAGGGTCGGGGAAGGAAGTCGCCGCCCGGATGATCCATGAGCGTTCAAAACGCGCTTCCGCGCCTTTCATCGCGCTGAATTGCGCCACGCTGGCGCCAAGCCGGTTTGAGGATGAGCTTTTCGGCGTGGAGGGGCAAAGTGACGGTTCGGCGCGACGCACGGGTGTGCTGGAGCGCGCGCATAAGGGGACGCTCCTCCTCGATGAAGTCTCTGACATGCCGTTGGAGACGCAGGGGAAAATCGTGCGCGCCCTGCAGGATCAGGCTTTTGAACGTATAGGCGGTGCGGCGCGCGTCAAAGTCGATGTGCGAGTACTGGCCTCGACCAACCGTGACCTGTCAGCTGAAATTGCGGCCGGGCGCTTCCGGGAAGATCTCTATTATCGACTTGCCGTCGTCCCGATCCGCATCCCCAGTCTGCGGGAGCGTCGGGAGGATATTCCCGGCCTCGCGCAGCATTTCCTGAAACAATATGCCGAGAATTCAGGCCTGCCGCCGCGCGAATTATCGGTTGACGCCATGGCAGCCCTCCAAGCATATGAGTGGCCTGGTAACGTCCGGGAACTCCGGAACCTCGTTGAGCATCTTCTGATCATGATGCCCGGCAGCGGCAACGACCTTATCCGAGCCGACATGCTGCCATCGACCGTCAGCCAAGGTGCGCCGTCCATGGCGCGGATGGATTCTGACGCCGATGTCATGGCATTGCCGTTGCGTGAGGCGCGCGATCTGTTCGAGACGCAGTATCTTCACGTGCAGCTGATGCGGTTCGGGGGGAATATCAGCCGGACGGCCAGTTTCGTCGGCATGGAAAGGAGCGCGCTGCATCGCAAGCTGAAACAACTCGGCGTGTCACATGACGACCGCAACCACCCAACAAATCAAGGGTAAATTTCTTTTCGGCATGGAGCCGAACCCCATCATATGCGTTTCGATTGCGAAAGCCCTGGTGACAGGGTCGCAACTCATCTAACAAATAGGCACGAACTTGGTCAAAGCAACAAAATCCTCCGCCTCCCCTCGACATGAAGGTGAGTCCGTTCAAGACAGTTTTTTGCAGTCGGTGGTCAAGACGAGAGCCAAACTGACGATCTTTCTGGTCAATGGTGTCAAGCTTTCCGGCCATATCACGCAATATGACATGAACACGATTATCCTGATGCGTGATGAGCAATCCCAATTGGTCTATAAGCACGCGGTCAGCACAATTCTGCCCGGCTCGCCCCTCCCAAATTTCTCTGAGGATGATGTCATCCACGATATTTGAGGGTTAACGCGTTTTGGGCTTGATTGAAACGGCGCCACCCGCTGGGCGCGCAGCGGTGATCTTCCCCGCTGACAGGACGTCTCTCCGCGCTGAGCTTCGCGGGGCGGATGCGCGTCTTGAGGAAGCTGTCGGCCTGACACGCTCAATCGGCCTCGATATCGTCTTTCAGCAGGTCATGCCGCTTCGGGCCGCGCGGCCTTCAACATTGCTCGGCGCCGGGCAGGTTGAGGCGCTTGCCGCCAAAGTGCATGAGGGGGGATTGATGTTACTGTCGTCGACACGCGGCTATCCCCCGTTCAGCAGCGCAATCTTGAGAAAGCGCTGAATTGCAAGGTGATTGACCGAACGGGGCTGATCCTCGATATTTTCGGGGCGCGCGCGGCGACGCGGGAAGGTGTGCTTCAGGTTGAGCTGGCCCATCTCGCCTATCAGAAATCCCGTCTTGTCAGATTATGGACCCATCTTGAACGCCAGCGCGGCGGGTTCGGCTTTCTCGGCGGGCCGGGTGAAACGCAGATGGAAGCGGATCGCCGCATGTTGAGCGAGCGCATGGTCAAGCTCAAGAAAGAGCTGGATCAGGTGCGGCGGACGCGTGGGCTGCATCGCGCGGCCCGCCAGCGTGTGCCGTTCCCGGTCGTGGCTTTTGTGGGTTACACCAATGCCGGTAAATCGACGCTGTTCAATGCGCTGACGGGTGCCGATGTTCAGGCGGAAGATCAGCTTTTCGCGACGCTTGACCCGACAATGCGTTCGGTCACGCTGCCTTCCGGGCGTCGGATCATCCTTTCCGACACTGTCGGATTTATCAGTGACCTCCCGACGGAGCTTATCGCCGCTTTCCGCGCGACGCTTGAGGAAGTGGCGGAGGCGGATGTCATTGTGCACGTGCGCAACGTGGCCCATCCTGACAGCGACGCCCAGCGTGAAGATGTCATTCAAGTATTGAATAATCTGGTGCGGGATGGCGTGCTTGATGAGACATGGCCCGAACGTGTCGTTGAAGTCCTGAATAAATCCGACATTCTTGGCGGCGTCCGGCATGTCGCGCATGTCGGCGGGGCCGTGCCCGTGTCAGCGTTAACGCAGGAGGGCCTGCCCGATCTGTTAAGCGCCATTGATGCGCAATTGACAGCGCATTTGCCCGTCATCCACGTCAAACTCAGTATCCAGGATGGTGCCGCCATGGCGTGGCTCTATGAATATGGCGATGTCATTGAAAGAACGGATGAGGAGGCGGTTATTCGCCTGACGGTGCGCCTTTCCGATAATGACCTTAAAAGGTTTGAACGCAGCTTTCCCGAGTATCTCACTTTGATTGCCTGACCTGGCGCCACCGGAGGGGGAAGACGCTGGCATGAATGAGGAAACGCCCCTCTCATCCTCACATCTCAAAAAACTTGTGACAGCCTGCATCGGGATCGCGCGAGACGTGTCGCAAAATCTGATCATGCCGGGCTTCGGGCGTCTCCGGCCGGAGCAGATCCGCGTTAAATCAACGCCGCGTGATTTTGTGACAGAAATTGATGAGCAAGCCGAAGCATTCATCGAGGCGCGCCTTCGACAACTGGTTCCCCATGCATTGATTGTGGGGGAAGAGGCGGCGGCGAAAAATCCCGACCTCGTCAATGAGCTGGCCCATGCGTCCCTTGCCTTCACGATTGACCCGATTGACGGCACTGTCAATTATGTTGAAGGGGTCGCGGCCTTTGGCGTTATGATTGCCATCATCTCACATGCGGCGCCGGTTGCTTCCATTATTTTCAACCCGGTCTCAGGCTGCGCGATGTTGGCGGCGCGGGGCGCGGGTGCGTGGCAGGTCGATGCGGACGGACGGGAAACGCCTCTCCATTACGCCGCGCCTCCCCATCATGCGGGCAGCCTCCGCGGAAAATTATCCTGGTCCCTTTACGCCGTCGATCTGACGGAGAAAGCGGCCTATGTCGCGTCAGCTTTTGAGCGGCTTTGGGATCTGAGATGCGCCTCCGTTGAATATATGATGGCGGCATCGGGACATGCGCATATTTTATATTATCGCAAAGTCATGCCGTGGGACCACTGTCCCGGATATGTCCTTCTGACAGAAGCGGGAGGTTTCGGCGCACTTCACCATGGTGAACCTTATCGCATCGGGCACAAGGCATCCGGCCTGCTCTACGCACCGGATCAACAAGTGTGGCAGGAGGTCGCCTCAGCACTGGGTCTGATCGAAAGGTGACATGCTTGACTTGAAGGATTTTTCGGCGGTGAATACATCTTGATAAACCAGATAATGGTTTAAGCGGAGGTACGAAAATGCCAGTACAAGATCCTGTTTTATACGCCGTATGTGATGGAGAGAAGGCGCGTTTCATGCGCTATGACGGTCATCAGATGCGGACAATCCACCGACTGGACGCGCACCACCACCCTGAGGAAGATGGCTCGCTGGCGACATCGATCAAAGAGCCGAAATCCGACCCGAAAGAACTGACGAAGGAGCGTTTTGCACGCACCATCGCCGCGGAAATCGAGAAAGTCCTCGCGCAGAATGCCGCGCTCAAGGGCCTCGTCCTTGCCGCCTCGCCGCATGTGCTTCATGATTTGCGGGTCATGCTGTCAAAGGCGACAATGAGAAAAATACTGAAGACGGAGAGTAAGGACCTCACCAACATCCCCGACCACGAAATGTTTTCCCATTTTGACCGCCCGGCAACGGGTTGGCCGCAATTGCCGCGTTAAATGAATATTTCGGCGCGCGGGATGGTTGCCCCCGCGCCGAAACCATCGTCAGACGGCCAGGAGAGGCTCGTCAGATTGCTCGGCGATGATGTCATGCTGGCGGGCGCGAAGGCCCTTTACCTCCACATCAACGCCGCGCGCCTGTAACTTGCTGACAATTTTCTCCAGCTTGGCGACGGCCGTAATGTCCCAGAATGTCGCCCGGTCCACATCAATGACGATTTTCTTCGCGGATGTCTGAAAATCAACCGCGTCGAAAAGCATGTCGGATGACGCGAAGAAGATCTGCCCTGAGATTTCGTAAGTTTCCTCATCACCCGCGCGCTCATGTTTGACGTTGAGCATGTTCGTCGCCCGCCAGGCGAAGAACACGCCGCTGAGCAGCACGCCCGCAACAACGCCTGCAGCGAGGTCCTGCGTGCTAACCGTCACCAGGACTGTGACGATCATCACCACCGTTGATAATTTGGGGTGGCGCATCAAATCCCGGAGAGATCCCCAGGCGAAGGTGCTGACGGACACCATAATCATAATGGCGACAAGCGCGGCGAGCGGCACAAGGGCGAACCAGCGATGCAGCACATCCATCAGGAGAAGCAGAAACGCACCGGCTGCGAAAGTTGAGAGGCGTCCGCGCCCGCCATAACGCAGGTTGCCGACCGTTTGACCCACCATGCCGCACCCGCCAATGCCGCCAAATGCCGCGACGAGCATGTTGGAGACCCCAAGCCCCGTGCACTCCATCCGCTGATTGCCATGCGTATCCGTATGCTCATCCACCACCCCGGCGGTCATGAGCGACTCAAGCAGGCCGACAGCGGCGATGGCCAGCGCGTAGGGGAAGATGATTTCAAGCGTCTCAATATTAAACGGCACATGCGGCCATGTCAGTTGCGGGAGCCCGCTTGGCAGCGCGCCGAGATCAGCAACCGTGCGGACCGGCATGGGATAGAAGATGGTGATCAGCGTCAGAACAATGATGCAGATCAGGGGGGAGGGTATCGCCGTAAAAAGGCGCGGCACGAGATAGATGATGGCCAGCCCGATCGCGATCAACGCGTAAGTATGCCAAGTGACGTGCAGCATCTGCGGCACCTGTGCTGAAAAAATGAGGATGGCCAGCGCATTGACGAAGCCCGTCCGCACCTCATCGGAGACGAAGCGCATCACGACATGCAGGCGGAGCAGACCGAAGCATAATTGCATGAACCCGGCCAGCATCGTGGCCGCGAACATATATTGGACCCCGTGATGATGCACCAGCGCACCGACCACGAAGGCGATGGACCCTGCCGCGCCGGAGATCATCCCCGGTCGACCACCTGTCAACGCGATCGCGATGCTGATGACGAAGGAGGCGTAAAGCGATATGGCAGGCGACACGCCTGAAACATAGGAAAAGGCGATGACTTCTGGAATGAGGGCAAACGTGCCGACCATTCCGGCCAGCACCTCGTTCAGGGGTGAGAAAGCCCACTGAGCACGGTACTCAGACAGTTTCACGTTAAATCTCCGAAGATAAAAGGGGGGTCGTTGTATTCAGGCCCAACGGGGCAATGGCGGGGGCATCATAATGATTTTTGTTCAAAAAGCAAATTTGGCAAGTAAGCGCTTTAACTTGCGCCTTCCCTGAGCCTGTCGGTGCGCAGTGGTTTGCTCCATCAGGGATGGTGAATGAACGGCAGGCGCCGCGACGGAAAAGCCAACGTCTCATTCGTCGCAACAAAACAATCCTGATTGGAAAAGCGTAGCAGGCAACGAAATGTTCATGATTGGATTGATCAGGCGGAGGCAAATGCCCGGCGACCATTTTATAGGTGACCACGCTTCATAAGCATTCAATACGGACGATGATCTTGATAAAATAGGTGTGGGAGGAACAAAATGAAAAAAAAACATTTCCCTATTTCCATCTTTTTAATGCCTGTCATAACTTTCAATATTTTAAGCTCGGCCTGCTTTGCGCAAGGCGACACACGCCTAAATGCCAACCCGGTTGAGAAATCGAAAAAAGCTTTTGAATTTGAAGGGTCAGCTTATCTCACGGGCGATGACTCACCCGTTATGCGGTCGGAGATCAATCAGCCGAATGGCGTCGCCGGGCTTAATGCGGGGGGTAACGTGACAGCTCCGGTCACGACGTCCGTTTTGCAGGTCGGTCAAACCTTGGACAAAATGTTTACGCCGATACTGGATGCAGACGTTGAGGGCGAAGCGCTCTCCACTGGGTTTGAAGCCTCTGTCCTTGGCGGCAACCTTATCAATTTGCCGCACTCTCCCTACGGGCAAATGGCCACGCAGCCGCACAACCTTGTCGTGCATGGCTCCACAATTGGCCCGTTCAATCCGGGCTGCGTCCTCTGCCTCTTCATGGAGCCGGTAGATGGCCGGAGGGCTGCGATCTCCGCGGAGGAATATCGGGACGGTTATGTTTCAACGCATGATGGTGTCATGCTTTATGGGCAACCTGCCAATGCGAATGCACGTCTGATACTCCCTGTAACACGTTATTCAGCTCATGATGTCACGCTCTGCACGCCCCTCACCGCGACGGAGAGGGCGCAGATCCATAAGGGCATGTATATTGTGACCAATTCTGTCCCTGAAGGGACGGTGCAGTCAGCGATCGGGACGAATTCCACCTTACCGGCATTCCGAAATTTATCGGGCCTTGTTGCAGGCGTCAGCGACGATGGGCTCAGCATCTTCGTTTATGGATGGGCCACTGAAATGACGCGGGCCGACGGAACGGTTCCATCGACGACATCTTTGGACAAAGTATGGGATCCTGGACGTACAACACCAGTCATATATATCGGCGCTTCCAATAAAACTTTCTTCCACAACGCCTTCATGTCGTATGATGGGCAGAACACCGCTGAAACAGGCGCCAGTTCCCTCATTCATGCCATGGAATGGGCGGAGATTGACGAAAATATCGTCAATGAGCCGAGAGATTATGCGGTCAGCTATCATGGTTTGACCATGACGACCAATGCAAGCTCACCCAGGAAACTGACAGATGACAGCTATCATCTTCTCCTTGCCGGGGGGCAGCGAACCTACATAAAAATGGACCCTCAATGGTGGACCATACCCATTATGTCGGATCCGATCTTCGTAAATGCTGTGCAGGGGCCGGGTCTGAAAGCTGGCTCAACCAATATGATAGCCTCATTCAGTCAATCCACGAATACCGGTCAAAATACCTGGCAGGCCCATCACATGATGCGTCTGAATTTTTACAACACCCGGATTAATGATGACCAATCGGGGACTGATTATACGAATATAACGACGAATATAGGGGTCGGCGTAGATGGAACATCGTCACAACTCGGCACGATGCAGGAACACATCGCGCTGAACCCGGCAGAATACCGTAATGGCATCTCCCTGTGCAGTTACATTGTCTGCGGGCTTAATGTCGATCGGGATGGCCTGACGTGGCACACGCAGGATGTACATGTCACCGATGGTAAAGCCGTCTTTCTTGGCGATGAGAGCAAAAAGGATATCGGCTATCTCTTTGGTCGATTAAATCCTTCTTCCGGCACGCCTGATCTGCACATCGTTGTTCCGGCGAATAATCAAGGTGTCGGATCCGTCATTGTCGATAGTGCTTTGGATGTCAACGGAGAGGCATCCTTCGCTTCCCTGTCCGTGCACGGTGCGGCCAACTTTGAAGAGGGGACGGCGATCTCAAAAGGGGCGGCTTACGCATTGAATTCAAACGCAGGCAAAACGCTGTTAGGCGCTGATAAGGTCGGGAATATCGTTTTGACACAAAAAGATTCTCGCTCCGGTGGAGGCCTCGCGCCCGCCTCTTACAGCTTGTCGTCTCTGCCGCGTTCCGGCCCGACAGATGGGGTCAGGGTTTGGTGCAGTGATTGCCTGTTAAACGGTATCCGAGGTGTAAATGCATATTGGCACAGTGCAAATCAACATTGGACGGATGGTCAGAACAACGTTCTTGTAAACTGAATTTTCGGGGATGGCTGCCTGACGGGCAGTCATCTTCAACATCCCATCTCCATTTCCTGATAAGTGCTTGATTTAAACGACGGCAGGCCCGCTGCTGAATCGGGCACAGTTTTAACGCGAAGTAAGATTTTCGTGATATCGCGGGAACCGCGATGTTCTCCCCGGACTTAAATGGCTGCAATAAAAAGGGGAGATCTGGACAATGGCACGCGCGACGAAAACAGCTTCAAAGTCGGCTCCCAGGAAAAAATCGCCTGTTAAGACAAAGCCTCCTGAAGCTGAAAATGAGGAAGCGCTCATCACCCTGACGCCGAAAGGCCGGGGGGCCTTATTTGCGAGTGTTGCGGCGCTTGCCGGATTGATGTTCGGGTTGGATACGGGCGTCATCTCCGGTGCGCTCAAATTTCTGTCAGATGACCTTCATTCCAATCCGCGCCTTGATGAGTGGATTGTGTCCTCCCTCATGTTGGGGGCGGCGGCAGGCGCAATTGCGGCCGCCTTTATCGCCCAGCGAGCGGGGCGCAAATCGGCGATGCTGGTGGCGGGTTTTCTGTTCCTCCTCGGGACGCTGCTTTGCGCGCTGGCCCCGAATGTCAGCATCATAATCGGGGGCCGCGTCGTTCTCGGCCTCGGCGTCGGGCTGGCGGCCTTTTCCGCGCCGCTTTATATTGCTGAGATCTCGCCGGAATCGCAGCGCGGCACGATGATCTCGATTTACCAGCTCATCGTCTGCGGCGGGATGCTCCTTGCTTTCCTGTCGGATAGCCTGCTGGCCTATGGCGGGCATTGGCGCTGGATGCTGGGCATCCTGCTTGTCCCGACCGTGATCTTCATCATCGCGATGTTGCAGATCCCCTATTCACCTCGCTGGCTGGTCGCCGATGGGCAGAAGCGCAGGGCGCGCGCCGTTCTGATGCAGATACGCGGTGGCCTGGCAGAGTCAAATCGCGAGATCGCCCGGATTGAGCAGCAGCTTCGGAAAGAGGAATCGGATGGGCTGATGCTGCTGAAAACCAATCGTGGCTTCCGTAAGACGTTCTCTCTCGGTGTCGCGCTTCAGGCTTTGCAGCAACTGACTGGCATTAATGTCATCCTCTATTACGCGCCGCATATTCTCGAAAAAATGGGTTTTTCCACCGCGGCATCCATCTGGTGCACGGTGATTTTCGGGGCGGTCAATCTCACGGGCGTCGGGCTTGTCATTTACTTTATCGATCGTGTGGGTCGCCGTCCCCTTTTGATGATCAGCACCTTGGCGGCCGCCATCATGTTGGGCGGTTTCGGTTTTGTCGCTTATCTGGGATTGCCGGGGATGATTTTTAAAGTGACCGAGATCACGCTTCTTGCCCTTTTTGTCTTTTTCTACGCTGTCGGCTCCGGGCCGATGCCGTGGACGCTTTGCGCTGAAATTCAACCTTTAAGAGGCCGCACCGCCGCCATCGCGGCATCAACTTTTACCAATTGGGTGACAAACTGGTTGATCGCCAATATTTTCCTGTCTGTCATGGCGGTGATCCATGATTACGGCGTTTTCTGGCTGCTCGCCGGTTTCAATCTGATTTTCTTTTTCGTCACAGTGTTTTTCGTGCCGGAGACGAAGGGTTGCTCGCTGGAAGACATTGAGGAAAATCTCAATCAGGGAAAGCGTCTTCGCGATATCGGCGCTTGAGAAATGACCTCACCAATCTGGCCCCGACATTTCGCCTGTCAGCAAACCGCTTCCCTCACTTTTTCAAATGCCGCTTCCTCAGCTTGGGAAGGTGTGCACGGATGTTGATCGACCCGGATACCGCGCTGCGCGAGAAGGGTGCGGATCCGTTCGACGCAGATTTCCAAATCGTCATCCGCGAAGGGGCAGGTGTTTTTCCATAAGGCGTCTTCAGCGGTTTCTTCATTCAGGACACGCACAATGCCGGCCTGAACGAGGGATTGATGCCATCGCTCAAAATCCGTGCCGCCGGCAATGACACCTTTTTTGATTAAAGCGCGGCGCCATCGGGGAAAAACGGCGCAGGATGCGGTTTTGAGAAGGTGGTTGAGCGTTTTACGCACTGGCAGGGGGTAGAGCCAGGTCGGCAAACCGGAACGTATGAGATCGGCCAGAAGGGACGCGCTGTCCGCCGTGACAATCACGCGCGCACTTTCAGCCAGAACATCCCGCACGCGGCGCCGGGCAATTGAGATGCCATCCCGCCGACATTGAGCCTGCATATAAGAGGCGATATCCGGCGGTGTCCGACAACTGAAAATGACCTGAAGCGCTTCACCGGCACGGTGGGCAACAATTTTGGCCAGGCGCAGCATCTCGTCACATTCACGCCGTCCAAGTGCGTGATGGGCTGTCTTCCCGCTCAGGATCAACGTCGTCTTACCCTTCCGCGCGGACGGGGTGTTGGCGCCTGCACGTTGGGTCGGCTGAAGTGACGCGCCATTCAGCGGCAATTTAAGGTGCAGCACATTATCGGCTTCAGGGTAATCATCCTGCGGCATGATGATGACGAGATCGAGCCCGGATGTCGGGTATAAACGTGGCCGTCCCAATTGAATCAAGAGCGGTTTTTTATCAAAACGTTTATGCAGGGCCAGTCCCGGCTTCAGCGCTTTACCGAAGGACAGGATGATGTCGGGCGTGGCAGGGGGTGTCGTCCAAGGGGCAATCACCTTAAATGGCATGGCCAGGGCGTGTGCGAGGGCTTCACATTGTTTTCGCTCACCTTCCCGCTTCGTATCGATAATTGCGATCACGCCGGATACTCCGTCCCTCTGAGGAAATATTGCCCCGCCCCGCCTTTTATAAAATGAAATTTAAATCGGATAGGGTTATTCATGGAGGTGTGTTGCAAAATAAACGTGAGGTGTCGCAGGCGTCTGAAATATCGCGTGCGGAGAGGGGCGGGGCGCCGCGTCATAAAATTCTCCAGAGAAACGGGCAAATGTCGCACGTCAGAACGGGGCGGGTCGAGGCCGCATATTATGTCGCGCTGACCGTTTAAAAATGGTTTTTCATCGATGTGACGGCGATCGTCACTCCATCAGGCTGACGGCATGACGCGCGATGCATGAAAGGTCGCGGCGCAAGATGTCCGGAATCCGTTCGCAAGTGTAAGGAAGCGTGAAACTTCGGAAACAAAAACTTAAGGAAGGAAAGAGTGTTTCATTTGACGGCAAAAAATAGATCATATATTCCATTGATTGTGATTAACTTCACACGGGATCTGTGATCCCGCTCGCCTTACGTGAAGCGCCATCCCCGCGCGCGACGGCCCTTTACGTGAAATTGAGCGAGCGGGGCGCGGCCCGGATGTCACTGAGGAGTGGATCTGAATATGAAAACGCATCTCCTGACCATGTCACAAGCCCTCATCCGCGCCATGATTGCGCAGAAGATTGAGACTGATGGCGAGGTCGTGCCCTTCTTCAAAGGCGTCTGGGCCATATTCGGCCATGGTAATGTGGCCGGGCTGGGGGAAGCGCTCTACGAAAAACGCGCGGAGATACCGACTTTTCGGGCGCATAATGAGCAGGGAATGGTGCATGCTGCGACCGCTTTCGCCAAGGCACAACGGCGCCAGCAAGTGATGGCCTGCACGAGTTCTATTGGACCGGGCGCGCTGAATATGGTAACGGGCGCCGCTGTGGCGCATGTTAACCGCCTGCCGCTTCTTCTGCTTCCCGGTGACGTTTTCGCCAATCGCATCCCTGACCCTGTCTTGCAACAGGTCGAGGATTTCGGGAATGGCGTGGTCTCGGCCAATGATGCCTTTATCTCGGTTTCCCGATATTTTGACCGCCTGACGCGGCCGGAACAACTGATCCCCGCCTTCCATCAGGCGATGCGCGTCTTGACCGACCCCGCTGAATGCGGGCCTGTCACGCTCAGCCTGTGTCAGGATGTCCAGGCTGAAGCTTTCGCATATCCCGACGCGTTTTTCAGGGAGCACATCCACCGCATACGCCGTCAGGCGCCCGACGCACGTGAGCTTGCGGACGCTGTGACGCTGATCCGCCAATCACGTAAACCGCTTATTATCGCTGGTGGCGGCGTGCTCTATGCCGGGGCGGAACAGACGCTGGCGGCGTTCAGTCACGCCCATGGCGTCCCCGTCGGGGAAACGCAGGCCGGCAAATCCTCCCTGCCGACCGCGCACGCGCTCAATATGGGCGGGATCGGTGTCAGTGGGGGCGCTGCCGCGAATGACATGGCGCAGGAGGCCGACCTCATCATTGCGGTCGGGACGCGCCTGCAGGACTTCACCACCGGGTCCTGGGGGTTGTTCAAAAACCCGGATATGAAAATCATCGCGCTGAACGTCCAGCCCTTCGACGCGGTCAAACATGATTCCGTGCCTGTCATCGCGGATGCGAAAATCGCCCTGGACCAGATTGCAGCGGCGCTTGAAGGTTGGAAAGCAGACGCTGGCTGGACGCAGCGTGCGCAGGCGGCGCGTCAGAGATGGCTTGAAACGGCCGACACCTATCAGGCCGCTCCGAAGGAAGAGGCGCTGCCAACCGATGCTCAGGTTATTGGCGCGGTGCAACGTGTCGCGGAACCGACCGATACGGTCGTTTGCGCGGCCGGGGGGCTGCCGGCGGAATTGCAGAAACACTGGCGGCCTGCGCAGCCGGGCGGATACCACATGGAATACGGGTTTTCCTGCATGGGCTACGAGCTTGCCGGGGGGATCGGCGTCAAAATGGCGCAGCCGGAACGTGACGTCATTGTGATGGTGGGGGATGGCTCCTACCTCATGCTGAATTCCGAGATCGCCACGTCCGTCATGTTGGGGCAGAAACTGATTATCGTTCTGTTGGATAATCATGGTTATGGCTGCATTAACCGTCTTCAGCAGGCGACGGGGAGTGCGCCTTTCAACAATCTCTGGGTCGACTCACAGCATATGGCGCAGTTCCCGCAGATTGACTTCGTGCAACATGCGCGCGGACTTGGCGCCCTTGCGGAAAAAGTCGCATCGCTGCCGGCCTTGTCCGAGGCGATTTTGCGCGCGCGCAAGGCGGATCGCACGACGGTGATCCTGATCGATACCGACCCGAAACCGACCACGGAGGAGGGTGGCGCATGGTGGGATGTCGCCGTGCCGGAAGTGTCATCGCGCCCGCAGGTTCATAAGGCGCGCACCGATTATGAACGCGCACGCGGGGCGCAGCGTATCGGAAATTGATCACGGATGTTTTGAGGTCTGTTTGAGAAGGACGGGCAATATGGCGATCAAAATCGGCGCGAACCCCATCATTTGGTCAAATGATGACCTTCGATCCCTCGGGGCCACCACGTCGCTTGACACCTGCCTGAGTGAAGCGCGGCTTGCGGGTATTGAGGGCATGGAAATGGGGCATAAATTCCCGACTTCCGCGCCTGAGCTGAAAAAGGCTCTTGCACCGCATCATATGGCGTTCATCTCCGGTTGGTGGTCAACCAATCTGCTCGTCCATGATGAGGCGGCGGAAATCAAAGCCATTTCCGCCCATCTTCAGCTGCTAAAGGAAATGGGGTGCAAGGTCTGCATCGTCTGCGAGACGTCGAATTCCATCCAGGGGGCGTTTGACACGCCGCTTTCACAACGTCCTGTGCTAGATGATGCAGGCTGGTCGCTTCTAACCACGCGCATGACGCGGTTGGGGGATTATGTGGCCCAGCATGGGATTGACCTTGTTTATCATCACCATATGGGGACGGTGGTGCAGTCAAGGCAGGATATCGCCCGGTTTATGGATGAGACCGGCCCTTCCGTGAAGCTCTTGCTCGATACGGGCCACGCTTTATGGGGTGGTTCCGACCCCGCCGAACTGGCACGCACCTACCGAACACGCATCAAACACATCCACGCCAAAGACCTCCGCCCCTTCAAACGCGCGCAGGCGGATGTCTATGAATGGAGCTTCCTCCGCGCTGTCCTCTCCGGCGTCTTTACCGTGCCGGGCGATGGCGGGATCGATTACCGCCGGATCTTCGCGGAACTGCCGGATTATGATGGCTGGGTGGTGATCGAGGCGGAACAAGACCCACAATGCGCCAACCCGCTGGTTTATGTTCGGATGGGGCGGAATTATTTGGTGGATGTGTTGGGGGGTGGGTGAGGATAAATGTAAAGTCGGTGGCTGATTTTCACGCGCTCAACGCGTCCGAAGTTGATCAGAACAACGACACGTTTATCCTTCATTCAGATCATCGCTGCCTTTCAGGGCTATTTCAAAGACAAATTTTTTGAATCAAAGTATTGTGGATTCTTGTTCAAGGGGTTTATAAGGTTCGAAATATTGGTGATGGTTACTTACGGACATTGGGCTCAGGTCGCAGTTTTGCGACGAAATCCTTGTTGGACATTAAGACGACTGGGCTTTGTCAAAACTCAACAGTCGTCTGCCGCTTAATTGAGTGCAATAATGAACGTTTCAGCTTTCATAAACGTGTGTCATCAGCGTCGAGATTAAAGGACCTAAGTTGCTCGCCTTTGAGGAATTCATTGATTGGTCCTTACCTTTCAATTATTGATCATTGATATCAGACGTGCAACGAAGACTAACATTCAGACTCTGAGAGCGCATTAACTTTCGTCTTTACTTGAATCATCGAGGAACTCAGTGGCAATTACCGATTTATACTTCAAACGTAAGAAGCGTGAACGGGGAGAAATATCGGACGTATACTCATACGATCAACTCCCAAATAGTCTCAAAGTACAAATAATCAAAATCATTTGGGATGTCGTGGGCGACGTCAATTCTCCTTACGGCGATGCGAGTTTCCAATTCTACAAAGATATCGATTCGATCTTATCCAGGGAGCTAGGTCGTTTCTCGATAAGTCGTGGAGCTGACAGCCTGCAAGAAGACTTGTTCAATTTTTTCTTGGAAGAGACCGACTTAGAGTTGAGTCTCAGTTTCGTCGAACTCGTCTTCAGCAACATGCGCTTCGTGAGGTCGAGGCCAATTTACCCCAGTCCAATGGGGTCACCGTTAACTGTGGCGGGCGCGGTAGAAGAATTGAACGGTAGATTTGATGAGCACGGCATAGGTTATAAATTCGAATCGGACATGATAATTCGCGTTGACTCGCAATTTATGCACTCTGAGGTTGTCAAACCTGTTCTCAAATTGTTGAGCGATCAAAAATTCAACGGTGCCAATAATGAATTCATAAAGGCTCATGAGCACTACAGACACAAAAGATACGAGGAATGCATTAATGAGGCGTCTAAAGCCTTTGAAAGCACAATGAAGTCAATCTGCGCGAGTAGAGGTTGGAAAGTAGAATCAACCGACGCAACAAAAAAGTTGGTCGAAACTTTATTCAAGAATCAGCTTCTGCCGGAGTATCTAGAGACCTATTTTACATCGCTGCAAACTTTGTTGAGAAACGGCGTGACTTCCGTCAGAAATAAGACTGCGGCGCATGGCCAAGGTCCGGAAATCAGAGATGTCCCCGAGTATTTAGCGCGATATACTCTACATCTTACGGCATCCAATATCTTGTTTCTTGTTGATGCTGCGCGACGGTAAAGAGCCGATTTAACACGTGTGCGACAGCATCTTCGAAGTTCCGGTAATTCTGCGACTTCGTTTACGACTATTTGGTAGGTCGCGTTCAACGAAATCTCGTGACCCCCAACCGATTTTCGTGACCCCCAGATTTGCCCCCAAATTTTTCTGCTTAAACGGATAAATTGGGGAAATCTTGGGAAAGCTATTCCATTTAGGGGAATGTTTTTCAAGCTTTCCGGGTCATGCAGCTTCAGGCCCTAAAACGCCTTTGGCGGAGAGAGAGGGATTCGAACCCTCGGTACGCTATTAACGCACACACGCTTTCCAAGCGTGCGCCTTAAGCCGCTCGGCCATCTCTCCAGCGCTGGCGGAAGATAGCAAACTTCCCGTCAAGCGCAAGGGGTTCTTGCGGCTTTTACAAACCGGGTGATCAATTCAGCGGATTTCACGCCCGGGCGGGTTTCCACGCCGGAGGAAACATCGATGGCGGGCGCGCCGGAGGTGGTGATGGCTTCAGCGACATTTTCCGGCGTCAGCCCCCCAGCAAGCAGCCAGTTTTGCGGTGCTTTCCAGCTTTTCAGCGGTGCCCAGTCCATGATGCGGCCATTCCCGCCGGGCCGACCATCTTCCGTCCGTGCCGCAGGTTCAATCACGAGGCCGTCACAAAGGGGCGCGTCGGGCAGGTCGGAAGGGGTGGTGACGGCGATGGAGACCCATACCGGCAAACCGAAGCGCTGCCGGATTTCCGCCGCCCGCTCAGGCGAGTCGTAAATCTGCAAAATTGACAGAGGTGCGGCGGCCAAAGCGCCCGCGATCTCATCATCGGAAGGTTTGACGAACAACCCCACCGCGCGGCGCACCGCCGAGTCTCCGAAGCGCGTCAGCAGCGCGCCAACCTCCTGCGGCGTCACGAAGCGCGGGGATCGCGCGTAAAACACAAAGCCGATCCAGTCCGCCCCACTCTCCAGCGCGGCGGCGACGTTTTCATGATCTTTCAGCCCGCAAATTTTGATGCCGACACTCATGTTGCGGCCAGAATCTCATCCTGAATGGCGCGGGCGGCCTTGGCGGGGTCAGGAGCCTGGGTGATGGGGCGACCAACGACTATCCAGTCCGCCCCCATTCGGGCGGCTTCACCGGGCGTCATGACACGTTTCTGATCGTGGCTCTGGCTCCCGGCCGGGCGGATGCCGGGGACGACCAATGTAGGTTCCGCCCCGAATTTCTGACGGATCGGCGTGATTTCCTGCGCGGAGCACACCAGCCCATCGGCCCCAGCCCGCAGGGCGACGTCCGCGAGGCGCAGCACCTGTTCCGCCGGCGTGGCGTCAACGCCGATCTCGCGCAAACCGGCCGCATCCATACTCGTCAACACCGTGACGGCCAATAGGGCGGGGCGGTTTTCAGGGGGGTAAGCCGCATCAATCGCCTCACGGGCCCGCGCAATCATCTCACGCCCACCCGAAGCGTGGATTGTGAGGAGGCAGGCATTGATAGAGGCCAGACTTTTCAGTCCATGGCTCACCGTGTTCGGGATGTCGTGCAGTTTGAGGTCCAAAAAAACGGGTTGGGTGCGGGACAAATCCCTGGCCGCATCGAATCCGCAGCCATAGACAAACTCCATCCCAAGTTTGATCGCATCCACCACACCCGCAAGTTGTGCCGCCCAGTTCTTCGCTTGGGTGATGTCGGCTGTGTCTATGGCGGCGATGAGGCGGGTGCGCGGCGTGGGCTGATCGGGGGGGCTCACGGATGGTAAATCGTGGTGGCGGCGTCCAGGGGCTCCGTCGGTGCCGGTTGCGGCATCGGGCGCGGCGCGGCGCCAAGGCGCTCATGCAGGTTGACGAGCTGTGTCTGGAGGGTCTGGACCTGTTGCTCAGCCTTGCGGGCGCGTTTGCGCTGACGAAATCCGCCTACTGATGACATGGCGGCGCCAAAAAGCGCACTCGCCATGCCGACGACAAGCACAAGGATACCAACTGGCAATTTGATGTCGAAATTAATTATTTTCGGCGTGGCCGTATCAAGATTGCTGAGGGCAAAAATAATCAGTATGACGAGAAAGATAATAATAAAAAGCAGGCGCAACATCGTCTCACTCCGCAGGTAACCAGATGAGAAACATCTCTCCAGCCGACACGGTTGCAACCTAACCTGAGCCGCTTCGGTCATCAAGTCTTCGTGTCAGGTGACGCCTCGCATGCCAGGCTGAAAGGATCTTTTCACCCCCGTGACCCGGCGTCCGCCTCAGGTGGGCGCTTGATATTTCGGGCTTGAAGTCTTGATTGAATGCATCCTGTTTCCGCCGGTCACCAACCGTTAAAAAATCTGCATAAACTGGGCGCGATGGGTTGTTTGGCCAAAGCCTTTCGCGATATCAATTGCAGCAAAACAATGTTCGTCTGGGTTTGACGTCAGGATGTCGATCCGATAGCCCGCGTGGCGATCTGCAGGAAAGGAATGTGGTTGGATCAGGCGCAGGAACATAAGCCGCTATGGGCGGAGTTTGACCTCACCTGGTATCGCCAGCGATACCGGCAGGAAATCATCAATATCGCGGGTGATGTCACTGATGAAAATCTGGAGGCTTTCTGGCGCAATTTCGGTTCAGCCTACGGACATTCGCCCAATCGATATTTCGATGAAGTCTTTTACCGCCGCAATAATCGCTCCGTCGGGGATGGCATTCATCGGGGCATCTTCGTGTCGGGATTTCAGCATTATGATGAGATCGGCTTCCAGGAATGCGCGCCGCACTGGATGTTCGATGAGACGGGTTATTTCATCCATAATCCTGATCTGACCATGCGTCGCCTCAAGGATGAGGGGCTGCGCAACGGTTATGATCATTATCTGCGTTTCGGCCAGAAAGAGCAACGCGTCAGCACGCCGTTTTTCGACCCTGATGTCCTGCGCATCTCACTTTTTCAGGCCCGGCAGGCTTATTTCAGCCCGCAGGGTGAGTTTACCCGGTTTCAGGAGGATGCGACCGTCGCATCGCTGCGATGTTCATGGTATTTTGATCCAGATTGGTATCTTGAGCATTATCCCGACGTGCAGGAGATGATCTCGGAAGGGGCGTATTTCTGCGCCTTGCAACATTATCTCTCAAATGATTCACCGACAGCCTTCAACCCCAATCCTTATTTTGACGATGCCTGGTATTGTGCAATTTACCAGGATGTGGCGACTGAGGTCGCGCTGGGTAAATTGCGTAATGGTTATGAGCATTTTATCCGCTTCGGCCTCAAGGAAGGGCGTTTGCCGATGGAGGGGGCGGTTCTGCAACCCCAATCCATCTGCACCATGCGGGATAACGCGTTCCTCTCCTTCGTCCGTACCGAGGGCGGGACGTCGGCGCCGGAAATCATCCCGCCCATGGCCCCTGATGCCCGCGCTGAGGTGGTGGTGCGGCGTCGGGCCGTCTTATTCGGCCAACTTAATCGCTCCCCGCTCGATTTCCAGACGGGTCGTGCACCGCGCCTGACCATCATCATCCCGGTCTATAATGATTTCGCAGGTTTGGTCGATACGCTGACCGCGCTCCACGGGGCGCGGCATTTATCATTGCAGATCCTGCTCATTGATCATTCAGGGCACCGGTTCCTCACCCAACTGGACACGCTCGCGCGCGGCGTCGAGATTATCCGGGAGGATGGTGCTGACCCGGCCCATGTGCGTGCGCAGCTCATCTCCCGCATCCACACCGATAAAATACTCTTCCTTAAAACGGGTCTCGTCGTGTCGGAGGCAAGTGCGCTCAGCATCATTGATCAGTTCGATTCCGAAGCAGATCTCGCCGTCATCGCACCTCTGATCCTCGATCGCAATGGCAGGGTTCAGGAGGCAGGCCAGCATCTTTGGCGCGACGGAAGTTTCTACAGCTTCGGGGAGGGGGCGGAAAGCACGTGCCCAGCCCTGCAATGTCGGCGACCCTGTGACTCTGTCGGCGGGGATGCTTATCTCTGCCGTAAGGAAAGTTTCGTCAGGGCTGCGCATGAAGATGATTTCGCCAAGGCCGGATACCGCTTCGCGACGCTGGGCGCCCGCCCCAGGGAGAGGAACGTCGCATGCCGGATTATTTATGACCCGCGCCTGGTCATCCATAATCTGTCCCGCGATGAAGGTTTCGAGGTGCAAGGCGATGGGGATCGCGCTGAATTCATCAAGCAATATGGAGATTTTTGCGCCTACCGACCGGTGAAAGCCGCGCATTCTGCCACTCTCGGTGCCTCTATCAAGTCGTTGGGGCGCCGGGTGGTGATCATCACCGATGATCTGCCGGAATATAAGCCCTATGCGGCTTCCCTGCGTCTGGTTTCGACCGTCAGAGACATGATCGTCCTCGGGCTGGAGGTCACAATTTTCGCAATTTCGCCCCGTGGGGCACAGGATGCGAAACTTCGAAGTTTCTTCGACGCCGATGTTGAGATGGTGCAGGCCTCTGCGGATGTGACATTGCAATCCTTCCTGAAGGCGCGCGCGCGTTGCTTTGATTATGTCTGGCTCGACGGGCTGCAACTCGCCCCTCAAATATGGGGCGCGTTGACGGCGGCGCAGGATGGTCTTCCGCTGACAGGTTACGTCTGCGATGCGCGTCAGCTTGCCTTTGAGACAGGCACGCGCAGGACACCGATGATGGGTGCGCGGGACGGATGGGAGACCCTGCCTGAGGCGGCGGTTTCAAGGGAGGAAGAACTCACCCGCCTCCTCTGGCTCTTTCAAGCCATCGTTGTCGCCAGTGAGCGTGAGGTCGAGACCCTGCGGAAATCAGGTATCGAAAAATGTTGCAGCCTGCTGATCGGTGAGCAAAGGGAGACCTCAAAATCCTTCAGGGAGCGTGCTGATCTCCTCTTCGCCCTGCCGGTGCTTGAGCGGGGCGACGTCGGATATCGCGCCCTGCACTGGACTTTACGGGAGATCATGCCGCGACTTGAGGAGAAACTGGGCTACCCGGTGCAGCTGCATGTCAGCGCGGTGCCTGAAAATATCTCTCTGCTGACCAGTCTGCGTCATTACATCCATCTCGGCGCGCCCCTGGAAGGGAAAGCACCGCTTGAAGCGCTCTGCGACACGGCGCGCCTGATGATTGACCCGTCAGATGCCTCACTTTCCCTCACCGCGGAGGCGGAATGCGCCTTGGGTCGTGGCCTCCCCGTCATCGCTTCCGGTGAAGGGTCGGAGAATGGCGTCGTCTACGTGTCCAACGCGCCGGAACTCTTCGTTGAGGCCATCGCCACGCTTTATGAAAATGAGGAAGCTTGGGACGTCTACTCTGAATATGCGCGCCGCGACGCGCCACAGAGAGAGGATAATCTCGCAAATCTGAAAGCGATCCTCATGTCGTCCAAATCGCATGAAAAGGATTGGTAGTATGTCGCAGATGTTGGCGCAGGTTCTTGAGGAAATTGATCGCACGCAGGAGGCGAGTCTCGCCCGGCTTGAGACATTTCTCAGAATTCCGAGCATCTCAACCCGACCGGAGCATAAGGCGGATTGCCGCCGGGCCGCTGATCACCTTGTCGCGGACCTGACATCCATCGGGTTCGATGCAAGGACGGAAGACACGCCGGGTCATCCTATGATTGTCGCTCATACGGCAGCAGGTCAGCATGACAACGCCGCTCACGTGCTTTTCTACGGTCATTATGATGTGCAACCGACCGACCCGGAGGATTTATGGCGTCATCCGCCGTTTGAACCGGTCATTGAAAATCAGGATGGGCGCAAAGTCATCGTCGCGCGGGGGGCCTCGGACGATAAAGGCCAGGTGATGACATTTATCGAGGCCTGTCGCGCCTGGAAGAAACTAACGGGCAAGCTTCCTGTTTCGGTGTCATTTCTGATTGAGGGGGAAGAGGAGAGCGGCGGCGAAAATCTTCTGCCTTTCATGAAGGCGCACCGCGATGAGTTACGCGCCGATATCGCCCTCATCTGCGATACAGGTATGCCGGATCGGACAACGCCCGCCATCACGACCAGCCTTCGGGGCCTGCTGGCCGAGGAAGTGACGGTAAATTGTGCGCGGCATGACCTGCATTCCGGCATGTTTGGAAACGCCGCGCGCAACCCGGCAGAGCTCTTAAGTCGCATTATCGGCTCCCTTCGGGATGCGTCCGGGCGCGTTGTTCTTGACGGTTTTTATGACGGCGTCACAACGCCTTCTCCCGAAATCCGTGCGCAATGGAAATCCGTTTTCCCCGATGACAAGGCGATCCTTCAGCCGCTGGGTCTGACAGATGCAGCGGGCGAAAGCGATTTTTCGGCAATTGAGCAGATCTGGGCGCGGCCGAGTTTTGAGGTCAATGGCATTACCAGCGGTTACACGGGAGAGGGCTTCAAAACCGTTATCCCGGCCAAAGCGACGGCCAAAATCTCCTTCCGCCTCGTGCCGGGACAGGACCCGCAGAAAATCCGGGAGACCTTTCGCCACCACGTAAAATCCATGCTGCCCCCGGATGCGGAGGTGCAATTCACATCGCACGGGGGGTCATCCGGCTCACAATTGGCGCAGGCCGGTCAATTTTTGGAAAAAACCCGCGCGGCCCTTCAGGATGAATGGGGTAAACCGGCTTTGATGATCGGTTGTGGCGGGTCGATCCCCGTCGCGGGGGAGGTCAAGGAGGCATTGGATATGGATGCGCTGCTCGTGGGATTTGCCCAGGATGATGACCGCATCCATTCCCCGAACGAACAGTACGGGCTTGAGCAGTTCCATCGCGGTATACGGTCCTGGGTGCGTATCCTTGCATCCTTTGCCGCCTGAAGCGCGCATGACGACCCGCCCGCCTCTTCCGCCGATTGCCATTACGATGGGCGACCCTGCCGGGATCGGGCCGGAACTGATCGCCCCACTTTGGCGATCCCTGCGTCAAAGTGGGCCGGGTTTCGTCTGGTTGGGCGATCCACGCCTTCTGCCGGCAGATGTGCCGCGTGAAATCGTCGAGTCACCGGACGAAGCGCTTGCATGTTTTGCCGCGCGCCTGCCCGTCATGCCGGTCACGCTACAGGAACGCGTGGAGGCCGGGCGCCCTGACCCGCGCCATGCCCCCGCGATCATTGCGTCGATAGAGCGCGCGACCCGCCTGGCGCGGGAGGGGAACGTCGCGGCCATCGTCACCAGCCCGATCAGCAAGCATGTGCTGAAAGATGCGGGCTTTGATTTCCCCGGTCATACGGAATATCTCGCGCATTTATGCGATGTGTCCGGCGCGGAGGTGATGATGCTTGTCTCGCCGCATCTTCGTGTGGTGCCGGTGACGATCCATCTCAGTCTGCGTGACGCCATCGCGCAGTTGAACACGCAGCTTATTGAAAAAATCGGCGCCACCTTGATCAACTCTTTACAGAGAGACTTCAATATCAAGACGCCGCGTATCGCGGTTGCGGGGCTCAACCCCCATGCGGGCGAGGTCGGGTATATGGGCGACGAGGAAGCCCGCATCATTGCGCCAGCGATCACAGCCCTTCGTCGATTTGATGCGGAAATTACCGACCCGTTGCCGCCAGATACGATGTTCACGCCGCAAATGCGGGGGACGTATGATGCCGCGCTTTGCATGTATCATGATCAGGCCTTGATCCCGCTGAAAACGCTGGATATGGCCCATGGTGTCAATGTCACGCTGGGACTGCCCATTATAAGGACATCGCCCGACCATGGCACGGCTTTTGACATAGCCGGGCGTGGCATGGCAGATGGGTCAAGCTTGGTTGAGGCTGTCCGGCTGGCGCATAAACTGGCAGCGCACCGACGCCGCGCGTGACGGGGATTTCGTATGATTCGTCTCGGTATCAATATTGATCACGTCGCGACCTTGCGGAATGCGCGGGGCGGCACCCACCCAGACCCCGTTCGTGCGGCGCTGGAGGCGGTGAGACATGGTGCGGATGGGATCACCGCCCATTTGCGGGAGGATCGGCGTCACATCCGGGATGAGGATATGCGGCGTCTGAAGGCCGCGCTGACCGTCCCTCTTAATTTTGAAATGGCGGCGACGGATGAAATGGTCGCCATCGCCAGCGCTTTGCGCCCTCATGCCTGTTGCCTGGTGCCGGAGCGGCGGCAGGAAGTGACGACGGAAGGCGGGCTGGATGTCGCCGGGCAGAAAGATGCGCTGGCTCCCAAAATACGGCGCCTTCAGACGGCGGGCATCCGTGTCTCGCTATTCATTGATCCGGATGCGGCGCAGATCCACGCGGCCGCAGCGCTGCACGCGCCGGTTATTGAGCTCCATACAGGGGCCTACGCGGAAGACCCGTCCGAGGGCGCTTTAACGCGCCTTCAGGATGCAGCCGATCTGGCAGGCGCGCTGGGGATCGAACTCCATGCGGGACACGGGCTCACGACAGCGAATGTTGGCGCCATCGCGCGATTGCCAGGTTTGAAAGAGCTGAATATCGGCCATTTTATCATTGGTGAGGCCGTTTTCGTCGGATTAGGGCAGGTTATCGCTGATATGCGCCATGCGATCAGAAAGGGTAGAGGAGAGACGGATCATGACCGCCGCAAGTGAAATCCCGCCGGTCATCGCGCTTACCGTTGATGAAACGCTTCCGCCGCGGCAGGCTGTTCTCTGGCCGTCCCTGTCTTTGGATGAATGTCGTGTTGAGGGCGATGCAGAGGCGCGCCATTACGGCATGAAAATCGATGGAGAGGTCATTTGCTGCTTCTCAATATTTGATATCGGCAATCACGGCGTGCGCTTGCGCAAATTCGCAACGACGGCTGCACATCAACGCAAAGGTTATGGCGGCTATCTGCTGGCGCACGTTATGCGCCTATTGCAGGCGGAGCAGGTGGCTGCGGTTGTGCTGGATGCCCGCCTCACAGCGGCGCCATTTTACGAAAAACACGGCTTTGCCGCCATCACGGAGATATTCAAAAAATCAGGTGTCGCGCACGTACGGATGGAGCGCCGCTTGACCTGAGACCGTAACCCGGCGCGCCTTGGCCTCCTGAAGGTCCGTTTGTCATTTTGCGGGTTTCCGGGGGGTGTCTGTTGCAACAATGGTCGGGGCTGGTTTCAAAACGGGCACTTCCTGAGCGGAATAAATTGCGGGCGGATGGCGGACGCAGCCGCGGACAATCACGGCGCAGATCCCGTCTGAGCCGACCACTTCATCCGAGTCACCTGTATAATGCACTTCTGAGACCCGATCATAATCCAGACGCATGACCGCCGTGCAATTCGTCCCTCCGCCGCTCAGGAGGTTCTGGATCAGATTGGCGATATCGCCGACCGGGATGAGTGTGACGCCGGAAGCCGTCTCTGCGGCTTTTGACCCCGTATATTGATAGAGCTCAATATGGTCGCCAATTTTTTCCTTTTTGGCGGGGACGCCGGCGCAGGCTTGTAATTGCTGCGATGACAGCCCGACCAATCGCGATTCTGCCAATCGTGCATTGCGCGAGTCAAAAAAGCCGCATCCGTTAAGAACCGTGAGGATCGCAGCGGCCATGAAATATGTCGCGTGTCGCATCTGGGTCCTTTTAGCCAGTGTCAGGCTTTTAAAAGCCTGAAGGCTGGGAAGTTGCGTCTCAAAGGGTAAATCGCCGTGATCCGACCCTATACGTTATCAAGATGATGACGCCGTGCGTGTCGCGCGTGTTTGCGAGAAATCGTCGAAAGGCCAGACTTTACCCGACAGGTTCATCTTCAGACGCTTGGAGGCAATCCAGACGCTGGAAGGTGTATTTTATGTCGTGAGAGCTGCGGATTTTCTCCATCGTGCCCTGCTTCCATGCCGTATTGCCCTCACGGCAGACCTTCGCCCCGTTAAACGGACTGTATCGTGCGATTGAAATCAACGCCAGCCCACCGGATGTATCATAGGCCATGCGGAGGCGGATGGCGCGACGCAGAATCGGAAAAGCCGTCTCTGGCGCATGATCCATAAGGGCGCGCAGGTCGGACCGTGGTAAGACCGGATCAGCCTTGGCGATCGCCTGCGCGACAACACGCCAGCGATTCTGCTGGGTCAACGCGGTCGCCGCAAAGGTGGCGCCTCGGTTTGCCATGACATCGGCGATGACACGGGGCGTCGCCAGCACATCCGAATGTGCATATTGCGGCGGGCTCGGCAGGAGCAGTGAATTTATGGCCGCGATAAGCTTGATCATGGGCCCTTATCGCAGGAAGGGGATGGCAAGCTCAAGGCGTAAATAGGGCCAAAAGATGGCATCGTCTCAAGGGGAGGGTTTCGGACAGGCGGGAGATGCTTTAAACAGGCGTCTTCACGCATGCAGGAAAAAATTTGACATGGCTATTATCACGTCATCTGAAATTCAACGTCTGCAGGAGACGTTGCGGCGTCTTCTGGGGTCGCCGCGCCTTACCGTTAACGCACCACCGCGGCCCGGCCTTTCCGTTGAGCTCGCCGCAAATGGGGAAGTGATCGGGACAATTCATCGGGATGAGGATGAGGGCGAAGTTTCCTACGCGATACATATTACCGTGCTGGAGGAGGATCTTCCGCCGGCAAGCTGAAGGCGCGCCGCGCCGTCGACGCATCCGTCACGCGGGCTGTGCCGCCTGATGTCGGGCCGTCTCAGCGTAAATTCTGGTGCTCCGGCGCGCGCGATGGCATATTGGTGGGATGAGCATCGGCATCCCGCATCGCGCCTCTCTGACGGCAGAATTTTCTCTCGCAAAACGCGGGCCGTGTCGTGCGCGGCGATGTTTTTCAAATTTCCTGATGCTGCTCGCCATGGGTTTCCTCATTACGCCCGCCGCGTCAGACGCGTCCCCATCCCGTAAGAAAGCGGGGCGCCATCACTATGTGGCGCATGGCGGCCATGTCACAAACAAGCCGCATGCGCGCCGGAAAGTGTCGCGCCGCGCGGCCAAACACGTTGCGGCGCACGCATCAAAGCCCATTCCTCGACCGAAAGCGAAGCAGACAGCGCTTCCAGCGGCGCCGGCCGCTCCTGGCAGCGCGACGGGGAAGGCCGCCATGGCCGCGACGGCCCCCGCGGCGGCGGCCCTCAGTGCGGAGGCGCAGGCGGAAAGGATGCCGTCAGATAAAGGCTCCCAGACCGGACTGCCACTGCCGCGCTTTGCGGCCTTACGGTCTGATAAAGTGTTTTTCCGGCGTGGACCGGGCCAGCGATATCCCATCGAGTGGATTTATCGTCGACGCGGCCTCCCCGTTAAAATTGAGCGGGAATTTGATGTGTGGCGCCTTGTAGAAGATAGTGACGGCGTCAAAGCCTGGGTGCATCAGGCCACTTTATTCGGCCAGCGGCATTTCGTCATTCCATCCGTCAATGCTCCGCTGGAAGCGGGCGCACATGTTGATGAAAAATCATCCCCCACACATGCTGACCCGCAAATCGTCGGTTACCTGACGGAGGATGAAATGCAGGCCCATGCCCAGCACGAGGCCAGGCTGTATCATAATCCCGATGCGCGATCCCGTGTTGTGGCGGTGCTGCGGCCCGGCGTCGTCGGGCGCCTGCGCGTTTGTGCAGCCGCTTCCGATTGGTGTCAGGTTAATGTAAAGGGTTATAAAGGCTGGTTAGAACGGAAAAATATCTGGGGACTTCTCCCCGATGAGGTTCTGAAGCCGGATTGAGCTTAAAAGGCGAATACGACGTTGATACCGGAGACCTTGATGACGATTTCTCGACCCACAGCGCATGTCCTTTCAGGAGGAGCTGTTAAAAAGCCTGGCCTGCGACGTACGAAAATCGTGGCCACGTTGGGTCCAGCCTCCTCAACTTATGAGATGATCCGGGCGCTGGCTGTCGGTGGCGTCAATATGTTCCGTCTCAATTTCTCCCACGGCACGCATGAGGATCACGCCGCCCGGCATAATATTGTGCGCGATGTCGAGGCGGAACTGAAACGCCCGCTGGCTATTCTGGCCGACCTTCAGGGGCCGAAACTTCGTGTCGGCACCTTCGCGGAAGGGCGCGTAAAGCTCGAGAAGGGCGCCAGATTCCGCCTTGATCTGGATCGTGCGCCAGGCGACACGCATCGCGTCTGCCTTCCCCATCCGGAAATCATCGAAGCGGCGCGACCGGAGAGCCATCTCCTACTTGACGACGGCAAAATGCGGTTGCGTGTGCTGTCCGGTGACGCGTCGCATCTCCTGACAGAGGTTGAAGTGGGCGGCTTTCTCTCCGATCGGAAAGGCGTCAACGTCCCGGATGTGACCTTGCCAATTCCGGCATTGACGGAAAAAGATCGCCGGGACCTCGATTTCGCGCTCGAGCTGGGCGTTGACTATATCGCCCTCTCATTTGTGCAGCGCCCGGAAGATGTACTCGAGGCCAAAGAAATCGCCAAAGGTCAGGCATGGATCATGACCAAGCTGGAAAAACCCCAGGCTGTGGCGCGACTGAGCGAAATCATCGCCGTGTCGGACGCTGTCATGGTGGCGCGCGGCGACCTCGGCGTTGAGTTACCGGCTGAGGAAGTCCCGATTGAGCAGAAGCGCGCCATCGCGGAGGCCCGCTTCCAGGGTAAACCGGTTGTGGTGGCGACTCAGATGCTTGAGAGCATGATCAGCGTGCCGACGCCGACGCGCGCTGAGGTCACGGACGTCTCCAATGCGGTTTATGACGGGGCGGATGCGGTGATGCTTTCGGCGGAGAGTGCCTCTGGCCAATATCCGCTTGAGGCTGTCGGCGTGATGGCGCGCGTGACCCGACGCATTGAGCAGGATCGGGAATGGAGCCCGCAGGACGAGGCTTTCCGCCCCGATAGTGACGGCACGGTCAATGGCGCGATTGCCGAGGCGGCCTGGCAGGTTGCGGAGTCGATTTCCGCGGCTGTCATCGTCGCCTATACGGCGAGCGGGCTCGGCGCCCTCCGCATCTCGCGAGAGCGACCGGAATGTCCCATTCTGGCCTTGACGCCGAACGATGATGTCGCGCGTCGTCTTAACGCGGTGTGGGGCGTTTATGCCATGTCAGTCGGGCAGGAAATGCCCGTCCTTAATGTCGAAGCCGTGGTGGATCAGGCGGTCGAGCTGGCCGTATCCGAGGGTTACGCCAAGAAGGACGACAAACTGGTCCTTCTGATGGGGCTTCCCTTCGGCACGATGGGCGCGACCAACACGTTGCGCGTTGTCACCGTTTGACTCCCGCGCCTGCGGCGTAAGCGGCCTGCCCGGGGCCGCGATGTAATCCGCTCCCGCAACGCCTGCTTTCAGCCGACTCTCAGAGGGGGCGCGCTGGCAGGTGTGCGGTGAGATGCGTGGAATCCTGCGCTTCTCCACTATCCACCAGGCTTTTCCGAATGCGCCGCCCTCTCTCTATGGCATCGATGATGCGTGCCTCATCATCATCACGGATGGCGCGCGCCAGATCTTCAACATCATCTTGAAAACGCGCCAAAGTCTCTAAAATAGCGTCTTTATTGGAGAGAAAGATATCGCGCCACATTACCGGGTCCGAACCGGCGATGCGCGTGAAATCCTTAAAGCCGGAGGCGGCGTAATCCAGCACGGCTGTGCGGTAGGTTTCCGACATTTTATCAGCCGTATCGCATATCGTGAAGGCGATCAGATGCGGGAGGTGGCTGACAATCGCGCAGATGCGATCATGCTCCGACGCTTCCATCATGCGCGTCTTTGCGCCAAGCGCCTGCCAGAAAGACACGAGACGATCCACATCCGGTTTTTTCGCCTGCGAGGTGGGGGTGACGAGGCACCAGCGATTTTCAAAAAGTGCGGCGAAACCGGCCTCAGGTCCGGAAAACTCCGTCCCCGCCATCGGATGGGCCGGGATATAAGAGATATCCTCCCGCAGATAGGGCGCGATGTCCGCGATAACGGATTGTCGTGTGGACCCGACATCAGTCAATGTGGCGCCAGGTTTCATGTGAGGGAGGGCGAAACGGGCCGTTTCAGCGATGTGGCTGACGGGCGTGCAAATCACCACGCAATCCGCGTCCTTGACGGAAGCGGCAATATCCGGCGCGTAAAAATCGGCAAGTCCCAGCGCGCGCGCGCGCACGACGACATCGGGGGCGATGTCGTAAGCTGTGCTGTGCGCCGCTATTCCTGGCTTTTCCCTGACGCCGCGCAGGATGGAGGCGCCGATCAGGCCGATGCCCAGAATGCAGATTTTATTATAGATGGCCATGATCGGGGCTTAACAGCCTGAGCGTCCGGGTCAAGTCCTTAGATGAGGCAAAGGTTACGGTTCAGTGGAAAGCTGGGCGTCATCCGCGTGCAGGTTACGGAGACTTCGCCACTCATAGATCTGCCAGATGATGATGACGGGGATGCCGATGGCCAGGTCACGCCCGCGCCTGAGGAGGGAGATCACCACCCCGTTATCGGCACTGACGCCGACGAGCAGGCCAAGGGCAATATAAGCGGCCTCTTGAACGCCCAAAGCGGCAGGGACGACAAACGAGGCAGACATAATGCCGCAGACAATGCCTTCTATGGCAATGGCCGCAATAAAGCTGATCGGCGCGCCAAGAAGATGCAGCGCGAGATAAGTGATTCCGGCACCTCCGACCCAGGCAAGCAGATGCAGGAAAGCGCTGAGGGCGACGCGGCCGGGGCGCGCCCATAAAGCTTCCAGATAAGATTGAAACTGATGAATATTGTCGTTGATCAGCGCGCCCCAACTATGAGTGATGTGATTGCTCAATGCCAGGCCAAGGCGGCGCAACAGCGCACCACCCTTATGTTGTGTCCAGATGAACCCCGCCACGCCGAAGGCGATGATGCTGATGCCAATGAGGGCGGGCACTGTAAATTGGGCGGCGCCGCTGTGACGCGTCAGGCACAAGACCGCCAGCAGGACGAAAGCGATCTGGCCAAGCACTTCAGTTGTGATGTCAACGATATTGGTGGCGGCGGCTTCGGCAAGGCCGATCGGCGGCTTACGACTGCGCGCCGGGCGCTTTTTACAGGTGGCCCGGACACCGACAATCATGCCGCCTAACTGAGAGAAGGGGAGGCAATTACCGACAGCATCCCGGACGGCACGTGCGCCGATGGCCCGGCCAAGGCCCAATTGGGGGCAGGCCGCGTACCACGCGACCCCTAGAAAAACATTGACCGCCAATTGCGCGAGGACAATTTCAACAAAGCCCCAGGCACCCAGATGTGCAAAAGCATCCAGAATGGGACGCACACCTAGTTTGGCCATGATCACTGTGATGACAGCGACGCCCAGGAGGAAGAAGAGGGAGCTGATTGTCTTCAAAGAAAAGGGTCGTCCGACTTGGTTAAAAGGCGTGGACACGCTGGTGCTGTCGCCAGCTCAACCCATTGCCTCAGACAGATACCGTCAGGGGATGCAGCCCCGAAACACCGGGCTGGCTTTACACCATATTGACGGCGGATGTCATCCTGAAATTTCACTTTACTTTACTTTCTTAACGGTTCGGTTGCCTTAGATGACTTTACTGGTATTCTACGACTCCGACGATTTTGATGAGATTTAGGGCGGGCGATGACGGATTATATCTTTGTTACGGGCGCCACAGGGTTTGTTGGCTCTGCCGTCGCGCGCCAATTGAGCGCGCGTGGGTATCGACTGAAACTGCTGGTGCGAAATGCGGCAAACCGCGCAAATATCGCGGATCTGAACGCCGAAATCGTGACGGGCGATCTGCTTTCCCCGCAGAGCTATGCCCACGCCCTCAAAGGTTGCCGCTATCTCTTCCACGTCGCGGCTGATTACCGCCTTTGGGTGCCGGACCCGACGACGATGATGCAGGCCAACGTTGAAGGCACGCGGCAACTTATGCTTGCCGCGCTTGAGCACGGGGTGGAACGGATCGTCTACTGCTCCTCCGTGGCGGCGCTGGGGTTGACGAAGGATGGACGCCCCGCCGACGAGACGACGCCCGTGTCGGAGCACGATATTATCGGGGTTTACAAGCGGTCCAAATTCCGGGCGGAGCAGGAAGTTCTGCGCCTGGTCCGGGAACGTCAGCTCCCGGCTGTCATCGTCAACCCGTCCACGCCGGTCGGGCCCTGCGACATCAAACCGACACCGACCGGGCAGATGATCCGTGACGTGATCGACCAGCGCATGCCCGCCTATGTCGATACAGGTCTCAACATCGTGCATGTCGATGACGTCGCGCATGGACATTTGCTTGCGCTTGAGAAAGGCAAGATTGGCGAAAAATATATTCTCGGTGGTGAAAATCTGATGCTGGATCGATTTTTCTCCCTGATCGGGGAAGTCGCCTGCGTCAAAGTGCCCAAAATCAAACTCAAGCAGTCCTGGCTGGTGCCTGTGGCGATCATCTCAGAATGGCTGTCCCGCGGTTTCGGGATCACGCCGCGCGTCACGCGGGAAACACTTGCCATGTCGCGCAAGAAGATGTTTTTCTCATCCCTCAAAGCGCAGCAGCATTTGGGATATGCGCCCCGTGCCGCGCGGGAGGCGGTTATTGAGGCTGTTGCATGGTTTCGTGCCCATCCGGTAGAAAAACGTTAGGACTCGCCTTCAGGTGATTTCCGTTGCGTGACGGGGTGGGCGCAGGCGGTTTCTACGTCTGCCTCGAAGCTGGTAAGCGTGGGCCTCACTTTCCTGCCTGGCGCACGACGCTTCACGCGGGTTCCTGCGTAATATTGCTGGTAAAAATGAGGGAAAAATATGCCATGTGACGCGGATCTGAGCTGGGTTGGCCCCGATGTTACCTCCGGTAAAGGGGCGGGGGATGAGAATTTCCCGGTCGGCACCTTGCTGATTTCACGCCAGCATCGCGGTCACGTCATGGCTTATTATCATTTTGCGCGCTGCATTGATGATATTGCCGATGACCCCACCCTTCCGCCCGATCAGAAAGCGGCGCGCCTCTCCGCGATGAACGCCATACTACATGGGGCCGACGCGCCGACCGGGCGTCGCGATGCGGCGACGGCGGAGACCCTTCATCAACATTTCAAGAAGCTCGACCTTCCCTATGAAGTCGCGTCCGACCTGATCACGGCGTTTCAACAGGATGTCACGAAATCCCGATATGCAAATTGGGCGGAACTGGTCGATTACTGCCGTTACTCGGCCAATCCTGTCGGGCGGTTCCTGCTGCTGCTGCACGGCGAGTCAAAGGATATCCTCCCCCTCTCTGACGCGCTCTGCACGGCTTTACAGGTTATCAACCATCTTCAGGATGTGTCGACCGATCTCAAGCGTCTTGATCGCTGTTATCTCCCGCAGGACTTCCTCTCGCAGGAGGGGGCTGAGGCGCGTGATGCGGCGCTTTCGCACAGCAAGCCCGGTTTGAGACGGGTATTTGACCGTATGCTGGATGAGGTCGACTCCCTGAATGATCAGGCCGCGACCCTGCCCCCCTTATACGCAATCGACGCATGCGAATTTACACGGCGATAATCGTCGCACTCTCCCACCATCTCGCACGCCGTCTTCGACGGGAAGACCCCGTCGCGAGCCGTGTCAAACTCTCAATATGGGACGTGGTACGGTCTTTGGGGACGGCCAGCCGCCGCCTTATCTGACGAACGCCGGCAACATCAAACCGCGTGTCACCAGGCGTCTTTTCCGACGCGTGCCGACATTATCCGAAATCCAGACGCCTTCGACGCTATTTGGCGTTTTGCCATTCTGTGGTGTAAAGGAGGGCGGATCATGCTTTGATTCTCCGTGTCAACGCCGCGTCCTCTCAAAGCGGATTATTTAACCATTCGGGGTGTTCTTTTGACTGGATCACGTATTGATCGCGTGTTGGGGTGTCACGCAGCAGATCTGGCGGCTGTCGAGGCGATCGTCACGCGGGCAGGGACTTCCTTTGCTAAAGGAATGCATATCCTTTCACGCGAGCGCCGGTACGGCATGTTTGCGATTTATGCATTCTGTCGCGAGGTTGATGACATTGCGGACGGCGATACGAAAGTCGAAAATCCAGTTGAGGAGCTTGAGGCGTGGCGCGCCCGTGTCGCACACATCTTCCAGAATGAGACTCAGAATGCGCTCGATCGGGTTCTCGCCGCGGCAATTCAGGAATTTGATCTGCAACAAAAGGATTTCGACGCTGTCATCGACGGCATGCTGATGGACGTCCCTGATCCGATCATCGCGCCGGATGAGGCGGCGCTTGATCTATATTGCGATCGTGTGGCTTCCGCCGTAGGTCGCTTGTCCGTGCGGGTTTTCGGTGAAACGTCTGAGGAGGCGGATCAAGTCGCCCACCATCTGGGCCGTGCCTTGCAGATGACCAATATCCTGCGGGATATAAAAGAGGATGCAGACCGGGGACGTTTATATCTGCCGAAGGAATTGCTGACACGTTTCAAAGTCCCGGCTGACCCTCAGGAAGCGCTTTATGCACCCGGCCTTGACGGTTTGGCGCGCGTCCTGGCCAAACGCACACATGACCATTATCGCCTTGCGTGGGCCGCCATGAAGAAATGCGGAAAAAAACCAATGCGCCCCGCGGCCATGATGGCGGCATCCTACCAGCCTATTCTTCATGCGCTTGAGAAACGAGGTTGGACACAGCCGGAAAAACCTGTGCGCGTCAATAAGGCGTTAAGGCTGGCGCGGTCGCTCATTGTCGGATTCCGTTAGACATTATGCCGGTTGTACACGTTATCGGCGGGGGGCTGGCGGGTTTATCCGCTGCCGTTGAATTTATCGGCAACGCCAATGTGCGCGTTTATGAAAGCGCCAGAAGCTGCGGGGGGCGCGCCCGATCTTTTTACGACAAAGCCCTGGATCGCCGGATCGATAATGGCAACCACCTTGTGCTGTCCGCCAACCGCGCAACATTCCGCTTTCTGGGGCTGATCGGTGCTTATGACGGCCTGACCGGGCCCGGCGCACCGATCTTTCCGTGGCACGATGTGGCGACAGGCGAGTCCTGGGTATTGCGCCTTAATGAGGGACGCTTTCCATTCTGGGCATTTTGCCCCTCTCGACGCGTGCCGGGGATGCGGTGGCGTGACCTCGCCGTTATGTTGCGGTTATTGCGTTGCCAACCGGATGACGTGGTGACGTCCTGCCTCGGAGACGATGCTCTATCCCGCCGGTTACTGGCCCCGTTTGCAGTTTCCGCACTGAATACACCGATCGACGCGGCGAGGGCGTTGCTTTTAAAAAAAGTTGTTCAGGAATGCCTTTTGAAAGGCGGCCGGGCATGCCGGCCTTTCTACCCCAAAATTGGCCTGTCAGAAACATTCGTGACACCGGCAGCGGCCCATCTGACGCACATGCGCGCTGAAGTGAGGACCGGGTGCCGCGTGACGGGGTTGCAAGTCCAAGAGGGCCGGGTGCGTGCATTAGAGGTGGGCGCGGAAGTGATGGAGGTCGCCCCGGACGATCAGGTTGTAATCGCAACGCCAGCGCCCGTGGCGGCCGGCCTGCTTCAGCCCTCATGGCCTGAATTGACTGTGCCTGACGCATTTCAAAGCATCATCAATGTGCATTTCGCCCTTCCGACATCCGCGACTTATCATGGCGCAGCCGGACGGGCCGGATTTACCGGCGTAAATGGCGGTATGACGGAATGGATTTACCTGAAGCCGGACCTCCTCTCCGTAACGGTCAGCGCGGCCAATCGATATCTGTCAATGCCGCAGGAGGCACTCACGCAGCAGATCTGGCAGGAGGTGCGCCAGGTTATACAGCCCCTGACCGCGACAAAATTGCCACAGGACGCGCCGCAAGCACGCGTGATTATCGAGAAACGTGCGACGTTTGCGGCAAGTGTGGCGCAGGATAAACGACGTCCCTCAACAGTAACGCCATTATCAAATCT
The DNA here is from genome assembly GCF_036452135.1 of Sorlinia euscelidii. NCBI lineage: Bacteria > Pseudomonadati > Pseudomonadota > Alphaproteobacteria > Acetobacterales > Acetobacteraceae > Sorlinia > Sorlinia euscelidii. Next base: position 28,862 of record NZ_JAWJZZ010000002.1, on the reverse strand, counting down.
GGTGCTTGCGGGGGACTGGACGCAAACCGGGTTGCCATCAACCATTGAGGGCGCCATTCGTTCTGGGGTAGAAGCCGCGCGCATTCTCAACCAGCGAAGAATGTTCTGAACGATAGTAAGATGTTTGATAAGGGCGAAGAAAATATGTTGGTTCATTCTGAACGTCCCGCCAATGGGTCGCGGCACCCATCAGCGAGTACGGACATGAATCAGGTTCAGTCGGCCATCAAGTCGGCGCATAGTGTCTTGACGCAGAAGCAGAAAAAAGACGGGCACTGGGTGTTTGAGCTGGAGGCTGATGCGACCATCCCCGCGGAATTCATCCTGCTTGAGCATTTTCTTGACCGCATTGATGAAGATGTCGAGCAACGTATGGGCGTTTATCTACGCCGCATTCAGGGGAAGCATGGGGGATGGCCCCTTTATCATGACGGCGCATTTGATATCTCTGCTTCGGTCAAAGCCTATTTCGCGCTGAAGGCCATCGGTGATGACGTTGACGCGCCGCATATGCGCCGTGCGCGTGAAGCGATCCTGGCCCATGGGGGTGCTGAGCGCTCCAATGTCTTCACACGGTTTCAGATGGCGGTTTTCGGCCAGGTGCCATGGCGCGCCACGCCGGTCATGCCGATTGAACTGGTGCTGATGCCGCGCGCGGGGTTCTTCTCCATCTGGAACATGTCTTACTGGTCCCGCACGGTTGTCACGCCTCTTCTTGTTGTGCGCGCGGTGGAGGCGCGGGCGGTCAACCCCCGCAATATTTCAATTCAGGAGCTTTTCGTTACCCCGCCGGAGAAAATCCGGGATTGGAATCACGGGCCTTTTCGCTCCGTCTGGGGACGGCTCTTTACCGGGATCGACAAGGTCATCCGCCCCATCGAGCCTTTCATGCCCGCCAAATTGCGGAAAAAGGCGATCCAGGCGGCGCTCGATTTTATCGAGCCTCGGTTAAGTGACGGGGGACTGGGCGCCATTTATCCAGCCATGGCCAATGTCGTCATGATGTATCGCGCACTCGGTGTCAGCGATGATGACCCGCGTGCGCGCCAGGCATGGCAGGCCCTTCTGGACCTGATTGTGACCCATGGCGCTGAATCTTACTGCCAGCCCTGCGTGTCGCCTGTTTGGGATACGGCGCTGACCGGGTTGGCGATGGTGGAAGCCTCAACGGGAAGCCGCCCGACCGCGCCTGAAGCAACACGCGACATGCTCGGCAAAACCGCTGCCTGGCTGCGTGAGCGGCAGATTCTGGACGTCAAAGGCGATTGGGCGATGAATACGAAAGCGCGGCCAGGGGGCTGGGCTTTCCAATATGATAATGATTATTACCCGGATGTTGATGACACGGCGGTTGTCGGGATGTTATTGCACCGTGAGGACCCGAAGGCCAATAAAGAGGCCATTGCCCGTGCGCGGGAATGGATCATCGGCATGCAGAGCAGCAATGGCGGATGGGGCGCATTCGACGTTGATAATAACCTCGATGCGCTGAACCACATCCCGTTTGCTGACCATGGCGCGCTTCTTGACCCCCCCACGGCGGATGTTTCCGCGCGTTGCATTTCCTTCCTCTCACAATTAGCGCTGCCGGAAGATCGCGATATTATTGATCGCGGCGTCGCCTATCTTTTGCAGGAGCAGGAGAAAGATGGCTCCTGGTTCGGCCGTTGGGGTACGAATTATATTTACGGCACATGGTCCGTGCTCTGCGCCCTGAATGCGGCCGGGCTTGATCATGACCACCCCGCCATGCGCCGGGCCGTGTCGTGGCTGGAGAGTGTCCAGCGGGAGGATGGTGGATGGGGCGAGGATTGCGCCACGTTTGAAGGTGCTCCCCCGGGGCAATATCATGAAAGCCTGCCATCGCAGACAGCCTGGGCCACCCTTGCCCTGATGGCGGCGGGCCGCAAGGATAGTCCCGCTGTGGCACGCGGCATGGCATTCCTCGTCGCCGCACAGGGTGAGGATGGTGAATGGCAGGAAAAACCGTTCAACGCGGTTGGTTTTCCGAAAGTCTTTTACCTTCGATATCACGGTTACCGGCAGTTCTTCCCGCTCATGGCGCTTAGCCGTTACCGCAATCTTGCCGCGAGCAATTCCGGCAAAGTGGAATACGGGTTTTGAAACTCGGCATTCTTGTCGGATTGAAGGCGGAAGCCCGGTTGATACGACCCGTCTTCCCGGATGCGCTGATCGCGGTCAGCGGCGCCACGCGACAAGGGGCCATGCGGGGCGTCGAGACGCTCCGGCGCAGCGGGGCGGCGGCATTGCTTTCCTTCGGCTGTGCGGGCGGCCTGTCCGCCGAAGCGCGGGTTGGGGACATTCTGACGCCCGATTGGGTGCTTGTGGACGGCCAGCCGATTACCTGCGACATTGATCTGCTCGGCACGCTGGGGCTAGACCGCCGGGGCGCCTCATCAGGCGGGCTCTACCATAGTGATGTGGCGGTGACGCGCGCGGCCGACAAGCACCGCCTCTGGATGGAAACGCATTGCCGCGCCGTGGATATGGAAAGCGGCGTCGTCGCGCTTTCCGGTCTGCGGTTCTGCGTGCTTCGCGTCATCTGCGATGATGCGGCGCGGGACCTGCCGAGAGCGGTTGAAAGCATCATGGGGAACGGAGGCATTTCATTCTTCCGCATCATGACATCCCTCATCATGTCGCCGGGCCAGATCCCTGACCTGATGAGGCTGGGCGGTGACGCGCGCAAGGCCCGCCAATCCATGGCCGATTATCTCGGAACAAAATAAAAGCGGGTCGCCGCAGCGCGCAGAATTTAACCACGGGCGCGGTGCGCCGACCGTTACATCCCCTCACCTAAAAGAGACCCGCTTTCAGCGCGTTGCCTTATGTTGCGTTTCGAGGCGCTTCATCCAGACCTGATGCACCTTTTCTGCCGAGTCGGGCCGTTTATGCTGCGGCGCTTTCACATTCGGCCTGACCTGTTTTTTCCCGAGTGAGGGGGCGGCGCCGGATGCCGGGTGGATGGACACGTCATTCAAAGCCTGCTCACACTGGCTTCCCTTACCGACGCCAAATTGGATTGTCGGCAGAACGAGCGCTGGCGGAAAAGCGGCGGCCAGCGCCGCAGTCGCTGCGGCCCGCCCGATAATTTCAGCACCTGGCAAGACGGAGGGCGCCCGAAGAGAGCCGGTGATATTGACCTTGCCCGGGAGGGACAGGATCGAGAAAGATGTGCTGCGGGTCGTTACGTGGTAATCAAGTTTCTCGGACCGGAGATTAATGGTGCCGCCGCCAAGCGTGCGCGTGTCATCTGTCTGGAGCAGGAAAGCCCGGGTGGAAAGCACACCGTTATTGAGCGGCAGATCGGCGACGAAGCATTTGAGATCCGTCTTTTCGGGTAAGCCCAACGCGGAAAGCAGCGCGCTTCCCAACTTGAGACCCAACAGATTGGGCAGGAGCGCGGTGATCTCACCCCCCCGATCAATCACGAGCGAGACGCCTCCATCGCCATTGCCGAGAAGGCTGGCAATGGAATTTCCGCGGGCGGAAAGTTTCGCATGTCCGCCCATGCGCCCTTCACTATCCTTACCGCCCAGCCCCTGGAGGAGCTTACCAAGAGGGAGGCTCTTCGCATCGACGGCGATATTGGCCGCAAATTGCTTCGATCCCGCTGGTTTAAGCGTGCCCTTCAGGAAAAGCTCGCCCGACCCGATTGCGTAACTCAGGCGTTTAATATCAATCGCGCCATGATCAATGATGACATCCGCATTGATATTGTCAAAAGGCGTGTTTTTATTTTGAATATGATCGCCGTGATAGACGAGATGCGCATTGACGGCATTGAGTTTAGGAATGTTGATCGGGTCCGCGGGTAGGAATTTGCCGCGTTGCGCCTGCGCCTTATCCTCTGCTTTGCCCGGCTTGGTTCCGATAAACCCGCCGAGATCGGCGAGATCAACATTTTTGGAATGCAGACGGGCATCGACGTAAGGCGGTTTATCGCGCGGGCTGACAGCGATTGTGCCGCCAATATCTGAGTTGCCCATACGCCCGGCGAAATTGCTGAAGCGAATCATCTCGGCGGAATAAGCAAGCTGGCCTTTAACATCAAAAGGCGGGGTGTGTGGAATGGGGATGCCCGTCAGGCCGTAAAGCAACGCCATGTCCGGCCCGGAGAAATGCAGAAGCAGGTCCGTCCCTTTAAAATGTAATGGGTCTTTGACGACGCCCTTCAGATCAACGCGGGTCGGACCGTTATCGATGCGCGCCTCAATAGGGTAGGGACGTGTTTCATGCGTCAGGTCCTTCAGCGACCCTGCTTTTACTTGGGCGGTGATGGGCGCATTATCATACCGCCCCTGCGCTTTGATCAGAATATCCCGATCCCCGTCCTGCCGCGGGTCGGATGTCGCGATGGCCACTTCCATGTCCGCTTTAGGTTTGGCGAGCGCAACGTTGATCTTACCGTCAGAGACGATCAGATCCCCGATTTTCGGGAGGGAAGACGGGTCAAACGGCTTTTCATCTTTTGGCGCGGGTTTGGATGAGTCACTGAACTGATAATTCGCCGTGCCATCTGCTTTGGAAGCCAGGTCTGCCCGCGGCGTGTCGATCCTGATGAGGGGCAGCTCTTTTCCATGGCCGGTCAGGTAACGCCAGACATCGAAGGATACCAAGATGTCTTTGATCGACACGAAATCATTTTTCCGATCCTTGAAAGCGTCAGGTTGGGCGATCCGCAGCCCTTCAACCTCAAGCGATGTTGTGCGCCAGGGGCGTAGATGGAGGTGCTCTATCGTAACTTTCCGGCCCAACGCCGCCGAGGCCTGTTTCTCAACCAATGGGATAAACCAGTCACCCCGGGCGAAGAGGATGAGAAAGACGATGATAGCGGCAAAAATATACAGGATGAGCATCGGCCAGCTTTGCCAACGATTCGTGCCGGATGTGCCGGATTTCTTAAAGAGGCTCATCATTATCCCGTCCCTCTTGGCCCTGTTGCACGCGCCTCCTGGTGAAAACCTGATAGCCACCCCGAAGCGCTGAAAACGCTTGAAATTTTGTAAGAGTCGGCTTGACGATCAAGTCATCGATTCAGGCCCACTTTACCATTACGAACTGCGTTTTATAAGGTTGCGCTCAGCGCCCCTCTGACGATGCGGGAAAATGACAATGAAGGAAGGGCGTGAGGGACCGGCTACCTGCGCGGCGCCTTGTTTCTTTCAACTGAGGTGGGCACCCTTTCTCCACGTTTCAGAGACACCATCGCGTCATTAACCTTCGTCGGGCGCGATGACGTGATCAATCCATTTTAAGGGCGGCCAGGAAGGCTGATTGCGGGATTTCGACCTTGCCAAACTGGCGCATCCGCTTTTTACCCTCTTTCTGCTTCTCGAGCAGTTTCCTTTTCCGGGAAATGTCACCGCCATAACATTTGGCCGTCACATCCTTCGAAAGCGCCCCCAGCGTTTCTCGCGCGATAATGCGGGAGCCGATTGATGCTTGAATCGCGATTTTGAAAAGCTGCCGGGGGATGAGTTCCTTCAATTTGGCGCAAATGGCCCGCCCCCGCGTCTCTGCCACTGCGCGATGGGCGATGAAAGCGAGCGCATCCACAGGTTCCTGATTCACGAGGATGGAGATGCGCACCAGGTCACTCTCCTCATACCCGTCCATCTGGTAATCGAAGCTCGCGTAACCACGGGTCAGGGATTTGAGGCGGTCATAGAAATCGAAAACGACCTCATTGAGGGGCAGGCGGTAAACGGCCATGGCCCGCGCCCCCACGTAGGTCAGGTCGATCTGGACGCCGCGGCGCTCACTGCAAAGGGTCAGGACACTGCCAAGATATTCATCCTGCACCAGGATCGTCGCTTTGATCCATGGTTCTTCCAGAGCGGTGATTTTGCCGGGGTCCGGCATATCGGCCGGGTTGTGCAGTTCTTCAACCGTCCCATTGGTAAGATGCATCCGATAGACGACGGAAGGCGCCGTGGCGATGAGATCAAGATTAAATTCCCGCGAAAGGCGTTCCTGGATGATCTCAAGATGTAGCAGCCCCAGAAAGCCGCATCGAAAGCCAAAGCCGAGCGCAGCAGAGGTTTCCGCCTCAAAGTGGAATGACGCGTCATTAAGGCGCAATTTGCCGAGGGAATCGCGCAATTTATCAAAATCATCGGCATCGACGGGGAAGAGCCCGCACCACACAACCGGAATGGAAGGTTTAAAGCCGGCCAGTGGTTTTTCTGCCGGGCGGCGGTCAAGCGTCACTGTATCCCCGACCGCCACATCAGCCACGGTTTTGATGGCGGCATTGATATAGCCCATCTCACCCGGGCCAAGCGCCTCAACCCCCGTCATTTTCGGCAGAAATACGCCGACCTGATCAACATGGTAGGTTGAACCTGTCTGCATCATGCGAATTTTATCACCGCGTTTCACTGTGCCCTGCAAAATGCGCACGAGGATGATGACGCCGAGATAAGGGTCATACCAGCTATCGACGAGCAGCGCCTGCAAGGGTGCTTCCGCATCGCCCGTCGGGGCGGGAAGGCGCGTGACGAGCGCTTCCAGAACGCCTTCAATATTGAGCCCGGTCTTGGCTGAGACTTCAACCGCGTCATCGGCAGGGATGCCAATGACCTCCTCAATCTGGTCGCGCACGCGCGCCACATCTGCGGCGGGGAGATCCACTTTATTCAGGACGGGGACAATCTCGTGACTCGCGTCAATCGCCTGGTAGACATTGGCGAGTGTCTGCGCCTCCACCCCCTGCGACGCATCCACAACCAGAAGCGACCCCTCACACGCGGCGAGACTGCGACTGACTTCATAGGCGAAATCCACGTGGCCCGGCGTATCCATCAGATTGAGGATGTAAGTCTGACCATCCTTCGCTGGGTAAGAGAGGCGCACGGTCTGCGCCTTGATGGTAATCCCACGCTCCTGCTCCAGCTCCATATTATCAAGGACCTGGTCTTTCATTTCCCGTGAGGTCAGGGCCCCGCAAGATTGTATCAGCCGGTCGGCCAATGTCGATTTACCGTGATCAATATGCGCGATGATCGAGAAGTTACGGATCAGGGAAAGGGGCGTGCCGGTCATGAGCGGATAGATAAACGCATTTGCCGCCCTTGTCATTACCTATGCGCGGAGACAGTTGAAGCCTTGCCGGGCCTTTTACCGGTCTGTCAGGCGGAATTCGATGCGGCGGTTTCTGGCATAGGCTTCAGGCGTGTCATGAGGGTCAAGCGGTTGATAATCCGAAAAACCTGTCGCCGCCAGATGATGCGGGTCTATTCCGGCGGCGATCAACGCCTTGACGACCGTTGTCGCCCGTGCGGTAGAAAGCTCCCAATTACTGACGAAACTGGAATGGATCGGCATTTTATCCGCATGGCCATCGACCCTGAGGATCCACGGAATGTCTTTAGGGATGCGCCGCGCGACAGAGTGCAGCGTCTCTGCCAGAACCGTAATTTCCTTCCGCCCTTCCGGCGTCAACTCTGCACTACCGGTCGGGAATAATATGGCGCTTTGAAGCACAAAGCGATCTCCCACCACGGAGATGCCTTTCTGGTTTTTCAGCACCTTCTGAAGTTTCTCAAAAAACTCGGAGCGGTAGCGGTTCAATTCATTCACTTTGTCCGCCAGCGCGACATTCAGTTTTTCACCCAGATTGGTGATTTGTTGGTCGCGCGCTGCAATATCTTTCTGCGAAACATCCAGGGCCTGGTCGATGGCGTTTAGTTGTGCGTTCAGTTCGGTAATCTGCGCCTGCAATGTCGTGAGGGTTGCGACACTTTCTGCCGCGGAGGCGTTCGCCGCCTGCTGCGCCTCGTCACGTTCCGAGGAAATAGACGCGACCATCTCCTTGAGCGCGACATTGCGCTTCTCTGTCAGCGACAAAGTGTGCTGCAGGGCGGCGACTTCCCGCTTCAGCGTGTCGAGACTATGTGTGCGGCGATTTAACGCAGTGGCGAGAAATTGCTGGCTCAGCACAAAGACGAGCAAAACAAATGTCACGACCATCAGTAACGTCGATAAGGCATCGACATAACCGGGCCAGGCATTCAGCTCATGCGATGCCTTGCGGCGAGACCGCCTTGCCATCAGGAGGGTGCGCCGGGCTGCGGGTTGTCGTGGCTCCCTGCGGCGACGGTCTTCGCCAGAAGGCGCAAGCCATTGCGCACTTCCCCAACGAGGTCATCCCGGCCCGACGTGATGGCGCCGGAGAGCGCCGCTAATGTCGCGTCAAGCCGCTCCATGCGACGTGATATCGTATCGCCTGCGTGGTCCGCGGATGATTCGGACAGATTTTGCTCACTCATGCGTTTCAGATAGGGGCTGACAGCGGCATTTGTATCGGCGACACGCTGAAGTGCGCGTTGATTGGCGGAGATCGTTTCCGCGTTCTGCCGCATATTTTCCTGTAAACCCGCCATGAGGGCGACAAGCTGAGTGCGCGTCTCCTCATTTTTCCCGAGCACGCGTTGAAGGCTTTCGAGATGTTCCGCCGTCTGCTCAAGCAATGCGCTGACATAAGCCGGCACGGCAGCCCCGTTACCATCCGTCGCGACGGGCGATGCCGTGTGCGTATGGCCGACGAGCCATTCTTCCATCTCATTAAAAAAACGATTCTGGGCCTGACCTGCTGTCAGGTCGAGAAAACCAAGGATCAGCGCACCCGCCAGCCCGAACATTGAGCCGGAAAAAGCGGTGGCCATCCCGTGCAAAGGTTGCGCCAGGCCGATTTTGAGCTGGTCAAACATGACGTCGAGATTTTGGTCCCCCGCCGTCAAGCCGCCAATCACCCCGGCAATGGCGTTGACCGTCAGTAAAAGCCCGTAAAACGTCCCCAGCAAGCCAAGAAAGATCAGCAAGCTCGTCAGATAACGGGAAATCTCCCGTCCCTCGTCCAGACGTCCGGATAAACTATCCAAAGCCGCCTGACTGGCCTGAAAGGACAGGCGCACACGATCACCACCCGAACTCAACGTGATCAGCCGCGCCAAAGGGGCGAGAAGGCGCGGCGGGTCCGGTTGCACGAGTGCGGAACGGGATTGACGCATCGTCTCCGCCCATTTCACCTCCGGGAAAAGACGTGAGGCGACGCGGATATTCCACAATATGCCGATCAGCAGCACGGCAAGAATAAAGCCATCCAGCACTGGATTGGACATGAAGGCGCGATATAACGTCCCGTGCAGCACAAACGCGATCAGCCCGACCAGCGCAAGAAACAGAATCATTCGGGCAAGGTAACGATGCGGTCGGGTCATGGCGTGGTCTTTTGCGGCTTGTGCGGGTAGTAGGCCTCACCCGGCGGGGCAGGCGCGGCACCGACCGCGATGATCTCGAGCTTGTCCGGCGGCGCGATATCCCCTTTGGGCAGGCCCTCGGCGCGTGGATAGATTCGCGTTGTCGCCACACCGGCCTTGATCAGCACGGACCGGACGATCAGCGCGCGCGCCAGTGATATGCGCCGTGGGACGGACGGGTCATCCGCCTGCCCACTCGCATAGGACCGTATCGTAATGCGCAATCCCGGGTCTTTCGCCAGCGAGGTGGCATATGCCTTCAGGGCCGTCAGCATGTTTTCATTCAGATTTGCGCTGCCCGGTTGATAAACCAGCACCATACCCTGCGCTGTCTTCCGCACGCGGCCCTGCACTTTCGGGTCGATAATGACGGGGGCGGGCGCGACGGGCGGGTGGGTCTCGACCGCGACAGGGGGGGGCGCGATGACGACAGATTTGGGCGGCGCGGGCGGCACGTCAGGTGGCGGCCCCACGCGTCGTTCGGCCTCGCGATGGGAGGGTGGCATAGCTGGCGCGCCGTTCGACCCGGCCGCGCTGCCTGAACGCCCATTTGGCGATGTTGCCGTGGCACCTGGCTTCTGAAGGTCAGACGAATAAGCGGGCGTGCGTTTCACACTCTGTTGCCGTGGCGCCGGTTTCACGGGCGCGACATGATCGAGGGCGTCGAAATTTGTCGAAACCTCCGCCGAGGCACTGCCTATATTGACACAAAGCGCGCTGATCGCGACCGCAAGGCCGTAATGGCGCGGACGATGCCTGAAAAGGCAGGGCATCGGACCGCTCGATAGGAACCTGCTCGATTTCATGCGATCATCCCGCTTTATTCAGAAAGGGATTGCAACACCGTTAGGCGTAACGGTCCATGCAAATGACTATTTCCAGCCACGACATTGACGTCCTGGTCAAAGTCGCTGATTTCCTGCCCCTCCGGGGTGGTGACGTAACCACCGGCTTCCTTGACGAGTAGAATGCCCGCGGCGCAATCCCACGGCTTGAGCCCGATCTCCCAAAAACCTTCATAGCGCCCTGCGGCCAGCCAGGCGAGGTCAAGCGCTGCGGCCCCGAAACGCCGGATACCCGCCACTTGCGGCATAAGGCGCGTGAGCACGCGAAGGAAAGGCGCGCGCAGCGCCTCCTGCACTTTGGCAAAGGGAATGCCGGTGGAAAAAACAGCTTCCGACATGACGCGTCGTGCTGAGACGCGCAGACGGCGATCGTTAAGGAAAGCACCCACGCCTTTCTCCGCCCAGAACATCTCATTGGTTGCAGGGTTGTAAACGATGGCGGCCGCGATTTCCGTCTGCCCATCCGAGAAACGGCGTTGCAAAGCGATTGAAATGGCCCATTGCGGGATGCCGTGCAGAAAGTTGGTCGTCCCGTCCAGCGGGTCAACAATCCAGCGCCATGACCAGTTATCACCACCGGAAGCGCCGCTTTCCTCCATCAGGAAAGCATAGCCCGGTCGCGCTCGCGCCAGCTCCTCGCGCAAAGTCGCTTCAGCACGCAAATCGGCCTGCGTGACGAAATCACCCGGTCCTTTGATGCTGACCTGAAGTTGTTCCACTTCTGAAAAATCCCGCAACAGGCGCTTGGCCGCCTTGAGGGCAGCATTTTGCATGACGGTGATGTGCGGGGAGAGGCGCATAAATAACGAGTCCTGATAACGAAAAGACAAGTGAAGATGCGGCGCCCTCGTTAAAGCGCGTCGCTTTTAAGATTTTACTTTGCGCGCTCGACGTAGGAGGCGTCCTCCGTCCGGACAACAACTTTCTCCCCCGCTTCAATAAAAGGCGGCACCATGGTTTTGACACCGTTGGAGAGGACGGCCGGTTTATAGGAGGAGCTGGCGGTCTGACCTTTCACGACAGGGTCGGCCTCGACAATTTCCAACGTCACATTCGGCGGAAGCGTGACGCCAACCGGGTCACCTTCAACCAGTTTGACGTTGAGCGCCATATTATCCTGTAAAAAAGGCAGTTGATCCCCGAAGAAATCCTTATGCAGCACGACCTGCTCAAATGTTTCAGGGTCCATCAGGACGATATTATCGCCATCCTCGTAAGAATAAGTATAGTCCTTATCCTCTGTCATCAGGCGCTCAACCGTGTCCGCTGTCCGCCAGCGTTCATTGGTTTTATTGCCTGTCGTGAGGTCGCGCATTTCAACCTGAATAAACGCGCCGCCTTTGCCGGGTGTGATGATCTGTTGCTTCAAAACACTCCATCGACGTCCGTCATGCTCAATGACTTGGCCGGCGCGGATCAAGTTAGCCTGCTGTTTCATAAAATCTTACTCTCTGGGACGTGTCGATCGGGTTCAGGTCACTGCCATAGCGGCCCGCGGAGGTTTTTTACGCTTCTCGCGGGGTTTGGGCAAGACGGCGGAAGCACGGAGTACGTGCATGGGCGGTAGGCAGAGCGGCTCGCGTTGGGAGACCTGTCAGAAATCGCTGTTCGGCCATTTGTGATGGCGGCCCTTCGGGTCCGTGACGCCCTCCAGCATTGCCGGACCCGCCTCAAGATAATGCGGCCCTAGCGGCACTTTGCCATATCCGCCGGCAATGTCCATCACATAAGTCGGCCAGGCAAGGCCCGTCACGCGCCCGCGTAAACCGCGCAGAATTTCCAGCCCTCTCTCGACAGGCACACGGAAATGCTCTGTCCCCGGAGCCGGGTCAAGATGATGAAGGTAATAAGGTTTGACGCCAAGCTGCACCAGTCGCCGCAATAACGCCTCCATCACCACCACCGAATCATTGACGCCGCGCAGCAGGACGGACTGGCTCAGCACCGGAATGCCGCGTTTCCGCACATGGCGCAGTGCCTGGGACGCCGCTTCGGATAATTCGGCGGCGTGATTGACATGGGTGACGAGCCAAAGGGCCTTCTCTGTTGAAAGCGCGTCCAGAAGGGCCGGAGTCATTCGGTCAGGGTCCGCCACTGGCACGCGGGAATGGATGCGGATAATGTCAATATGCGCCATGTCAGAGAGGGCGGAAATAATGTGCGCCAGGCGGCGGGGGCTGAGCATGAGGGGATCCCCGCCCGTCAGGATCACCTCCCGCACGTCCTGATGCTGACGGAACCAGTCCAGCGCGGCTTCAAGTTCCGCATCCGTCAGCAGACCCCCTTCCGCGCCGACGCGTTCCCGCCGGAAGCAGAAGCGGCAATAAATGGGGCAGATCAGAAGCGGCGTGAGGAGCGCGCGATCCTCATAACGATGCACGACACCTTTCACCGGCGTATGACGCGCATCGCCAATCGGGTCCGCCATTTGAAATGCGGCCTGATCAAGCTCTTCCACACGCGGGATCACCTGCCGACCGATCGGGTCGTCGGGGCTCTGGATGAGCGCGCGGAAGGCCGGTGTAATCGCGACATTGTAACGCGCCTCAACCGGGCGCAGAGGGTCCATCATGGCGGGGCTGACAAGGCCGGCCTCGACCAATGCGGCAACATCCCGTATGGAACTGGGTTTGGCGTTTCCCGACATCTCGGCGCGTCTTTAACGCAAGTCTCGACGGAGGTAAATGAAACGATGCGCTCCCGCCCCTCCGTCGCGGATCGATTGCCGCTTCTGCGCCGCCGCATGTTGGTGATCAAGGCGATACGCGCTTTTTTCGAGGCCCGGAATTATCTGGAAGTTGAAACGCCTTATCTCGTGCTCAATCCGGGTGAGGAAGTGCATCTGAAATGTTTCGGCACCTCCCTGATGACACCGGACGGGCAAAACCTGCCGAGATACCTCCACACAAGCCCCGAATTTGCGATGAAGCGCCTCATGGCGGAATTGAAATCCCCGCTCTTTCAGCTGGCGCGTGTCTGGCGAAATGGGGAGCAGAGCGCGACCCACATGCCGGAATTCACCATGTTGGAATGGTATCGGCCTCACGCATCCCTTTCCGATTTGATGGATGAGACAGAGGCGCTCATACGCTGTACCTGTCCGCCGATCTTCTCCTATCTCGGTCATGAGATCGATCTCACTCAGCCGTTTGAGAGGATGACGGTAAATGAGGCTTTTCAGCGTTATGTCGGGGTCGATCTCCTGTCCATCGGTGAGGCGGCACCCGTGCTGGCCCGCGCGGCCGGCACCGAATTAAGGGCCGGCGAAAGCTGGGAGGATCTGTTTTTCCGGCTTATGCTTGAGCGCATTGAGCCGCAGATCGGGCGCGCGCGGCCTTGTTTCCTGACAGATTGGCCCGTGGCCCAGGCCGCTTTGGCCCGCCGTGACCCTGAGGATGATCGCGTTGCCCTGCGCTTCGAGCTTTATCTGGCGGGCATTGAACTCGCCAATGCTTTCGAGGAATTGACCGACGCGGTCGAGCAGCGGGCGCGTTTCGAGCGTGATCGTGCGCGCCGCATGGCATTGACGCCGGATCAGGATTGGCCCCTCGATGAGGCATTTCTGGCCGCCCTCCCGGACATGCCGCCCTGCAGTGGCATTGCTTTGGGGGTGGATCGACTCGTCATGCTGGCCGCCTCCACGACAGAGATTGCAAATATTCGTTGGATTGAATAACGTAACTGGCAGTGTCATACGTCCTGAAGCGCTCTGGACCGGGTTTGCCGCGTCAGGCGTTTCATCGTGATATGACAGGAAAGATGGTGGCATTCTGATGCGATTGTTACGATTTCTGCCGGTCATCGGGGTGTTTGCCCTCTCAGCCTGCGCGACGCCCACATTGCAGCAACGCAAAGTTCTCGATTCCATGATCGGCAGGTCCGATGTGGATGTGGTTCGGGCATTCGGTGTGCCCTCCCGAAGCTTTGAGGCGGGTGGCCGCGTCTTCCTCGCTTACATTGATAATCAGACGGATTATACACCCGGAAGTGGCGGTTGGGGCTGGGGTTTCGGCGGCGGCCCTTGGGCCGGCGGATGGGGTGGCCCTTGGGGCGGCGGTCCGTGGGGTGGTGGCTGGGGCGGCATGTATGTGCCGCCGACAGCTTATAACGTGTCCTGTCAGACGACCTTTGAATTGCTCAAAGGGCGTGTTGTCGATTGGACGATGCGAGGTGATGGTTGTTGAATACGCCTTCCAGATATCCTGACATAATCCGCAATCTTTTCAGGCGTTGCGCTGGCCTGTCAGGGCTCGGCGCTGTCCTGCTGACAGCATGTTCCGGCACGGCGCACCTTTCTGACGGCAAGGACAGCCCGCAATCTGCCCTCCCGCGTAAAAGTGTCGTCACGACGAAAATTCTGCCGACAACCGACCCGGATGTGACGTTCGCGCAGTTTCATCGGGAGAAAATTACTTCGCCCATCGCTTATCACACCCCGCCCGTGTCAGCTTTTCGGGATCGCCCCTTCAAAGACACGCTCAGCGCATCGCTCGAAGCTGCGGACTATATTTTTGCATTGAAGAAAGCGGGTTGGTTTCCCCTGTTGGGCGGTGACATCTCCCTGACGATTCTCGTGCCTTCCAATGAAGCGATGGAAGCGGATGCGCGTTTTGCGGACCGCACGATTTTCCAGCCCGGCCATGAGGCGGCGCTGCGACATGCGCTGGGTGAAACGATCCTAATTGGCACCTGGGACAAGCCGCATATCATGGCGGCCCTTAAACGTCACCGCGCCACGACGCTTGCGCTCCGCACGATTGACCATCGTTTCATCAATGTGTCGATGGACGCACAAACCCGTCAACCGGTCTTTATCGGGGCAGGCGGGAAAGCCCTTATCCTTTGGGGTGACGCGACGGAACAGACAAATGGTGTGTTCTATATCGCAAAGAACCTTATCGACCCTGTATCCCCAACGCCGAGAGCTGGGCGCACAATGTCGCAAAGGGCGCATTGAAATCAAGCCGTAAAAACAGGAAATCAACCCCGAGCCGGGTCAATGCCTCCACCTCATCTGCCGTTTCGATATTTTCACATACGAGCGGCAACTCCGTCATTTCCATCCACCAGGCGGCGAGATCTGTCTGATTGGCGTTGATGGCAATGTAATCAGCGCCAGCTTCACCAGCCTGCATGGCGGCGTCGCCACTCTCGCCACAGGAGACGCCAAGCTGCGTGTCAGCGGGAAGGCGCTTCCGTAACATATCAACCGGGTTGGAGGCGTTGCTGATGTGCACCCCGTCACATCCTAACGATGCAACGCCCTCCGGCCAGTCTTTCAGCATCAGAGCGATATTGGTTTGCAGGCAATGCGCCTGTAGGGAACAATCAGGTTTTTCACTCTGAGGTATCCGGGATTTTGCGGGATCATGCGGGATATGGTGGGATGAAAAACCCTTGATGCGCTTGGGTTTTTAGCGGGTCAAAAAGTTATCCACAAGCGTTAGCAGTGAAAAACCTCTGTCCGGCGGTTTTTGCCAAAAATCGGATTTTGGGCAGCCAGGTTTTTCGCTTTTGGACGAAACGGCAATTTACGTTTTAAGGTCGTTTTAGAGCTATCCCTAAAATCGAATAAGGGTCGGTTTCACGCGGTTTTAAGCGTGTGCAGGTTAGTGCCGATCGGAAGGCGCGATCAATCAGAAATGGCCGTTTTTGAGGCAATTTAGTTTTGCTAACATGCAACTGGCTAAATTTTCTGGTTAATTTTCTAACATGTTGATTTAGGTGAGGAATTCACACTTATTCACAGAAAATTTTTCGTGTTATCATGCAACTAATTTTTGTGTGATATTTTTTCCCCGGTGTAACATGTCCGCACCTTCAGATTGCCTGAAAACGGTAGATCACACGGCCGATGATGACGGCGGGATACTCGCTGCGGGGATCGCCCCACTTCAGCTGATCACTGCCGATATCTTGTGAAGGGTATAGCTTGTTGTCTGCGATCAATGTCGCCCCTCCTGCAATAGGATAGGCGACGCGCCTGACCGTGATGCGTCCATTGATCATGATCACGTGGAGCCCGGATACTACCTCGTTCGGTGTCGTGTCGACGAGGATGAGATCGCCGTTACGCAGAGTGGGCTCCATCGAATCCCCACTAACTTTAACGACGATCGAAGTTTCGGTTTGAACGCCTAAATCGTCAAGGAAGCTCTTAGTCAACGACATGTACTTTGACGCGGCGTTTCCTAATCCTGCATTTTCGTCGCGAGTGAATGCGCCTGCATCAAAATATGTCAGATATTTTATAACATTTATTCCGTCGTCTACCCCGTTTTCAGAGGCAAAATCAGGCCTTTTCCCTGGGCATTGCAAGTCTTCGGGGTGCTCTGTAATACCTGCAAGCCATTCTAAAGAAACCGAACAAACCCGGGCAATTTTCACGGCGGCCGAAAGCTTCATTTCACGACCGTAAACATAGCTCGACAAGCTGCTCGTCGGAATATCGGCCATCATCGACACGGCAGTGACGCCACCTTTAGATCTTACCGCGTCGCGTAGTCTCTGGAGTGCCAAGTTTTCCGAAGGTGGAAAGATCGCATGCTTCGCTGTGTGATAGCGCTTAGCCATGTCGGCTCATTTCCCGAAACCTGCATAAAAATAGGATTTTATCTACCATCGTGTAAAATTCGCAGAAAGTTGTTGACGACTTTCCACGATCGTGTAATCTCACCCCATAAACCCGTCGCAACCTAGTTCCGCAGGAATATGGGTAAGACGGGTCAAAAAAAATGGCTGCCACCATTAGTTGATAAAGAGGAGTTCTCATGCTGGATAAAACAACCGAACGGAGCCTTGAAGGTCCTATACACCCGGAAGATATCAAGGCGGCGCTCAGAAAAAAACACGGAACGCTCAGCGCGTTCTCATGGAAAATCGGAAAAAACCCCACAGATATCTACTCCACGTTTCATAGGCCCGGCTATTCCATCCCGGTTGAGCGTGCGGTTGCAGACGAACTCGGTCTGCAACCGCAAGACATTTGGCCAGACCGTTACGAGCCTGACGGCACGCCGCGTCCGTACGGTCGGCGCAACTACCTTAAAGCCCGGGTCATTAACGATCTCCGTCAAAACGAGGCCTCAAGATGAACATGCTCATAACAGAGGTTGAAATCAAAAGCGTGTTTATAGGCGAGAGGTTGCGGGCCGTCGACCCTGACTACGTTGCGCTTCTCGCCGCGAGTATAGAGGAGAATGGTTTACGACAACCAATAGAGGTCCGTAAATCCGACGATGGTGGATATTTGCTAATTTCCGGGGGACATCGTCTCGAAGCTGTCCGAAGCCTCGGTGAGACCAAAATTCCGGCGATCATTGTCGAGGCTTCTGAACTCGAAGCGCAATTGCGGGAGATCGACGAAAATCTTTTCAGGCGCGATCTGTCCGCTTTGGACCGCGCAACGTTTTTGGCGCGCCGTAAAGAAGTTTACCAAGAGCTGCATCCCGAAACGCGGGCTGGTGGAGATCGGCGTTCGAAGCAAATGCGCAAGGTTGAGCATCAGGCAACTGATGATGACGATCAAATGGATAAGGTTGACCATTTGATCCCTTCATTCTCTGACGTGACTGCTGATCGCTTGGGATTATCCCGTCGAACGATAGACCGCGCCATCGTCCTGCATAAGGCAATCCTTCCGGACGTGCGCGAGAAAATAGCCAGCACCTGGCTTGCCGATTCGGGCGCGCAGCTCGATATGTTGGCTAAGCAAATGCCTGAAAATCAGCGCCGGATAGCGGACCTGATTGTCGAGCAGGGCATCCGTGCGACCGTTGCTGACATCATGCGACAGCTTGAAGAAAAACCGCCTGCACCGAAGCCGGGTAAAATGGAGGTCTTCCTCGGGCTATGGCGTAAATGTTCCGCGCGGGAACGACGTGGGATTGCCGAGCTCGTTTCGCAAAATTTTCCTGAAGTCTGCTTCAGGACAAGTTGGGATTTTGCGGATGACGAGCAACAAGCCGCCTTCATCAATATCATCGCGCCGAAACTTCCCGGATTTCGTGCTGGAGACGCGGCATGATCTATGCGAAATCGCAAATGAGCCTTTTTGCCTGGCAGCCACCGGAAGCTGTCGTGGCTTTTGACCCGCAGCTTATTCGAGCTAACTCATTTTCCGGGCGGATATCGCGCGCGATTTCAATATCTCTGGATGAGTGCGGACGTCCTCGTGAGGACGTCGCGCGCCTGATGTCCCGTCATCTCGGGCGGGATGTCTCGTTGAACATGCTCAACGCTTACGCAAGCGTGGCGAGAGACAACCATCAGATCTCAGTTTCACGATTTGAGGCGCTGCTCGCCGCGACGAAAGACAGGCGTCTGCTGGAATTTTTTGCGGCCGACCGCGGCTGGGCCGTGATCGACCGCCGACATCTGCCGCATATCGAACTCGCAGCACTTAACGAGCACAAGCGCGAGGTTGCACGTCAGGAACGCGCCGTGCGTGCCAGAGCGTGGAGGGCGTGATGGTGACGGTTGGACAGCGACCCTGGCTAACGATGACCGAAATCGCAGCCCTGAAACTGCCGGATATGCCGGACAGCCGTCAAGGCGTCTTGAAAAAGGTCACGGTGGAAAATTGGCTGGAACCTGAAACCGAAGGTCAAGCCTGGCGGCATCGGGAAGGCCAAGGCGGGGGTATGAGTTCGCGCTCACCATCCTCCCGCTTCGCGCTCAGATTGAGGCGGCGCGGTCCCTCCAGGGACTGTCGCGCGACCCGGTTGCCGCTGCGGAAAGTGAGACGATCGGGAAACGGAAGAGGGCTGCATTATGGAAGCATTACGATACTCTACCCAATAAACTCAAAGACAAGGCGCGCAACGCTTACCGCATTCTTGACGCGGTGGAGGCGTTGGTAAGTGCCGGGCAGCGAAAATATGTGGCCATGATGTTGATTGCCTCGCAGGAACGGGTTTCCATGCGCACGATTCAATTCTGGTACAAGCGTGTGCGCGGTCTTAATAAATGTGATTGGCTGGCGGCGCTTGCGCCGAATTATGCCAGGCCGAGCGAACGCATGCACTGCCCGTGTGAGGCATGGGACATACTCGTCTCTGATTATCTTCGTCTCGAGGCCCCAACCTTCGCCAGTTGTTACGCACGGCTTGTGAAAATCGCGGAGGCGCGTGGTTGGACGCTGCCTTCCAGGCGGACGCTATTAGCTCGTATCAACGCCTTGCCGGTGCCAATGCGCGTCCTCGCCCGCGAAGGCTCGGAAAAGCTCAAAGCACTTTATCCTGCACAGAGGCGCGATCACAGTGTGTTTCATGCGTTGGAGGCGGTCAATGCCGACGGACACAAGTTTGACGTGTTTGTTGAATGGCCGATTGGTGACGAAACCCGCATCGTGCGTCCGGTCATGGTCGGGTTCCAGGATATCTTTTCAGGCAAAATCCTGAGCTGGCGTATCGATATCTCGGAGAATAAGGAAACTGTGCGTCTCGCCTTCGGTGACATGGTTGAGCGCTACGGAATACCCAAACTCTGTTATCTCGATAATGGGCGCAATTTTGCCTCGAAATGGCTCACTGGCGGCGTCCCAAACCGCTACCGCTTCAAAGTGCGGGATGAGGAACCTCTCGGCATCCTCCCCCAGCTCGGCGTCGAGGTCCATTGGACGAAACCTTATAGCGGTCGGTCGAAGCCAATTGAGCGTGCGTGGCGAGACATCGCCTCCGACATCTCTAAGCATCCGGCTTTCGCCGGAGCTTATACTGGAGCGAGCACGACAGCTAAACCTGAGAATTACGCGAGCAAGGCTGTCCCGCTCGAGACATTCATCTCGGTCGTTGCTGAGGGTATCGCTGATCATAATGCTCGCACGGGTCGGCGCTCCGACGTGTGTAAAGGGAAATATTCTTTCGATCAGGTTTTCGAAGCGTCATATCGACGCTCCGTGATCACCAAAGCCTCTGCGGAGCAGCGTCGTTTGTGGCTTCTACCGGCCGAACAGATCACTGTCTCCCGCCGGGACGGCGTGGTTGAAATTGAGGGTAATCGCTATTGGGCCGAATTCCTTGAGGAGCATCGCGGGACCAAGGTTGTCGTCCGGCTGGACCCGCAGGATTTACAGGCTGATATTCACGTCTATCGCATGGAGGGCGTTTATCTCGGCGCGGCGAAATGTGTGGCTAAAACCGGCTTCGCCGACAAGGATGCCGCGCGGCGTCATCAGCAGGCTTACAAAGCTTATGCACGGGCTAATCGCGATCTCGCGGAAAAGACCAAAAGGCTCAGCGATGAAGAATTGGCGGCGGTTTTTGCCAGCCTCCCGAGGGAGGAAGAGCCGCCAATGGAGAGCACCGTGACGCGCATGTTTACCGCACCACAGGCTCAAGGCAATACGGCGCTGGCGACTCAGTTTATGGCTGAGGCTGAGGCGCGGGAAATTGAGGAGGAGGAAAGTGACGAAAACATTCTGCGCTTTTTGAAGCGATCCAGGTGACGACACGGGCCTGCCAGCCCGTGCCGCCGTTGTCCCATGCTGGAGTTGGAAAAATGCGACTAAAGAATGCTACCTCAAAAGTCTTTCAAAGTGCCCTCAAAACAGCCCAATACACGGGTTCGATTGAAATAGTCATAGCTGAAGAAACAAATCTACAGGAAGAAATATCTGATTACATAAGTAGAAATGAAAATGCCTGGACTTTCTCGGCTAACGATTTACCGAAGTCACCAGCAGCATTTTGGCAAGGTATCGCTAATGGAATCGGGGACGTCGAGCAGTCAAATCGCAATAAAATGGTCAATGTTATCCGCCACCTCAAGAAGGTTGGCGGCGAATGTCTCTTTATCATCAGTGACGCGCAAGAATTGTCGTCGATGATTATGGGGTCTCTTACAAATGTGAGTTCCTTGAAAGTGATAGGACTCGTTTTTATTGGAAATCGCAAAATTGGAACGCGTTTGCGGCAATCAAACGTAAGTTACACGACTTCATATATTGATAATATAGAGCAAGAAAATGGGCCTGCCAGCTCGGATCGAATGCTGACCCCGCAAAAAGCAATTTTTCGAGATTAGATGGTGGCAGCACGGGCCTGCCAGCCCGTGCTGCCGTTGTCCCATGCTGGTTTGTCAGAGACAGGAAATTTTTATCATGCTGGAACAGAAAATCAATAGCCTCTCCGCGCCCCCCGTACCGGGCGCGCCGAGTGAGATGGCACAGCGACTTAAAGCGCATATGGAGGAAGCCGGGCTTAGTTATGCGCAGGCCGCCATCCAGACCGGGATCCCGAAAGGCACTCTCGGCTCCTGGCTCTCCGGCACTTATAATGGTGTCGCTGAAAACATCGCGACAAAAGCCGAAAAATACCTGGAAAGCCTGAGTGTCCGCGCAAAATTGGCCCAGATGCCGTCAGAGCCGAAATTTGTTGAAACACCCTCATCAATCGCGTTTCGGGCGGTTTTCGAATATGCGCAATCAGGCCCTGATATCGGACTGATAACCGGCAATGCGGGTG
This sequence comes from Sorlinia euscelidii, assembly GCF_036452135.1. Lineage (NCBI taxonomy): Bacteria > Pseudomonadati > Pseudomonadota > Alphaproteobacteria > Acetobacterales > Acetobacteraceae > Sorlinia > Sorlinia euscelidii. The sequence continues at coordinate 7,268 of NZ_JAWJZZ010000002.1, read as the reverse complement.
TTGGTAAAACGCTCACAGCGGAAAAATACGTCGAATCAACTCCGAATGTGTGGCTGATGACCGCCGACAGCTCCATGCGCAGCCCGACGGCCGTGCTGCGTGAGCTGACCGAGATTGTAGACGCGAGCGAAAAGCGCGGCCCGCGCATGATGGCGTCACTAATCGCGCGGGTAAAAGGAACGCGGGGCCTCATCATTGTTGACGAAGCTCAAAATCTCCAGACTGAAGCGATTGATCTCCTCCGTACGATCAATGACCGAGGGCGGATCGGCCTGGTCTTTATGGGAAATGAACCCCTCAAGGGCCGCATTGAGGGCATGGGTCGGGCAACGTCTCATGCCCAGATCTTCAGCCGCATCGGTATGCGTAAAAACTGCCCCCTCCCGAAAATCAACGACATCTGGCGCGTGCTCGATGCCTGGAACATTCAGGACGAGGGCTTACGCAAATTATGCCGATTTATTGGCACGAAAGCCGGCGGGCTGAGGGGGATGACTAAGACCATTCGCTACGGCTTCGTCCTGGCCGGGGCGGATGGCCGGACTGTCCTTGAACAGAACGACATTCAGAAAGCCTGGAAAAGCCTCACAGGTGAAGAACTCCAATCCTATCGCAGCCGGGAGGGCTGACCATGACCCAACCTCAAATCAAAACCCGAGCGGAAATCCAAGAAGAGATCATTGATGCTTATTATCGTCTTACCGAGAACGCGACGGCGCAAGTCGATATCAGTATCGAAGTGCGGCGCGCGCTTCGGGAGATGCTGCACGCATGGGATGACGACCTTACCGTCGCTGACCTCCGGGAGCATCTGGAGGAATATTGGTCATGAAAGCTGAGCGATTGACCTCAAATCAACATGCCGTTTTATGGCTGCTCCAGCGCTATGAGATCGGCACTTTTGAGACGGGCTTTCGGCGTCTGGGCTGGACGCCGCCTGATGGCGCGAGCCCTCTGCGGATTACCTGCCCCGCGCAGGTGCTTCAAACCTGCCTTAGACGCGGTTTTGTTAGAATGGAGGGTCAAAAAGCCAGTTTGACAGATCGTGGCTATGACCGGGCGGCATCATTTTACACGAAGCCGCTGAGTGTTCAACGCTCAGTCCTGCCGGGCGCGGTGCAATGGCTGACGGACGCGCAATTAGCGGCAATTTCGCCCTGGTATCCTGACACTTTTCGGCCGCGCCTTGACGATCGGAAAATTTTGAGCGGCATCGTGCATGTGATCCGGCATGGCAAAATGTGGGGGCAGGTGCCCCCCGAATGCGGGCAGGAATTACAGGTTTATCGTCGCTTTTTGAAATGGTCGAAAAGCGGCGTGCTGGATGCCGTCTTTGCCCACCTGCGGACGCGGCGAGCTGACGGAAGCATTTGCCTGGTCATCACGCCGGAAATGCTGCTGCGCCATCCCGGCACCCGGCAGGGCGTCATGGCCGGATGGTATCCGTCCATCCTCGCGCCCGAGGAGTTGGCCGCATGAGCATCTTACGCGCCGTCTCATCGGACGATCTGGATCTTGTGAAAGAGCTACGCGCCTTGGGTGACGCGCTTTTGCAGCAGGAAAAGGGGATTTATCTGACCGCCTATGAAGCCCGCTTCCTCGGCGTGTGGGCGATCTCCCAGGCACGCAGGCAGGCGCGGCGCAATAAAGCCCATGAGAAATCAAAAGAAGAACAGGCTGACAAAGTCATGAATAAGCCTCTCACGGATCACTTTCGCGCTCCGTCATCCCACCATGTCAATAATGTGAAAGGCATCATCTGATGACCGAAATCTCCCCAGTCAGAACCCTCCGCGATGCGGAGGGGCGTGACATCCCTCAAACGTCGATCCGGCCGGAGATCGTCATTCAGCACGATACCGCGATGAAGCTCGCGGCGCGTTTTCAGGCACTTCATGACCATGTGCAGTCTGAAAAAGCCGCGATCTTTGCCGAGATTGACGCTTTTCAGGCGCTCATTTTCCAGGAATATAATGTCAAACTTGGCGGGCGCGTCGGCGGATTGACGCTCGTGAGCTTCGACGACCAGGTGAGGGTCGAGACGTCGCGCTATCATTACCAGCAACTCACGCCCGCATTACCGGCGGCGCAGGCGCTGATCAATGAGATACTCGACGATTTGACGGAAGGCGCAACGGCCGACCTGCGCGCGCTGGTTTCGGCCGCATTCCAGAAGGACGAGCGGACCGGGCGCATCAACGTCCAGCGCATCCTGGACCTTAAACGTCTCAGCCTCAATCACCCGAAATGGCCTGACGCTGTGCGCGCCCTGAACGACGCTGTGGCGTCGGCCGGGTCGAAAATGGCCGTGCGCTGCAAAGTCCGGCCGGAAGAGGGTGTGCCCTACGAGCAGATCGTCGTCGATTTTTCCCGTGTGTGAATGAGAGAAGGAGATCATCTGATGAGGACTTCAACCCTGTCTTTCGGTGCGACTGTGATCTTCATTGGCGGGCTGCTGATCGGCGCCGCATCCCAGAATCGGCGTGACCCATGGCGTAATGACCGAGAGATGCTGATCCGCATGGTAGAGCATGGCGCAAAGCCGCTCGACGCGGCCAGTGCGCTGCTTCTTGTCGGGCAGAACCGCAACCCCCGGGAGGCAGGTCATGCGGCTTATCTCGGTGAGCTACCATGAGCGGCGTTGACCCGACCCGACGGGCGATTTACGCGAAATTGCAGATCGCCCGCAAGCAGCTCGGCCTCGATGAGGAGATTTATCGGGAGATCATGACGCGGATCACGGGCAAGAAAAGTGCCCGTGACTGCTCGCTGACGCAGCTTGAGGCGCTTTTAAGGCACTTCCGGTCAATCGGCTTCCGCGCGCGGCGTGCAAATAACCGTGCCGAAATCCGCAAGATTTACGCGATCTGGACCGACATGGGGCCGAGGCTGACGTCGCGCGGGTCACGGGACGCGTTGCGTCATTTCGTCAAACGTCAAACGGGCGTGGATGCGCCTGAATTTCTCTCAGCCGGGCAGGCGCAGCGTGTCATTGAGGCGCTTAAATCCTGGCAAGATCGGATCGGGGCCTAAACTCATGGCCATGAATCCTCCACCCTCCATCGCGTGGCTCGTCCGGGAAATTGGTGAGGATGCGACGCTGCGCTTTATCGAGTCAGCCGGGGGACAGCGTCTACGCGTGCCGCGCGATGTCTCCCGGGCGCGGGCGATGCGGGAATATGGCGACGATGTACTTGAGGCACTGGTGCGACGCCATGGTGGGGTCAATTATCAAGTGCCGCTCGTCAAATCCTGGCGTGCGCATATGCTGGCGAAACGCGGCCTGAGCAATAATGAGATCGCGCTGCGCATGGGGATCTCATGGCGGCAGGTGCCGAATCTACTTCGGTCCGACCCCACGATTGACCGCACCTTCAAAAACCCCGGAAATGCTGATCAATTGAGGCTTTTTGACCTCGACGACGATTACTGAGTCGAAAACACACAGCCTGAATGGGAAGATGTCGCTCGCCTATTCTAAGGGCATGCGAAGAAATCTCAAAGCCTCTCTCAAATTCACTCTCGCGCGCGAAGGCGGCTATCAGTGCGGGCGCGCCGATCGTGGCAATTGGACGGGCGGTAAACTCGGTGTCGGCCAGTTATCCGGCACGAAGTACGGCATTTCAGCGATGCTGCTCAGTGAGATACGGGGTGAAGCTGTTTCCGCTGCCACGATGAAGGCATTGACGCCTGATGTTTTCTTCGACGTCGCAACATCGCGTTTCTGGAATGTGCTGGATTGTGACGCACTGCCTGACGGCGTCGATTTGATGCTGTTCGATTTCGGCTTCAATAGCGGGACCGAGCGCGCGGTAAAGCAGCTTCAGCAACTCCTCGGCATGAGCATGGCAGCTCAGGATGGCGAAATGGGTCCGGCCACATTAACGGCTCTCCACGAAGCGTCCACCGCAACAATCGTGAGTTTTTTATCCAAAAAATATCTGGAGCAGTTTCAGTCCTGGCTTGACCTGCCTTCCGGGCAGGTTTCGATGACATCTCTCATTGATGCTGTGGGCGAGCAAAGCGCGCGGGACAACCTCATCATTTACGCGCTCGCCTCGCAACAGGAGGCGGCTTACCGAAGCTTTAGGACTTTTAGGACTTTCGGCCAAGGTTGGCTGACACGTCTGACGGAACGCGTGGCGGAAGCCCATCGGCTTGCCCAGGCTGCCGACGGCGCACTGGCGTAATGTATGACGTTCTCGAACATTGGTTCACCATTTTGGGTGCCGTCGGCGGCGCGGCCGGACTTTATGCGATGGGTCGGCATCGAACGATTACCGAGCGCGTCGATGCGCTCGAGGATGACATCAAAACATCATTGAGAAGGCTGGAGGATGATGGCGAGCGCACGCGGGAGCTGCTGCACGTCATCATTCGCGGTCATATGGGAGATCATAAATGAGCGTGAAAGTCAGCATCGAAGAAGACCGGCGTAAAAAAGTGATCGACGCGCTGGCCCAGATGCGCGACGGCCTTCTTTCCGAGGACGTTATCCTGCGCGCGGTGCTCCAGACCGGGCGTGATACGGACCGCGACACAATGCGCGCAGACCTCACCTTTCTCGAGCGGGCCGGGTGTGTCCTGGTGACAAAGCTGGAAATCATCAATGGCGAGATCTGGCGGGTTCAGTTGACCGATGATGGCTTGCGGGCCTCGCAAGGCCACCTTCTCGTCGCGGGCGTCGCCCGCCGCGTGGTGAGGTGATGCGCTTCCTCCGGCTGATCATCATCTTCTTTTTCGTCGAAGTTTCATGGGAGTTGCTCACCATGCCGCGACCATCTTCCGTGTCAAAACTTCCCCACGAAATCCGTGACGAAATCGGTCGGCTGCGCGGAGAAGGCTACTCCATTGACGAGATTCTCGCCGCCCTGCGAGAGCTGCACGCGACGAAGATCAGCCGTTCAGCATTGGGCCGCCATATTCAGAACATGGACAGGTTGGGCGTCAAACTGCGTCAGAGCCGTGGCGTGGCGGAAGCGCTTGTGCGGCAATTTGGGGAAGAGCCCGCATCGCGAACGGCGCAGGTCAATATTGAGCTTCTCCACAGCGCCATCCTCGACCTCTACCTCGCAGGCGAGGCGAGCGATGAAGACGGCATTGCAGCACTCAAGGGCAATCCGCAGGGGTTGATGTTGCTGGCGAAGGCGCTTGACCATCTCACAAAATCGGCCAAGGCGGACATTGAAAATCGGAAAGCCATAGAGGAACGCGTTGAAAAGGGCCTCCGTGCACGTGCCGAGAAGCACGTGGTGAATGAAGCGAAAAAGCGCGGCATCTCCGCTGAGACTGCGCGCGCCCTGATGCAGGGGGCTTTCGGGGTTGAAAATGACGGAAGGTCGTAACCCCACGCTCTCGACCAGCCTCTTCCTGCCTTATCAGTCGGGAATGATGGCGGCCGTCATGAAGTATCCAGTCGTCGTCGTTGAAAAATCCCGACGCACCGGCATGTCATGGGCCGCCTCATTTATCGCGGACCTGATTGCAGGATTATCGCCCGAAGCGGGCGGCATGGACGTGTTTTATATGGGTTATAATCTGGAGATGGCGCGGGAATTTATTGATTACTGCGCCGACCATGCGGGTCAGATGCAGGTTGTGGCCGGTCAGGTCCAGGAAAGCTTTTTCCGCGACCCGGACGCGCCGGAGAAGGACGTCAAGGTTTTCCGAATCGACTTCGCGGCCGGGCATAAAGTCCTGGCGTTGCCCTCCATGGCGCGTGCCCTGCGCGGCATGCAGGGCCTCGTTATTATCGATGAAGCGGCCTTCCATGATGATCTCGCGGGCCTGATGACCGCAGCTCTTGCTCTCCTGATGTGGGGAGGCAAGGTGCTGATTATCAGCACGCATAATGGGGACAGCAACCCGTTTAACATCCTGGTCAATGACATCCGGGCGGGCCGAAAGCCTTATCATTTGCTGCGCACCACCTTTGACGACGCTTTGGAACAGGGGCTCTACCGGAAAATCTGCGCCAAGACGGGGGTCACGTGGTCTAAAGTGGCGCAATCTGCCTGGCGTGATGAGATCGTGGCATTTTACGGCTCCGGTGCTGATGAGGAGCTGTTCTGCATCCCGTCGCCATCCACCGGGGCTTATATCCCGTTGCCGCTCATTGAAGCCCGGGCTTCCGCCGATATTCCCGTTATTCGTTGGGCGCAGACGGCAGAATTTTCCCTTTGGCCGGAGGCGCAGCGCGCTCAGGAAACAGCCTCATTCATTAGTGAAAAAATTAACACCACCTTGGAAACGTTGGATCGCGAGCGCCCCTATGTGTTCGGTGAGGATTTTGGCCGATCCGGTGATTTAACCGTCATCTGGGTTCTGGGTATCGCCCCGGACATGCGGCGCGAGACGGCGCTCGTCGTCGAATTGCGGAACGTGCCCTTTGATGAGCAACGACGCATCCTCTTCGCTATTCTTGACGGGCTGCCCCGGTGGCGTGCCGGAAAAATGGATGCACGCGGCAACGGGCAGTATCTCGCGGAAGTCACGGTGCAACGTTATGGCAGCCGCGTTGAGGCCGTGATGCTCTCTGAGGGGTGGTATCGTGAGCAGATGCCGCCCCTCAAGGCGGCGATGGAAGATGCGGCACTCACCTTACCGCAGGACCGTGAAATCATTGACGACATCCGTCTCTTACAAGTCGTACGCGGCGTTGCGCGCGTGCCGGACCAGCGTAAAGGCGGCAAGACGGCCCAGCGTCACGGCGACGCCGCCGTGGCGTTGGCCATGGCCTACGCCGCAAGCCGCGCTGATGTCATCGAATATGCCTATACAAGTCAGCCACGCGCCTGGGGAACCGAGTTGTCGGGGCCGCCGGTCGTGTGGCCGATCGAGCGGGAGCTGGCCGAAGAACGGTCAGGGACCGCGCAACATCGATGGAGGTTGAGATTATGATTTCGGGAATCGGCAATATTATCGGGATTATCAAGCACGCAATCGTCGCGCTAGGCGTGGCGATCCTCGGCTGGCTCGTCTGGCAAACGAGCCGGAAGAAGCAGGCCGATGCGACTGCGAAACAAACCGTTAAACAGGCGGAAGCGCAGGCCGCCCATGATGCGGCCGTGATCGACACGCAGGATCGTATGGCGCAGGCCGAAGCGGAAAAGCCTGTTAGCGACGATGCGCTCATGGCGCGTCTCGATGCCGGGACGATGTGATGCGGTTTAGCCGCTTCCTCCCTCTTGCCGCTGTGACGCTGCTTTCGGGCAGCGTCACGTCATGCGCGCCGCGCGTGCAGAAATTTATATTTCCGACATGCCCGC
>NZ_JAWJZZ010000011.1:0-7453 GCF_036452135.1 Sorlinia euscelidii | reverse complement strand
CTCGTCGAAAACTTCGCTCGGAACTATCCTAATCGGACCGCTTATATTTACTTAATTCGCCCGACCAACAATTTTCACAATTTGCAAGAGTCAGTGCGTTTTGCACGTGATGCTCTTCCGCTTGGCGAGGCAAGACAGACACTGTATCAAACATGGCTCGCGACGGCTCATTGGGCGCAAGGGATATGGACGGCCGACGGCGAAATTTCCGGCGCGCAGATTTTTGGTGCAGCGCCGTATCATTGGGTCAATGGGGAGCTGAGAAGGCAAACCTTTATTTACAATCCGAATTTCCTCTACGCATTGCCAGAAGCAAGCCACCGCCCGATGCCTGTGCGGAATGAAACGGTTGAAGAAGCGGTTGTTGCTGAAGACCCGCACGGTGTCGGCTTCATCCCGGGCGCGATTATCCCTGACGGGTGCAACGCGCAACCGAGACGCCTCGGCGCAACCCCGTCCACCCCATGCCTGCCCCTTAAACGTGTGTCCCTTAATACGCTTTACAGCAAGACAATCGCGAAAATGATCGCTGCCGACATCCTTATGGGGACAACATCAGGTCAACTCTGGAAAGAGCCCGGTCATGACGAGCTTTGAGTGACGACCGTCTGAAGGCGCATCCTCATTGAGGGGTCGCGTCGCGCGACGCCGAAGCACGCCGATGTCGCAGCGCATCACTCTGGTTTGACTATCGCATCATCATAATAAGAATGGAATTCATCATGAAATTTCTGGCAACCACGCTCTTTATAGCCTCGTCAATTTTTTCCACGGCAAGTTACGCCGTAAGCCCGCCCGATAAAGTCTACACCTTCTCCTTTCAGCCGCCCGCAGAGGTTATTGATCAGGGTCGCGGGATAAGCCTGCCTGATGAGAGAATGCAATATTGGGCGGCAGCGGGTTGGCAATTTGGCACAAACCAACATTACATCTCATTAATGGGAGAAATGGATAGATTGACGGGTATCTTAAGTCAGATCGCGGAACATTTTCACTTTGATCCGCTTTACGTCTATGAAGTCCGCCCGACAGAAAATGTTTATAGCGTCGAGGAATCGCTACAATTTGCCATGAGTGTGCTGCCGGCAGGTGAGGCGAGAACCCAGATGCGCACAGCATGGCTTTCATCGCGCACGTGGACATCCTCTATGTGGGCATCCACCAGAATGATTCCCGTCGAGCAGATTATCGGCGTGAGAGAGCTGCGTCTGGTGAATGGCAGGTTCGTACCGGGCGACCTCACACGTAACCCGAATTACATGTTCGATGAACCACAGGTAAACCCTAATCCGCTGCCAATAAGAAATGCGACAGTTGAAGCCGCCGCAGTGGCGGAAGACCCGGAAGGGGCCGGCTTTATACCCGGGCCGATCGCCTCTATGGTATGTAACGCGAAACCCCAACGTCTGGGCGCATCCCAGACCGATAGCTGCCCCCTGCAGGTAAATAAGCTTTCTTTCGACGCGCTTTACGGCAAGACGGTCGCGAAATTGATCGCGGCCGGCATCCTTATGGGTTCGACCTCAGGGCAACTGCTCGTCGTACCCGGACATGATGAGCTTTAAACCGCGCATCACAATCCCGACGACATGGCCGATCACGAACAGAGGACGATGAAGTCGGGATATTGTACAAACGACTGCCAAAGACGCGTCGAACCATACCTTTATTTTCTGAGAAAAATCTTTTCAAATAATCCATCAATCTGGCTTTTTCTTCACCTTATAAATATAATAATGGAGGTTAACATGAGAGTTCTAGCCGCCTCGCTTTTTGTCATCTCATCGTTGTTCGTTTCGATAGGCCACGCTGAAGATACGCAAAAAAAACTCTATAAAATATCTTTCGATCCGAAGGAGAAAGTTTTCGCCGAAGGCTTTCCAATTGCGGGTGATGACAGTGACTTCCTCCATTTCGTCGCCGGTTCGTCAGTAAGGGAGGGACGCGCCCGCTTCATTCCTCTTTTCGACCATCTTTATGTCGTGATGGAACGCGCCGAGCAAATAGCCAACGCTAACCCTGGGACGCCGCTTTACGTTTACGAGGTCCGACAGACACCAAATTTCTATAACGTGATGCGATCTCTTCAATTTGCCAGTACAGCCATTCCAGACCCTGAAACAACTCTCAACATTCGTCACGTGATGGAAGCAGAAAGACACTCACTCACCTATGCCTGGGCGGCGACCAGTTCGATCACGAGCGACCAGATTGCGGCGGTATATATCTATGGTGACCGTCATAATCCTCGGGGTTTGACCCATCTGGCTGATAATGAAGATTATATTTTTGCCCCGGCGCAGGTGAATCCTCAACCCCTGCCGGTACGCAACGAAACATTGAATAATCTCGATGTTGCCGTAGAGCCGCACGGCGCTGGCTACATGGCGGCCTTTGTCGCCAATATACCGTGTGACCCGCAATCAAAACGCCTCGGCACATCATCTTCTTCACATCAGTGCACGCCTCTTGAGAACCTTCCGATCGAAACGGTTTATCAACGGACGATCGCAAAAATGATTGCTGCCGGCATCCTTATGGGTTCGACCTCAGGTCAGCTTTGGAGTGCGCCAGGTCATGACGAGCTTTAAGTCCTGACCTCGCGCGTGTCTTGTCACGTCTATCGCCCGGAAAAACCTTCACCCATCCGCGATAGCTGAAAATATCGGTCCTGCCGCGAAAAGTGTCTTCAGAGTGACGCGTCAATGACGCGGGCAGGACCAGATGTTCGCAGAGATCCGAATTCACCCCAAGCTCACGGAATCAAAAATCCCATGAAACTTCTCAAAGCCTCGCTCTTCATCGTGTCGACGGTGTTTACTTCAGTGAGTTACGCCAAAACCCCGCCTTTGGTCGTCTACACCGTATCCTTCCAAGCGCCGGAAAGCGTCTTCTCTTCAGGCATGACAAGCATCGGCACGGAGAGAGATCTCAATCGCTTTTTAGCAGGTAAAGGTGCGGCGGGGGAAAGATCCGCTTATCTCCCTCTGACAGAATCGTTGAGTCACGCGACGAGAATCAGTGAGATGCTGACGCGGGTCAAGCCTCATCGCACGATCTACCTCTATTATGTCCGCCCGACGAAGAATTTCTTCAACGTCACCGATTCATTTCAATTTGCCGAGGAAGTCCTACCCCCTGGAGAGGCAAAACGAGAATTGCGCGATATCTGGTTCGCGACGAAATATTGGGTGGCGGATGAATGGGCGGCGAGCGCCTCGATCTCCAATCAACAGGTTGTGGGCGTCAAAACCCTCGCGTGGCACGACGATGTCCCGGAATTTGGCGCGTTTATCCCGAACCCGAATTATATTTCGGCAGTGTCGGAAGTGAGCCAGAGCCCGATGCCGCCGCGAAACACGTCAATCGACGCTGTCGAAGTTGCGGCAAATATCAAAGACATCAATGCCATACCTGCTTCAATCGCCGAAATGGCTTGTTCTTCCCAGCAGCTCGACCTCGCATCATCTCCGACAAGCACATGCCTGCCGCTTGAACGGCTGTCGGCGAGCAAGCTTTTTGAACGAACAGTCACCCAAATGATCGTCACCCATGTTCTTCCGAGATTGGGATCGGGCCACATCTGAAGCGATGACCTCCGACACGCCGAGGCGGAAGATTTCTTCAATAGCGCCTTCCTCATCCGTGGCGTCGGTGAGGGCCACCAGCTCATTGCCGCTGGGGAGGAAAAGATCGCAGCATTTCAGGATATTCAGCATGGCGCCGCGCATTCCGGGGGCGCATAGCATCTCCTTACGTATATTCGGATCAAAGGAAACCTTGCCGCTTTCTCCCGCACTTTCTGCACGGCAATCATCGCTTCCTCAATCATGATCGGGGAAAAGAGTGACGAGCCATGAGGTGGAAATGCGCGGTCTGATCAAGCAGGTGATGCGCTGCCGCTGTCAGTCGCGTTTCCGAACAGGCGCCGCCACGAATATTATAGACGAAATCCCGCGATCCATCGGGACGATAACGGACGAAAGCACTGCCTGTCGTGAGATTGGGGGAAAATGCGATGGCAGAGACATCGACACCGTCGCGCTCGAGGCGCGCGATATTTAATCGCCCGAAATCATCGTCCCCGACGCAGGAGATAATGCGCAGGGCACTTCGAGATGCGCCACCTGATCAATAAAAATCGCGGGTGCACCGGAAGGGAATGGCCCACGCAAACCCATCGTTTCCTGGAAGCCGACACCCACCGTGTCCGCGACAATTTCGACGAGGATCTCGCCGAATGTGATGATCTTCCCCGCGTGCTCATACCGCCATATCTCCGTAACGCATCAGCCCGAAATACTAAGCCTGTTTTAACGGCAAACGAAGAGTACGACCGCGAAAATCGCGATATCGTCAAGGGAAAAACGAGATTTATACCGAAATAGGTGGTTCTCTCCCCTTAACCGACGCGCAGAAACGCTTGTGAACCGGATAAACACTGTCGCAAGCGTGAACGCCGAAACGTTACAGTACGGTTTAACGCGCGAATCACGAAACGTGACAAGGCGCGACACGGCCGCACGTCCCGACAGCTCAAAAGGCGAGTGGCGTCAGTAAAGGGCGCGCAGCGAATTGCGCGTCGAGGTTTCGGAAAACGAGCGCCGCCATCTCAGCCCGTGTCTCCCGCGTGGCGGAGGCGATATGCGGTTGCAGAACAACGTTGTCACATGATTTCAGAGTCGGCGGCACATGCGGCTCATCGGCGAAGACGTCCAGCCCTGCCCTTTGATCCGCCGTTCCTGAAGCGCCGAGATCAAGGCGGGCTCATCGATCACGGAGCCACGCGCTACATTGATGAGAAACCCGTCAGGCCCCAGCGCATCCAGCACGTCCTTATTGACCACGTGCCGTGTCGCGTCTCCCCGGGAAGGCACAGGACAAGCACGTCAGACCAGCGGGCAATCGAGATCAGGTCGGGGTGGTAGGAAAAAGGGCTGTCCTCTTTGATGCGACGATTATGGTAGCCGACTTCCATCCTGAAAGCCTGCGCACGCCGCGCGATTTCAATGCCGATATCGCCCATCCCGACAATGCCCATGCGCTTGCCTTTCAGTGACGTGGAAAGCGGGAAATGATGCGTCGGGCGCCAATCGCCCGCGCGGACGAAGCGATCAGCAGCGACGACGCGTCGTAAAACGCCCAATGTCAGGGCAAGGGCCATATCCGCAACGTCGGCCGAAAGCACCCCACGTGCCGTCGTGACGTTGATCTGTCGACGGCGACATGTTTCCAGATCAATCCGATCATAGCCCACGCCGCAGACACTGATGATTTCAAGATTCGGTAGAGCCTCAAGAAGTTCTCGCGGCGCGCCGCGCGCACCATCTGTGATGAGCCCCCTTATCCTGTGCGCTGCCGCGCCGATAGCCTCAATGGATTCATAATCATGCAGGATATATTCATGCGTCCTGGGCGCCTGAGCATGGGCAAATTGTGGCGCCAGGATAAGAATATCGATGGGTTCCGCGTTCATCCTGTTATAATCCTCTCACGATGCATCGACGGGTCGCAGCGATCGACCTGGACGCGGACGGGATTAACCCGACTCAAATTTATGAATATCGGCACGCAGTCGCACAAAGCGGCCCTGAGAATCAAGCCGGGTTACGCCAGTGGATGTCGTTTCAGGAAGGCGGTTTATCGCGTTCCCGCGCGGAGATAAGACCCCCTAATCGTTGCAATACATCCTGGATCGGCTGATGATGACCTTCTTCAATCGTGATCGGCTCCGCCGGTATGCGCGCTGGACGTTCAGTAACCTCTTCCAGAACCGCATCATGAATGATTCGCACCCGGGTCACGATCGAGGATTGGTCCCTGAAAAGTAGCGGGGATTGACGACCTCCGCGTGCAGACGCCCCACCCGCCAAGCCATTGATGCGTTCCAGGAGTTGGGGAATCAGATATTGCATCTCAACCGCGACAGGCCCGGCACAGGCGATTGTCAATGTGCCGCCTGACAATTTCCTTGGCGTTGACATTCGCGCCAAGGAAGGCCCGACAATATGTGGCCAATCGAGGATAATCTGCACAGCGAGGCTGGGCCGGCGTTTCAGGGCAGGGCGGGCGACAGGATCAATCAAGGCGCCGAGCGCCCTCATGCCGAAAACACGCCGCGCCTCTTTTTCCACCGGGCCGGGCGCGGGACGGGTCGTCCTGGGCTTGCGCGCTGTGTCGGATTTCTTCATATCGCTCGTGTGACCTTCTCTGCTGCCTCACTGCTGCTCTGGTATGATCATCACCGCCGCATCATGCCGTGGCGCGCCTTGCCGGGGCAGAAATCGGACCCCTATCACGTCTGGCTGAGCGAAATAATGCTGCAGCAAACAACGGTTGTGACGGTACATGATTATTTTTTGAGGTTTATCGCGCGTTTCCCTTCGGTTCAAGCTTTGGCCGCGGCACCGCAGCATGACGTCATGGCGGCCTGGGCCGGGCTGGGCTATTACAGCAGGGCGCGCAACCTGCATCTTTGCGCGCAAGAACTGGCGGCGCGCGGCGCTTTCCCCCAAACCGTCCCGGCTCTGGAAGCCCTGCCGGGCATTGGCCCCTACACGGCGCGGGCCATTGCCTCCATCGCCTTCAATGTGCCGGTCATCCCGGTTGACGGCAATGTCGAGCGCGTTACGGCGCGGCTCTTTGCAGCCGGGACGCCGCTCCCCGCCGGGAAGAAGCACCTTGCCACTCTCGCCGCGACATTGAATGACGACGCGCCTGCGCAGGCGCGGGCGTCCGATTTCGCGCAGGCTTTGTTCGATCTAGGTGCCACAATCTGCACGCCGCGACGGCCGAAATGCATGTTATGTCCGTGGCAGCAGGATTGTGCCGCGCATCGACAGGGAAAAGCTGAATCTTACCCGGTTAAAGCGCCTAAAAAACAGCGTCCCGACAGCCATGGCACGGCGTTGATCATCCGCGGACCGGGCCCCTCTGTTTTATTGCGAAAACGGCCGGATAAGGGGCTCCTCGCGGCGATGATGGCGCTCCCCGGAAGTGACTGGATTTCCGTTTCCGCGCCGCCTGATAGCCTGCAGAAAGGTGCGTCCGCCGGACCATGGCTGTATCTCGGGCGGGTCAAACATGTATTTACGCACCTGACCCTTTATCTTGACGTATATGAGGTAGAAGTCACTTCATGGAACGCCGCGAGGACATCGTGCCTCGCCCCCCTCATGACGCCGGAGATGATTGTCGATGCGGTGCCGTGCGCGATGGAGGATCTCCCCGATCAGGCCCTCCCGAGCCTGATGCGGAAATGCCTCGCTTTGGCCAAACTGCCAGCTTGAGCCGGAAGATGGTTTGCGTTATCCAAAACAACATCAAGAATTGAATCGCCGATATTGTCTGGACCGCCCGCCGGGCCGACGTGACCGCCTGTTATCAGGTGGATGGTAAAAGGACGATCATGCAGAATCTCGGCTTTTCCCTCCGACGTTACTGGTTGCTCGAT
>NZ_JAWJZZ010000010.1:0-10822 GCF_036452135.1 Sorlinia euscelidii | reverse complement strand
CGGAGTCATCCTCTTCGGCGGGGGAGGCAAGCGAGAGCGTGCCGTCCGCGTTCAGCGGGGCAATGCGGTCCCCCGGCAGGCCGGAATAGACGCGCACTTCTGTCGTGAAGTTCAGCGGGTTGCGCCCCGCGCTGGTATTGCCCAGGATAGTCTGGCGCGTCAGTGTGTTGACGGCCCCGACTTCCAACGCGCCCACGCCCCATTCGGCCTGGGACCCGTCTTCGGCGTAATAATAAACATCGCCCCCTTCCGCCAGGGCGGTGGCGAAGCTGCGCCGGCCTGTCGGCGCGCCATTCAGCACGAAGGCACCTGTGCCGGGATTGGTGCTCGTCTCCAGGACGAGATCGAGGACTTTGGGCGTGCTCATAATCTTTCCTTGATGTCGATGGTGGTGGCGTGCCTGTCCGCCGCGCCGAAGGGGTTGGAAATCTCATTCATGACGGCCCGCCCATAAAGCGCCGCCTTTGTCACATTCTGCGGCGCCGCACCGGGGTTGGGGATAAAGAGCGTATTGGCACCGCTGGCGGCCGCAATCTGCAGGCTGCGCAGGGCGGACACATCGTCATCACCCAGTGACTGATGGGCGATGGTCAGCCTGCGCTGCACATATTGCGGCGCAACAAATTCCGCCCCTGCCATGGTGGTGGTTTCAAGCGCGGTGGCGCTCACATTTTCCGTGCTGGCCGCGGCGTAATTGCGGGCCGGTTGAAAGAGCGGCCCCGCATAGCAGAGCGGGATGGAAAGAAAGCCATCCGGGTTATCGTGATCGGTGATGTCGAGGCGCATCTGGTCGCCTGAATAGGCCCGGGGGAGGACAATCACGCATTGCCCGTTCACCGGCGCCGTCCCATCAGAGGTGGCCTCAATGATCGCGACATCGCCGCGGAAAAGCGTCACACGCAAAACCGCGTTGGCGGTCAGATTGGTGCGATGCACACTGACGACGCGATATGCGCCCACGGCACGAAGCACCAGCGACACCGTGTCCCCGATCGCCCGCCAGGCCAGGCTTGCTGCGCCTTGTGGAAGTTTAAGGTTGGTCACAGGCAGTTGCGCGTGCTGGGAAGACGCACTGAGAGAGCCGATCAGAACAAAATTCTGCCAGCCAAAGCCACAATTTTCCATTTTGTCAGACCAGTAGGGTAAGGGTGGTGGTGGGGTCGAGCGCGTTTGACATTTCGCCAATTACCGTGCCGCGCGCGCCATCCTCCGCGCCCGGGATCGGGGCGCGGAGGAAGACCGTGTCGCCCAGCTCAAATCCTGTCGCCATGTCGCGCGGCACGTCGATCGCCCACATATGACGCCGGCGGCCCCAAACGTCACCGAGGCGATCCGCAATGGCAGCCGCATCGCTCTCCTGCGCCAGGGCGGTTGTCAGGAGAGGCGGGTCGGACGGGACGCGCCAATCTGATTTGACCGCCGTGCTGACCCATAAGGCGGCACGGTCTGACTCAGCGATAAAATTGCGCTGGTCCACCGAGATCTGGGGATGCAGGTCATTCAGATGGATCTGTCGCGTAAAATTATGCGCATAGCCGACGCGCCAGCGCCAGGGTGGCGGGTCCAGCGACGCATCCAGACGCATGGGGGCGATGCGGGCAATCACATCGGCGCTGAGATAGCGCAGTTCCGGCACATCGTCACAGACCCGTCTCATCAGAAAGGGCCGCAACGTGCCGGTGCGTGTCGGGATCAGGCTGATGCCCAACCCGGAAAGCAGCGTGTTGCAGACGCCCCGGCCCGAGACATTTTCCCCGCCATCCCAATACCAGCCCCCCGACGGGTCATAAGATTCTGAAACCGCGTCCCAACCCGGGTCGATGAAGTTGGCAGGCAATGTCAGATCTTCAATCAGCATCTGTCTGAGGAGGCTCAGCAAGCCATGCGGCGCGGCGCCGGAGGGGAAGCGCCCCGTCGCGTCGAGGGTGATGGCATAGACAGGTTTGGTGCCCAGGCGCAGCCACGTGCCCGCGGGCGAATGCTGGATGGTGTAATGGCCGGGCGCGGGCGGTGCGGCGTAAAGATCATCAACCCGCCCGCCAAAGGCGATCCCCCACCGAAGCCCCCTTCATAAACCGCTGTGATCTCCGCTTCCGCGTCGGAGAGCTGATAGACAAGATTAACGGCATCAATCAAAATCGGGGTGATATTGCGGCACATGCCGCGCAGGCGTGGGTGGCTGCGGCCGACAACGTTTTTATCCCCGTCCAGACCGCCCCCGCCGCCATAACTGCGCGTGGGCATGGCTGTATCAAGCCAGTAAGTTGCATCCAGCAGCGGCACCTCAAAGCCGGTCGGCCCGGGCTGCCAGTTGCGCCCGAGCCCGGCAAAGACGGGGGCGGTTGCGTCATAAGGCGGGTCACGCCAGATCTGCCGCGCCGCGTCCCAATCTTTCCGCCCCGCGCGGATGCGGACAGGGAGGTGATCATTGACACGGCTTTGCAAAAGGCCTGAGAGCGCGCCATCAGGGTTTGCGATTTCCAACGCGCCCACACTGTAACTGCCGCCCAGCGCCTCGGCTGAGAAGGTCAGTGCGCGCGTGAGGCTCAAACCTTGAATAACGTAAGGTGGGTAGGGCGTATGATCATCCGACACGTAACCCGCATCGGAATATCGCAGGGTCTCATAGCTTTCCACCGCTTGCGGATAAGCGGAGAGCGCCCCCAGGGGCGACCGTTCCAGCCTTCAAGCCCCGCCATCTCGGGCAGGACCGCCTTGTTGCGGATGAGGTCGAGTTCGACAAGCTGCACGCGCATCAGGCGCGCCTCGGGCGCAGCGCTTCATTATTGCTGGCCTGTTTCTGCTGCGCCTGGATAAGCTGAACCTGCTGTAGCAGCTCCTGCATTTTATCGCGCAGCGCCAGCATGGCGTCCTCCTGCTTTTTGGAAAGTTTCTCGACCAGGCTGGCGGTCAGTTTGTCGCTATCCGCGCCTGAAAGCCCGCCCAGCATCTCTGTCAGGCGCTGAAAGTCATCCGCATAGCCCGTGCCCGAGCCCCAATATTTCTGAGAGAGGCGCAGGGTGGTTTCCATATCGCCCTGGAAGCGACCGAGCGCATCCGAATCCCCCGCCATTGCGGCGTTATAATCCTTCGCGACATTGTCATTCGCGACCTGATATTGGTCCTGAATGGAGAGGGGCGAATAATCCGACGTCGCCAGACTGCGCGCATAGTCTGTCAGGCTGCCGAAGCTTGTCGTCAGTGACTGCGCCGCGGAAAGGCTCGCCTGCTTTGCCTGATCCGCATATTGCTTCTGGATGTTCAGCCTCTCCGCGGCGAGGGTTTTATCAAGCGCCGTTGCCTGGTCGATATAAGCCTTCTGCGACGCATAAGCATCGCCGAGATAATTCTCCCACGATGTTTTAAGCTGCTGCCGCTGCTGCGCCGCCGACACGTCGAAATTCAGCAGAGCCGCACCCTGATGATCGCCGGTGGCGCAGCAGCGGCAGCAGCTTAAAACATCGTGGGAGAATTATCTCGGCGATGCTTATGCGTCGCAGAAGGCTTATATCGACCAGGCAACGGCGCTTGATAAAACCCTCGCCGCGGAGAGGCTGAACATCCAGAAGCAATATGCGGATCAGGCAAAGCAGGCGAGCCTTTCCGCGCGCAGTCACTGACGACAAGCTTCGGCAGCCTGACAGACTATGCGCGCAGTCTGGCGACGTCGGATTATTCGCCCCTCTCCATTCAGGACCAATATCAGGTCGCGAATGACAATGTCGCGAAGGATTATAACGCCGCAATGGCGGGGGATTCGGATGCGCTCGGTCGCTTCCAGGGCGATATGGAAACCACCCTGCGCCTCTCTCAGAAATATTGGGGCTCGGGCACGGGCTATGCGGATGACTTTCAGCGCCTGACAGAGATGCTGGCGGGCTTTCAGGCGCGGATAGCGACAAACTGACCGCCAGCCTGGTCGAGAAACTTTCCAAAAGCAGGAGGACGCCATGCTGGCGCTGCGCGATAAAATGCAGGAGCTGCTACAGCAGGTTCAGCTTATCCAGGCGCAGCAGAAACAGCCAGCAATAATGAAGCGCTGCGCCCGAGGCGCGCCTGATGCGCGTGCAGCTTGTCGAACTCGACCTCATCCGCAACAAGGCGGTCCTGCCCGAGATGGCGGGGCTTGAAGGCTGGAACGGTCGCCCCTGGGGGGCGCTCTCCGCTTATCCGCAAGCGGTGGAAAGCTATGAGACCCTGCGATATTCCGATGCGGGTTACGTGTCGGATGATCATACGCCCTACCCACCTACGTTATTCAAGGTTTGAGCCTCACGCGCGCACTGACCTTCTCAGCCGAGGCGCTGGGCGGCAGTTACAGTGTGGGCGCGTTGGAAATCGCAAACCCTGATGGCGCGCTCTCAGGCCTTTTGCAAAGCCGTGTCAATGATCACCTCCCTGTCCGCATCCGCGCGGGGCGGAAAGATTGGGACGCGGCGCGGCAGATCTGGCGTGACCCGCCTTATGACGCAACCGCCCCCGTCTTTGCCGGGCTCGGGCGCAACTGGCAGCCCGGGCCGACCGGCTTTGAGGTGCCGCTGCTGGATGCAACTTACTGGCTTGATACAGCCATGCCCACGCGCAGTTATGGCGGCGGGGCGGTCTGGACGGGGATAAAAACGTTGTCGGCCGCAGCCACCCACGCCTGCGCGGCATGTGCCGCAATATCACCCCGATTTTGATTGATGCCGTTAATCTTGTCTATCAGCTCTCCGACGCGGAAGCGGAGATCACAGCGGTTTATGAAGGGGGCTTCGGTGGGGGATCGCCTTTGGCGGGCGGGTTGATGATCTTTACGCCGCACCGCCCGCGCCCGGCCATTACACCATCCAGCATTCGCCCGCGGGCACGTGGCTGCGCCTGGGCACCAAACCTGTCTATGCCATCACCCTCGACGCGACGGGGCGCTTCCCCTCCGGCGCCGCGCCGCATGGCTTGCTGAGCCTCCTCAGACAGATGCTGATTGAAGATCTGACATTGCCTGCCAACTTCATCGACCCGGGTTGGGACGCGGTTTCAGAATCTTATGACCCGTCGGGGGCTGGTATTGGGATGGCGGGGAAAATGTCTCGGGCCGGGGCGTCTGCAACACGCTGCTTTCCGGGTTGGGCATCAGCCTGATCCCGACACGCACCGGCACGTTGCGGCCCTTTCTGATGAGACGGGTCTGTGACGATGTGCCGGAACTGCGCTATCTCAGCGCCGATGTGATTGCCCGCATCGCCCCCATGCGTCTGGATGCGTCGCTGGACCCGCCACCCTGGCGCTGGCGCGTCGGCTATGCGCATAATTTTACGCGACAGATCCATCTGAATGACCTGCATCCCCAGATCTCGGTGGACCAGCGCAATTTTATCGCTGAGTCAGACCGTGCCGCCTTATGGGTCAGCACGGCGGTCAAATCAGATTGGCGCGTCCCGTCCGACCCGCCTCTCCTGACAACCGCCCTGGCGCAGGAGAGCGATGCGGCTGCCATTGCGGATCGCCTCGGTGACGTTTGGGGCCGCCGGCGTCATATGTGGGCGATCGACGTGCCGCGCGACATGGCGACAGGATTTGAGCTGGGCGACACGGTCTTCCTCCGCGCCCCGATCCCGGGCGCGGAGGATGGCGCGCGCGGCACGGTAATTGGCGAAATGTCAAACGCGCTCGACCCCACCACCACCCTTACCCTACTGGTCTGACAAAATGGAAAATTGTGGCTTTGGCTGGCAGAATTTTGTTCTGATCGGCTCTCTCAGTGCGTCTTCCCAGCACGCGCAACTGCCTGTGACCAACCTTAAACTTCCACAAGGCGCAGCAAGCCTGGCCTGGCGGGCGATCGGGGACACGGTGTCGCTGGTGCTTCGTGCCGTGGGCGCATATCGCGTCGTCAGTGTGCATCGCACCAATCTGACCGCCAACGCGGTTTTGCGTGTGACGCTTTTCCGCGGCGATGTCGCGATCATTGAGGCCACCTCTGATGGGACGGCGCCGGTGAACGGGCAATGCGTGATTGTCCTCCCCCGGGCCTATTCAGGCGACCAGATGCGCCTCGACATCACCGATCACGATAACCCGGATGGCTTTCTTTCCATCCGCTCTGCTATGCGGGGCCGCTCTTTCAACCGGCCCGCAATTACGCCGCGCCAGCACGGAAAATGTGAGCGCCACCGCGCTTGAAACCACCACCATGGCAGGGCGGAATTTGTTGCGCCGCAATATGTGCAGCGCAGGCTGACCATCGCCCATCAGTCACTGGGTGATGACGATGTGTCCGCCCTGCGCAGCCTGCAGATTGCGGCCGCCAGCGGTGCCAATACGCTCTTTATCCCCAACCCCGGTGCGGCGCCGCAGAATGTGACAAAGGCGGCGCTTTATGGGCGGGCCGTCATGAATGAGATTTCCAACCCCTTCGGCGCGGCGGACAGGCACGCCACCACCATCGACATCAAGGAAAGATTATGAGCACGCCCAAAGTCCTCGATCTCGTCCTGGAGACGAGCACCAATCCCGGCACAGGTGCCTTCGTGCTGAATGGCGCGCCGACAGGCCGGCGCAGCTTCGCCACCGCCCTGGCGGAAGGGGGCGATGTTTATTATTACGCCGAAGACGGGTCCCAGGCCGAATGGGGCGTGGGCGCGTTGGAAGTCGGGGCCGTCAACACACTGACGCGCCAGACTATCCTGGGCAATACCAGCGCGGGGCGCAACCCGCTGAACTTCACGACAGAAGTGCGCGTCTATTCCGGCCTGCCGGGGGACCGCATTGCCCCGCTGAACGCGGACGGCACGCTCTCGCTTGCCTCCCCCGCCGAAGAGGATGACTCCGAAACCGCCCCGACCACAAATGGACACGTAAACGCCTCGACGCGCTGGAGGCCACCGTCCGCCAGCTGGTCGAAACCCTCAAGGCCGACAGCGCCGCAGCCTACGTCAAAAAAGCCGGGATGAGATGACGGGGCACCTTACGGTGAGTGTGACCTACTCCGGCGGGCGCATCGTGAGTAAGCAGTATGATGGCGGTCTCGTCAAGCAGATGGGGCCATATCAGCAGATCGGCTCAATCACGGGCCCTTACGATATCGCCTCCCGTGGCGTCGTAAAGCATCGTATAGCCACAATAGAGGGTGCGATATCGTAAGGGCCCGTGATTGAGCCGATCTGCTGATATGGCCCCATCTGCTTGACGAGACCGCCATCATACTGCTTACTCACGATGCGCCCGCCGGAGTAGGTCACACTCACCGTAAGGTGCCCCGTCATCTCATCCCGGCTTTTTTGACGTAGGCTGCGGCGCTGTCGGCCTTGAGGGTTTCGACCAGCTGGCGGACGGTGGCCTCCAGCGCGTCGAGGCGTTTACGTGTCCATTTTGTGGTCGGGGCGGTTTCGGAGTCATCCTCTTCGGCGGGGGAGGCAAGCGAGAGCGTGCCGTCCGCGTTCAGCGGGGCAATGCGGTCCCCCGGCAGGCCGGAATAGACGCGCACTTCTGTCGTGAAGTTCAGCGGGTTGCGCCCCGCGCTGGTATTGCCCAGGATAGTCTGGCGCGTCAGTGTGTTGACGGCCCCGACTTCCAACGCGCCCACGCCCCATTCGGCCTGGGACCCGTCTTCGGCGTAATAATAAACATCGCCCCCTTCCGCCAGGGCGGTGGCGAAGCTGCGCCGGCCTGTCGGCGCGCCATTCAGCACGAAGGCACCTGTGCCGGGATTGGTGCTCGTCTCCAGGACGAGATCGAGGACTTTGGGCGTGCTCATAATCTTTCCTTGATGTCGATGGTGGTGGCGTGCCTGTCCGCCGCGCCGAAGGGGTTGGAAATCTCATTCATGACGGCCCGCCCATAAAGCGCCGCCTTTGTCACATTCTGCGGCGCCGCACCGGGGTTGGGGATAAAGAGCGTATTGGCACCGCTGGCGGCCGCAATCTGCAGGCTGCGCAGGGCGGACACATCGTCATCACCCAGTGACTGATGGGCGATGGTCAGCCTGCGCTGCACATATTGCGGCGCAACAAATTCCGCCCCTGCCATGGTGGTGGTTTCAAGCGCGGTGGCGCTCACATTTTCCGTGCTGGCCGCGGCGTAATTGCGGGCCGGTTGAAAGAGCGGCCCCGCATAGCAGAGCGGGATGGAAAGAAAGCCATCCGGGTTATCGTGATCGGTGATGTCGAGGCGCATCTGGTCGCCTGAATAGGCCCGGGGAGGACAATCACGCATTGCCCGTTCACCGGCGCCGTCCCATCAGAGGTGGCCTCAATGATCGCGACATCGCCGCGGAAAAGCGTCACACGCAAAACCGCGTTGGCGGTCAGATTGGTGCGATGCACACTGACGACGCGATATGCGCCCACGGCACGAAGCACCAGCGACACCGTGTCCCCGATCGCCCGCCAGGCCAGGCTTGCTGCGCCTTGTGGAAGTTTAAGGTTGGTCACAGGCAGTTGCGCGTGCTGGGAAGACGCACTGAGAGAGCCGATCAGAACAAATTCTGCCAGCCAAAGCCACAATTTTCCATTTTGTCAGACCAGTAGGGTAAGGGTGGTGGTGGGGTCGAGCGCGTTTGACATTTCGCCAATTACCGTGCCGCGCGCGCCATCCTCCGCGCCGGGATCGGGGCGCGGAGGAAGACCGTGTCGCCCAGCTCAAATCCTGTCGCCATGTCGCGCGGCACGTCGATCGCCCACATATGACGCCGGCGGCCCCAAACGTCACCGAGGCGATCCGCAATGGCAGCCGCATCGCTCTCCTGCGCCAGGGCGGTTGTCAGGAGAGGCGGGTCGGACGGGACGCGCCAATCTGATTTGACCGCCGTGCTGACCCATAAGGCGGCACGGTCTGACTCAGCGATAAAATTGCGCTGGTCCACCGAGATCTGGGGATGCAGGTCATTCAGATGGATCTGTCGCGTAAAATTATGCGCATAGCCGACGCGCCAGCGCCAGGGTGGCGGGTCCAGCGACGCATCCAGACGCATGGGGCGATGCGGGCAATCACATCGGCGCTGAGATAGCGCAGTTCCGGCACATCGTCACAGACCCGTCTCATCAGAAAGGGCCGCAACGTGCCGGTGCGTGTCGGGATCAGGCTGATGCCCAACCCGGAAGCAGCGTGTTGCAGACGCCCCGGCCCGAGACATTTTCCCCGCCATCCCAATACCAGCCCCCGACGGTCATAAGATTCTGAAACCGCGTCCCAACCCGGGTCGATGAAGTTGGCAGGCAATGTCAGATCTTCAATCAGCATCTGTCTGAGGAGGCTCAGCAAGCCATGCGGCGCGGCGCCGGAGGGAAGCGCCCGTCGCGTCGAGGTGATGGCATAGACAGGTTTGGTGCCAGGCGCAGCCACGTGCCCGCGGGCGAATGCTGGATGGTGTAATGGCCGGGCGCGGCGGTGCGGCGTAAAGATCATCAACCCGCCCGCCAAAGGCGATCCCCCACCGAAGCCCCTTCATAACCGCTGTGATCTCCGCTTCCGCGTCGGAGAGCTGATAGACAAGATTAACGGCATCAATCAAATCGGGGTGATATTGCGGCACATGCCGCGCAGGCGTGGTGGCTGCGGCCGACAACGTTTTATCCCCGTCCAGACCGCCCCGCCGCCATAACTGCGCGTGGGCATGGCTGTATCAAGCCAGTAAGTTGCATCCAGCAGCGGCACCTCAAAGCCGGTCGGCCCGGCTGCCAGTTGCGCCCGAGCCCGGCAAAGACGGGGCGGTTGCGTCATAAGGCGGTCACGCCAGATCTGCCGCGCCGCGTCCCAATCTTTCCGCCCGCGCGGATGCGGACAGGGAGGTGATCATTGACACGGCTTTGCAAAAGGCCTGAGAGCGCGCCATCAGGGTTTGCGATTTCCAACGCGCCCACACTGTAACTGCCGCCAGCGCCTCGGCTGAGAAGGTCAGTGCGCGCGTGAGGCTCAAACCTTGAATAACGTAAGGTGGGTAGGGCGTATGATCATCCGACACGTAACCCGCATCGGAATATCGCAGGGTCTCATAGCTTTCCACCGCTTGCGGATAAGCGGAGAGCGCCCCCAGGGGCGACCGTTCCAGCCTTCAAGCCCGCCATCTCGGGCAGGACCGCCTTGTTGCGGATGAGGTCGAGTTCGACAAGCTGCACGCGCATCAGCGCGCCTCGGGCGCAGCGCTTCATTATTGCTGGCCTGTTTCTGCTGCGCCTGGATAAGCTGAACCTGCTGTAGCAGCTCCTGCATTTTATCGCGCAGCGCCAGCATGGCGTCCTCCTGCTTTTGGAAAGTTTCTCGACCAGGCTGGCGGTCAGTTTGTCGCTATCCGCGCCTGAAAGCCCGCCCAGCATCTCTGTCAGGCGCTGAAAGTCATCCGCATAGCCCGTGCCGAGCCCAATATTTCTAGAGAGGCGCAGGGTGGTTTCCATATCGCCCTGGAAGCGACGAGCGCATCCGAATCCCCCGCCATTGCGGCGTTATAATCCTTCGCGACATTGTCATTCGCGACCTGATATTGGTCCTGAATGAGAGGGGCGAATAATCCGACGTCGCCAGACTGCGCGCATAGTCTGTCAGGCTGCCGAAGCTTGTCGTCAGTGACTGCGCCGCGGAAAGGCTCGCCTGCTTTGCCTGATCCGCATATTGCTTCTGGATGTTCAGCCTCTCCGCGGCGAGGGTTTTATCAAGCGCCGTTGCCTGGTCGATATAAGCCTTCTGCGACGCATAAGCATCGCCGAGATAATTCTCCCACGATGTTTTAAGCTGCTGCCGCTGCTGCGCCGCCGACACGTTTCGAAATTCAGCAGAGCCGCACCCTGATGATCGCCGGTGGCGCTCAGATAGCGTGCTCTTACGGTGTCGGCATTCTGGCTCAGCGTCC